>CAZRKY010000077.1:0-12744 GCA_964600375.1 uncultured Caulobacteraceae bacterium | reverse complement strand
TCCGCATCGAGGCCGGGCAGGCAGAGATTCTCATCGATGGCGCAGCGACTGCCCTGAAGGCCGACGACGCGGCGATCGTTCCGGCGGGCGCGCGCCACAACGTGACCAACACCGGCTCGGAGCCGCTTCGGCTCTACACCCTTTACGGGCCGCCGGAGCATGCGGAAGGAACCGTGCGCGCCACCCGGGCGGAAGCCGAAGCCTCGCACGAGCACTTCGACGGACGCACCACGGAATAGGCGTCAGCGCCGCCGAGCGAGCCGCGCGACCACCAACACCAGCGTCTCGCAAAACAACACGCCGCCCGCGACGAGCAGGATCATCACCATCACGTCCATGACAGCGACGCGCGCGTCGTGGATCTCGGCTGAACTGGTTCCGAGCGCGCCCACCACCGCCCAGGCGACGGCCAGCAAGGCCATGGGGCCGAAGACTGAGGCGAGGAACATCCAGCCCAGTGGCGCCGAGCCCCGCCGGGATTCGCTGTTCGACATCGGCTGACCTCCTCTGCGAGCAGCCAGCTGGCGCGCGCGCGGAGATGAGCGCCTTGACCGAGATCAATTCAGAACGTGCGTTCTTCTGAAATGCAATCGAGGATCGACCTGACGGGCAAGCCTGCCTACTAGTCTCACATCGATTGGGGAGGGGCGGTGTGTACCGGCTGGAAGCCAAGCGGCAGGAGACAGAGCTCACGGGGTGGGCGCTGGATGGCCGACGCTGGCGCGCGGGTCTGATCGCCGCCGTTGGAGGCACCCTGGCCGCCCTGGCTTGCCGGATCTACCTGGCGCCGACCCTGAACGAAGAGCCGGCCTTCCTGTTGTTCATCCCGTCCGTCGTGATCGCCGCGGCCCTTGCGGGCGCGCTGACGGGCGGCCTGGCGACGATCCTGAGCGTGATCGCCGGACTCTACGCTGCCTGGCAGGTCAACCATTACGGCCCGGGAGACACGGTCGGGGCGCTGATCTTCATGTTCATCGGGGCTTCGGTGAGCCTGGGGGGCGAGCTGTTCCAGCGCATGCGGATGCGCGCCCTGCTGATCAACGACAATCTCCGGGCGCGCGAAGCCCACCTGCAGTCCATCCTGGACACCGTTCCGGACGCCATGGTGGTCATTGACGACCATGGCGTGATCCAGTCGTTCAGCCAGGCTGCTGAACGCCTGTTCGGCTGGTCGGCGGAAGAGGTCATCGGGTCCAACGTCAAGATGCTGATGCCCTCGCCCTACCGCGAGGCGCATGACGCCTACCTCGGGCGCTATATCGAGACCGGCGAGCGGCGCATCATCGGCGTGGGCCGCATCGTCGTCGGCGAGCGGCGCGACGGCTCGACCTTCCCCATGGAGCTGGCCGTCGGGGAAATGAACTCCATCGGCCGGCGCTACTTCACGGGCTTCGTTCGCGACCTGAGCGAGCGCCAGGAGACCGAGGCGCGGCTCCAGGAGCTGCAATCCGAACTGGTCCACATCTCGCGCCTGACCGCCATGGGCGAAATGGCCTCGGCCCTGGCCCACGAACTGAACCAGCCGCTTTCGGCCATCGCCAACTATCTCAAGGGCTCCGCCCGGCTTCTGACCGCCGACCCTGTTCCGCGCGAGCGGGTGACCGATGCGATGGACAAGGCTGCCGAGCAGGCCATGCGCGCCGGCGACATCATCCGCCGGCTGCGCGATTTCGTGGCGCGCGGCGAAGCCGAGCGACGGGTCGAAAGCCTTCCCAAGCTGATCGAGGAAGCGAGCGCGCTGGCCCTGGTTGGAGCGAAGGAGCACGGTGTGCGGGTGAAGTTCGACTTCGACCCGACCGTCAATCTGGTGCTGGCCGACAAGGTCCAGATCCAGCAGGTCCTTCTGAACCTGATCCGCAACGCCATCGAGGCCATGGAGGAATCGAAGGTCCGCAATCTGGTGATCGCCATCCGACCCTCCGGCGAGGATGCCGCCGAGGTTTCCGTGAGCGACACCGGGTCGGGCATCCGGCCACAGATCGCCGATCAACTCTTCCAGCCCTTCGTGACCACCAAACGAACAGGCATGGGCGTCGGCCTGTCGATTTCGCGCACCATTGTGGAAGCCCACGGCGGGCGGATATGGGTGGAGCCGAATCCGGCCGGCGGCACGATCTTTCGCCTGACTCTCAAGACCGCCGGTGACGTGGAGCTGAACGAAGATGAGTGACGCGGTTGTTCACATAGTCGACGACGATGCGGCGGTGCGTGATTCCATCGCCTTTTCGCTCGGGACCGCCGACCTCCAGACCCGAACCTACGAGTCCGCCATCGCGTTGCTGGCCGTCCTTCCGGAGATAGCGCCAGGCTGCATCGTCACCGACGTGCGCATGCCCGACATGAACGGCATCGAACTCGTGCGGCGGCTCAAGCAGCTGCACGCCCCCCATCCCGTCATCATGATCACTGGCCACGCGGATGTGCCGCTGGCCATCGAGGCCATGAAGGCCGGCGTCGTCGATTTCCTTGAGAAGCCGTTCGAGGATGAGGCCCTGCTGGATGCTGTGCGCCGCGCGCTTGAGCTGCACGCCGAGAGCGAGCACCAGGACGCCAGCCTGGTGGCGGTCCAGCGCCGCCTCGACACCCTTTCGGCACGCGAACGCGAGGTGCTGGAGGGGCTGGTGGCGGGTCGAGCCAACAAGGTGATCGCCTACGATCTGGGAATCAGTCCCCGGACCGTGGAGGTCTATCGCGCCAATGTCATGACCAAGATGGAGGCGCGCAGCCTGTCGGAACTGGTCCGGATGACGGTGCTCGCCCAGCCGCGCTGACGCGCACCGGCGGCGAAGGCCTAACCGCCGGCCAGGCCGCGGACCGCGTCCAGCAGGGCGTCGGTGATCAGGGGCTTCTCGATGATCTGGGCGCCCTGGACGCGGGCCCTCTCGCGCACCTTGGCGTTGGGATGGGTGGTGATCAGCACGGCCGGGGCGGCGACACCGCGCGCGCGCAGTTCCGCGAGGAGCTCCAGGCCGTCCATGCCGGGAAGGTTGAGATCGATCACCAGGCAGCCACGACCCTTGGGCAGGCGGGCGGCCAAGGCATGTTCGGCGTCGGGAAAGGCGATGACCCGGAAGCCCTCCAGTTCGAATGCGAAGGCCAGGGAATCGGTCACCGGTTCGTCATCGTCGACCAGCAGCAGGAACGGAGGCCTATCCAGCATCGGCCGCATCCCGCGCTGCGGCCGGCTCCGGTGCCGGAGGGCCATCGTCGTCGTCGAGCAGGATGCGGGCGGCGTCCCCCTGCGGATCGTCATACTGGCCGGCGGCAAAGGTCCAGATGAAGGCCGCCAGACCGATCAGGCCCAACAGCACCGACATGGGGGCCAGCCACATCATGGCGTTCATGACCGCGCCCTCCCCAGGGTCAGACGCAACGCGTTCAGCGTCACCACCAGCGACGATGCGCTCATGGCGATGGCGGCGACGAACGGGCTGGCCAGGCCGGCCATGGCAAGGGGGGCTGCGACCACGTTATAGGCTGCGGACAAGCCAAAGTTCTCAAGCGCCCGCCTTCGCGCTTCACGCGCCACCGCGATGGCTTCCGGCACGGCGTCCAGGCCATTCTCGAACACCAGGTCCGCGGCGTTCTGGCTGGCTTCTGCGGCCGCCCCGGGCGCCATGCTGGCGTGAGCCCTGGACAGCGCCGCCGCGTCGTTGAGGCCGTCGCCGACCATCAAGGCGCGCACGCCGCCGGCCTTCATCTCGTCGAGCGCCAGACCTTTCTCGATGGGCGTCAGGCCGGAGCGAAACCGCTCCACACCCAGGGTCTCGGCCGCCGCGCGGGTAGGGGCGATGGTGTCTCCAGACAGGATCTCCACCGAAATCCCCATGGCCTTCAGGCGCTCGACGACCCGGACCGCTTCGGGCCGCAGCTCGTCGATGAAGCGGAAGCGGATCTTGGTCTCGCCCTCGAAACCGAACCAGAGCTCCGTGCCCTCGCCGCCCGACTGCGCGCCGACCCACTCGGCGCGGCCCAGGCGGGCGCGGCGGCCGCCGATCAGACCCTCGACCCCGTATCCAGCGGTCTCGCTGACCTGCTGGGCCATGGGGCCGTCGCCGGCCGCCTCGGCGAGCGCAAGAGAGAGGGGATGGCGCGAGCCGCGGGCCAGGGGCGCGGCCAGGGCGGCGAGTTCGGGGGAGGCCCCGACGAGGCGTGGCCGCCCGGCGGTGAGCACGCCGGTCTTGTCGAACACCACATGGGTGACCTCGGCTAGGCGCTCGAGCGCGGCGCCGGACTTCACCAGCACGCCGCGACGGAACAGGCGGCCACAGGCGACAATCTGGACAGCGGGCACGGCGAGGCCCAGCGCGCAGGGGCAGGTGATGATCAGCACCGCCACCGCGCGCAGGACGGCGGTGCGGAGATCCTCGCCCGCGACAAGCCAGCCGACCGCGGTCAGCAGGGCGACGGCGTGGACGACGGGCACGTAGATGGCGGCGGCCTTCTCGGCCAGCTGGACGTAACGGGAGCGGGACTGGGCCCCGGCTTCCATCATCCTGGCCACGGCCGCGACGGCGGAATCCTCGGCCACGGCCACGGCCCGGGCGATCAGCTGGCCGGTGAGGTTCAGCGCCCCGGCCGGGATGGCGCGTCCGGCGATGGCCTGGGCGGGCACGGTTTCACCGGTGACCAGGGCCAGGTCGAGGTCCGAGGCGCCGTGCTCGACCACGACATCGACCGGGACGCGCTGCCCTGCCGCGATGGTCAACAGATCCCCGACGCGGACATCGCGCGTGGGGACCACGCGGGTGTGATGCTCATTGTCCAGCACACAGGCCGTGGGCGCCTGAAGGGCGAGCAGGTCGCGCGCCGCCGAGCGGGCGCGGGCGCGGAGCTGGTGGTCCAGATAGCGACCGATGAGCAGGAGGAAGAGCAGGCTCACGGCGGCGTCGAAATAGGCTTCCCGGCCGTGCTGGAGGGTCTCGCTGAAGCTGACGATCAGGGTCAGCAGGACGCCGATGGTGATCGGCACATCCATGTTCGCCCGGCCCCGCCGCAGCGAGCGCCAGGCGGACTCGAAGAACGGCATCCCGGCGTACAGCGCGCAGGGCGTCGCGACGATGGCGGCGGCCCAATACAGGAAGGTCCGCATCCCCTCGCCCATGTTCGCGCCGGCCCACACCGGGACGGTGAACATCATGACATTCATGGCCCCGAAGGCGGCTACGCCGAGTGCCTTGGCCAGGCGTCGTCCCTCCGCGTCCTCTCCGGCAAGAGCCTCGCCCGGGTCGAACAGCACAGCCTGGTAGCCGACCTCGTCCAGCTTCGCGATCAGGTCGACCGCATCCGGACCGCCGGCTTCGGTCATGATCGCCAGCTTGCCGGTCGTCAGGTTCAGACGGGACGAGGTCACGCCACGCAGGCTGCGCATGGCGGTCTCGATCTTCCCGATGCAAGCGGCGCAACGCGCCCCGCGCACGAGCAGCTCCAGGCGGCGGGCGGCCCGTGGCGCGGCGTCGTCCAGAACGCCTGTCGCGGCGTCGCTCACCGCCATACGAGCCGCCTCCGCGCCTGGAATTCGCGGCCCTGGGCGTCGGACGCTGTCAGCGTCAGGTCCCAGGCGCCTTCAGCGAGAGCCGGGCCGCCGACGTACGTCCCGGCCGCCGCCGTCAGGGTCGCCGTGCGCGATCCGGCCTGGGTGGCGGGGCGGGTGAAGGCCGCCGTGACGGTCAGGCCTTCGATCGGCTTGCCGCCGGCGTCGAAAAAGCGAACCGAGACGCGCCCTGGCTGGGACTCCTGTGCCACCCGGGTGCTCCACCCCAGGGCGGCCTCCGCCCGGCGCTCGGCCAGGATACGGTTGTAGGCAAGACCGTCTTCGTAGGCGCGCGGTGAAACCTCTCCCGGGAAGGTCTGCACCGCCCAGACGGTGAACAGGGTGTCGAGACCGATGACCACAACGAAGAAGGCCACGACGGCGAAGAGCACGTGGCGGCCGGTGATCATGAAGGACGAGGCGGAAGGCGTGTCGGTCACGGCGCGGGCTCCCCGGGGGACAGGTAGACGGTGCGAACCCGGTCGATACTGCCGTCGATCGGATCCGTGAGGGTGAACGCGGCCGGCTGGGAGTGACTGGTCAGGCTTGCGGCGGGCGCGATGGCGAAGACACGCAGGGTCCGGACCTGGCCGGCGGGCACGGTCACCACGATGGACCGGCCGTTCTCGAGACCGACCGTGTGCAGCCGGGCGCCAACGGGGCCTTCGAAACTCACCTGCAGGTCGCGCGCCTCGGAGGCCTTGTTGGACACCCGAAGCGTGTAGCCGTTGCGGATCGAACCGTCCTTCAGGCGAATGAAGGTGGGGTTGCGGTCGCGCAGGACGCTGAGGTCGAGGCTGGAACGCGTCCCAAGGCCCGTCAGCATGACGGCGGCGACCACCGCCAGGGCGACGGCGTAGTAGATGGTCCGGCCCCGCACCAGCTTGTAGGTCGCGGGCTCGCCCTTGGACCGGCAACTGACGGCCGCGTCGGTGTCAAAGGCGATCAGGCCGCGAGGCCTGCCGACCTTGGCCATGATCTCGTTGCAGGCGTCCATGCACAGGGTGCAGTTGATGCACTCCAACTGGGCGCCGTCGCGAATATCGATGCCCATCGGGCAGACAACCACGCACTGGTTGCAGTCGATACAGTCGCCCCGGCCCTCCCAGGACTCGCCTTTCTTGTGCGGGCCGCGCGGTTCGCCCCGATCGTAGCGGTAGGTGACCTGCAGGGAGTGAGCGTCGAGCATGGCGCCCTGAATGCGCGGCCACGGGCACATGTAGGTGCAGACCTGCTCGCGCATGTGGCCGGCGAAAACGTAGGTGGTGAAGGTCAGGATGGAGACGGACAGATAGGCCGTGGCCTCCGCCTGTCCGGACCAGAACTCGCGCCACAGGGTGGGCGCGTCGGCGAAGTAGAGCGACCAGGCGCCGCCGGTGGCGAGCGCGATGACGATCCAGGTCAGGTGCTTGCCGCCCTTGCGCCACAGCTTGTCGAAACTGGTGGGCGACTTGTCGAGCTTCATGCGCGCGTTGCGGTCGCCTTCGAAGAGGCGTTCGACGGCGATGTAGAGGTCGGTCCAGACCGTCTGGGGACAGGCATAGCCGCACCACAGGCGGCCAAACAGCGAGGTGACCAGGAACAGGCCCAACGCCGCGGCCACCAGCAAACCCGTCACGTAATAGACTTCCTGCGCCCACAGCTGCAGGCCGAAGAAGTAGAAGCGGCCATGGGCGAAATCGACCATGGCGGCCTGGTCGGGCAGGTCGCCTGGCCGATCCCAGCGCAGCCAGGGCACGGTGTAGTACAGGCCCAGCAAGCCGATCAGGAAGCCCCACTTGAGCATCCGCCAGGGGCCGTGAACCAGCTTGGGATAGATGGGTACGCGCTTCTTGTAGAGTGGCGGCGGGCCGGACGGCGCCGGCTTCAGGCCGCCGGTGCTCGGGCCGTCTGACGGCGCTCCCGCGGGCGGCGTCAAGCCGTCCGCGGTGCGCTGCGCTGAATTGCCGATCCTGTCGATGACGACTGTCATGACTCTACGCTTTCTACTGGCCGTCCGCGTTGGCGTGGATGTAGACGGCCATGGCCTTGATCGTGGCCGGATCCATCCGGGCTTCCCACGTCGGCATCACGCCGCCGCGGCCGTTGGTGATCTGGTCCGAGATCGCCGCGGTGCTGGACCCGTAGAGCCAGTCGCCGTCGGTCAGGTCAGGGGCGCCCTGCGTTTGGTCGCCCTTGCCGGCGGGCCCGTGACAGGCGGCGCATTGAGCCAGGAAGATCGGCGCGGCGCGGCGCACGGCGGACCGGCTGGCGGGGCGGCCGGAGATGGCGGTGACGTACTGCGTCAGGTCGGCGATCTGTGCCGGTTGCAGCAGCCCGTCGCGGCCAAAGGCCGGCATCTGGGACTGACGCGCGTCGGGGTGGTCGGAGCGGACGCCCACGCGGATCGTGTGTTCGATGTCTTCGAGGCTGCCGGTTCCCCAGAGCCAGACGTCGTCGCGCAGGTTGGGATAGCCCTTGCTCCCCGCACCGCCGGCGCCGTGGCAGGTGGCGCAGTTGTCGCCGAAGGCGGAAGCCCCGGCCGCGAGGGCATAGGCCTGAAGTTCGGGATCCTGTTCGATCTGCTCCAGCGAGGCGCCGGTCAGCTTGGCGCCCTGGGCGCTTCGCAGGGCGCGCATGTGGGCCAGGTCGGCGGTCACGGCGGCCCGGTCGGAGTGGTTCTGGAGCCCGTGGGTATAGCCGGTGAGCCCCGGCCAGGCGGGCATGAGCACCCAATAGACGATCGCCGTCGCGATGCAGGCGTAGAAAATCCACAGCCACCAGCGGGGCAGGGGGTTGTCCAGCTCGCGGATGCCGTCCCAGACGTGGCCGGTCGTATCGATGCCGGAGTGTTCGTCCTTGTGAGGTTTGTTATCGGACATCAGTCGTCGTCCCCGTCCAGCGGCATGCGGGCCGCGTGGTCGAATTCGGCTTTCTTCGCGGGCAGCAGCGCGTAGGCCACGCCGCCGAGGAAGAGCGCCATGAAGAAGAGGGTGCCGCCCTGCTGGGCGAAGGTTGCGACGGTCTCGTAGGTCACGCCATCACCTCCGGTTCGCTTCGGAATCGGCCTGGTAGGTCCGGAAATCGACCAGGGTCCCGAGCATCTGCAGATAGGCCACCAGGGCGTCCATTTCGGTGATCCGGTCCGGATTCCCGTCGAAGTCGCGCAACGCCACCTTCGGACCGTACCGGGCATGCAGGCCGGTCGCGCTCGCGAAGGGATCGGCCTGGGCCTCGAGGTCTGCAATGGCGTTGGTCACATCGGCCGAAGTGTAAGGCACCCCGACGGTGCGCTGGGCGCCCAGGCGGGCGGGCATGTCGCTGTAGCGCAACGGCTTGTCGGCCAGGAACGCATAGGGCGGCATGACGCTCTCGGGCACCACGCCGCGCGGATTGCGCAGGTGGTCCACATGCCAGGAGTCCGAGTACTTGCCGCCGACGCGGGCCAGGTCAGGGCCGGTCCGTTTGGACCCCCACTGGAACGGGTGGTCGTACATGCTCTCGGCGGCGAGGCTGTAGTGGCCGTAGCGTTCGACCTCGTCGCGCAACGGGCGAACCATCTGCGAGTGGCAGAGGTAGCATCCCTCGCGGACGTAGATGTCGCGACCCGCCAGTTCGAGCGGAGTGTAGGGACGCATGCCCTGCACCTCCTCGACCGTGCTCTCGAGATAGAAGAGCGGGGCGATCTCGACGATGCCGCCGATGGACACGACCACGGCGATGGCCGCGATCAGGAGCATCGAATGGCGCTCAAGTTTGCCGTGCTGTTTCCACATTGTCGTTACTCGGCCGGGAGGGCGACGGCGGCGGCCGGCAGGGCGTCGGTGGGGGAGGTCCCCGCCTTGGCCGAGGGCAGACGGATCGTCTTCCAGAGGTTGAAGGCCATGATCCCGGCGCCGCTGAGGTAAAGCAGACCCCCCAGCAGTCGGATCACATTGGAGACGTGCTTGGCGCTGACCGTCTCGACGAAGCTGTACTGGAGGAACCCTTCGGGCGTGTAGGCGCGCCACATCAGGCCTTCCATGATCCCGGAGACCCACATCGAGGCGATGTAGAGCACCAGGCCGGTGGTCGCGATCCACAGGTGCCAGTCAACCAGCTTGAGCGAGTAGAGGCCGTCCTTGCGCCAGAGCCAGGGCACCAGCATGTACATGGCGCCGAAGGAGACGAAGCCGACCCATCCCAGGGCGCCGGAGTGCACGTGGCCGATGGTCCAGTCGGTGTAGTGGCTGAGCGCATTGACCGCGCGGACGGACATCAGCGGGCCTTCGAAGGTCGACATGCCGTAGAAGGCGATCGACACGACCAGCATCTTGATGACCGGATCGGTGCGCAGCTTGTCCCAGGCGCCCGAGAGCGTCATCAGGCCGTTGATCATCCCGCCCCAGCTGGGCATCCACAGCATGATCGAGAAGGTCATGCCCAGGGTCTGCGCCCACTGCGGCAGTGCGGTGTAGTGCAGGTGGTGGGGACCGGCCCAGATGTAGATGAAGATCAGCGCCCAGAAGTGGACGATCGACAGGCGGTATGAATAGACCGGCCGCCCGGCCCGCTTGGGGACGAAGTAGTACATGATGGCCAGGAAGCCGGCGGTGAGGAAGAAGCCCACCGCGTTGTGGCCGTACCACCACTGTATCAGGGCGTCCTGGACGCCGGCGTAGGCGCTGTAGCTCTTGGTCGCCAGCAGCCCGATGGGGATGGCCGCGTTGTTGACCAGGTGCAGGATGGCGATAGTGACGATGAAGGCCAGGTAGAACCAGTTGGCCACGTAGATGTGCTTCTCCTGGCGCTTCCAGATCGTGCCCAGGAAGGTCACCAGGTAGGCGACCCAGACGATGGTCAGCCACAGGTCCACGTACCATTCCGGCTCGGCGTATTCCTTCGACTGGGTGATGCCCAGGAGGTAGCCGGTGGCGGCCAGCACGATGAACAGCTGGTAGCCCCAGAAGACGAACCACGGCAGGACGCCGCCGAACAGGCGCGCCTTGGTGGTCCGCTGCACGACCCAGAAGGAGGTGCAGATGAGCACGTTGCCGCCGAAGGCGAAGATCACGCCCGACGTATGAAGGGGACGCAGGCGGCCGAAGTTCAACCAGCCGAAGTCGGGGAAGTAGAAGAGGTCGGGGAAAGCCAGCTGGGCTGCGATCACGCAGCCGACGAGCAGGCCCACCAAGGCCCAGATCATCGAGGCGATGACGCCCGCCCGGATGACCCCGTCCATGTACCGAGAGGTCTCGCGGAAGCCGCCAGTGGTCATGGCCACGAAGGTCGCCGCGGTTCCGAACAGGAAGGCGCCCATCAGCAGATAGGCGTGAATCCGAAACAGGGGGTCATCAGTGGCGGCCGCCCCGAGCATGGCCAGGAATGCGAACAGGGCGAGCACGCCGGTCAGAAACGGCGCGCCTCCCATCGTCTTGTCAGTTTGTGTGGTGGCGACACTCATGGTCGACAGCCCTTCCGTCCCGTGAATTGCCGAGTGGGGACGCAGTGAAGGAAGGGGCGGAGTCCCGCCACCTAGGGAAACTACGGAATGGCCGGTCGAGCGACGCGCGGACTAGTAAGGGCGCAGCCTCGGCGTGACCTGCGCTGCTGATCAGGAGTTCCCATGTTCGCCAACGTTTCGAGGATCGAGCTGCGGCTCGCCCTGGCTTCGATCGGGATCCTGTTCGCGGCGATCGCCTGGCTGACCGCCGCCCTCACCAACATCGATCTGGGCCACTGCCTGCCGGGGTTCCAGACTGCGGACTTCCATTGCCCGGCCTGCTACGCCGCGCTAGCCTTCCTGGCGGCGGCCGTGACGCCCTGGCCGCAACGCCGGGTCGTGCCGGCGCGCTAGCCGCGCCCTAGCGGATGCGGTGGTGTTCGAAGAGGCTCGCGAGCGCCGCGCCGTAGGCGATCTGCCAAGGTAGATACAGGGTGACGATCAGGCCGGGCGGGTCGAGATCGGGGCCCTGGAAGGCGCGCCCTCCGATCAGCGACAGCAGGTTCGCAAGCGAGCCGACACCCACGCCGTAGCCGCCCATCAGGGCGAGCACGATGGTTGCTGCGAGCATCGTGGCGAGCGCCTTGCCGGTGCGGAACGCGGGGCCCAACAGCATCAGCATGATCCAGGAGCCGGCGGCGCCCAGGGCGCCGCCCGCGAGCCCGCCCAACAGACCGCCGTGATCGCCCTGGTCGCTGGACGTGGCGACCTCGATAGCCGCCCACATGGCCCACCAATGCACCAGGGTCATCACCGCGATGAAATAGACCACCCCCTTCGCGCGCAGCCGTTGGCCGCTGGCCAGGACCAGGCCCAGCGGCAGGGCGAACAGGAACGTCAGCTGGACCGGCGGGCTCATCCAGTCCGGCCAGTTGACCGGCGCGGGTCCGCCTTCACTGGTCCCCCAGAACACCACGCTGAACAGCACGGCCCCCAGGATCGAGGCGGCGAAGGCCGGGGTTCGGTTGTAGGCCGGGGCGGGCGTGTCCATGGCGGCGCCTCTGTTGGGGTCATCGAAACGCGACTTCACGGCTGACCGTATGCCTGAGCGTGCGCTGACGCCACAGCTGTTCGGGGAAGCTCAATCCATGCACGCGTTCACGAGATTCCAACGGTTTGGTGGTTCCTTGGCCCGGCAGGATGCGGATGGGGCTTCGATGAAGCTGTTCGGCGTGCGTTGGCGGTTCTACGGGGCCGCGCAACCCAGACACGGATGGAAGACGGCCGGCCTGCTGTTCTGCGTGTTCACGCTCGCGGCGTTATCGGCGGTGCTTTGGAACCGGTCGATCGAGAATTCCACGGCGTTCTGGGCCGCCAACGGCGTGCTGGCCGCAGGGTTGCTGTTGTTGCCGCGGTGGATGGGAGTCGGTTTCGCCACGGCGTGCATCGCCTTGAACGCCACGATGAATGTCGTCGGCGGATTGCCGGTCGATCTCAACATCGCCTTCACGACGCTCAATCTTGCATTTTCGATCGTCGTGGCAGGCCTGGTGAGGACGTTCTGCGGCGCCGGCATGGACCTGGGCCGACTCAGGCGCTTCCTGCCGTTTGTGGGCCTCGTTGTCGCCAGCGCCATCATCGAGGGCTTGATCGGCTCCCTGATGATCAAGCACGACGTGATATCGTTTTTCTCAGGGTGGGGGCGCTGGGTTGCCAGCGACGCCACGGGCGTGGTGCTGGCCCTGCCCGCCACTCTGATGCTCTTTCGCCGGGAGAACCCGCTCTATGCCGGCCGTGCGGCGGCGCTCGA
>CAZRKY010000076.1:0-12814 GCA_964600375.1 uncultured Caulobacteraceae bacterium | reverse complement strand
CGAGGTCGGGACGCGGGTCACCATCCTGGTCTGCGCCGACCTCTGCGTGCCCGAGACCGCAAGCCTGACGACATCCCTGCTGGTCGCCGAGGCCGCCACCCCTAATGGCGCGCCCGGCCAGGCGGTCGCCCGCACCGTGGCGCAGGCGCCGCGCCCCGATCCCGCCATTCGCGCCGCGGCCGGGCTCGCGGACGGCAAGCTGATCCTCGCCTTCGTCGGCGGCCCGCTGAAGGGCGCGGACGCCAGCAGGGCCTATTTCTATCCCGCCCGGGCAGGCGTGATCCGTCACGCCGCGGCCCAGGCCGTCAGCTTCGGGTCCGAGGGCCTGACCCTGACCCTCCAGCCCGCCGAGGAGCTTGGATCCACCCTGGCCGGCCCCGTCGAGGGCGTGCTGGTCACCGCCGCCGGCGCCTGGGAGGTCGCGGCCGCGCCCGGCGCCTTGCCGGCGGGCGCCAGCGGCTCTGGCCAGGCGGCCGCGGCCAGCGCGTCGCCGCGCCCCGCCTCGCCTACGGACGACGGCGCGCCTGCCCCCGCGGGCATCGGCCTTGCCGTGGCGCTGCTGCTGGCGCTGGCGGGCGGCCTGCTGCTGAACCTGATGCCCTGCGTCTTCCCCGTCCTGGCCATGAAGGCCGCGACCCTGGCCCGCCACGCCGAGGTCCCGGGAGAGACGCGCCGGGAGGGCTTCGCCTACGTCGCCGGGGTGCTGACGGCCTTCGTCGGCCTGGCGCTCGCCCTGCTGGCCGCCAAGGCGGCGGGGCAGGCGGCGGGCTGGGGCTTCCAGCTGCAGTCGCCTTGGACCATCGCGGCCCTGACCCTGGTCATGCTGGGGGTGGGCCTGAACCTCTCGGGCGTGTTCCACGTGGGGCTGTCGCTGCAGGGGGCGGGGGCGTGGAACCGCCACGGCGGCGCGCTGGGCGCCTTCCTGACCGGAGCGCTGGCGGTGGTGGTGGCCGCGCCGTGCTTTGCGCCCTTCATGACCGAGGCGGTGTCCTTCGGCCTGACCCATTCGGCCCTGGACGCAATTCTGGTGTTCGTCGCGCTCGGCCTCGGCTTCGCAGCGCCGTTCCTGATCCTGACCCTGTGGCCGTCGCTCGCGCTTCGCCTGCCCAAGCCCGGGCAGTGGATGGAGACCCTGCGCCAGCTCCTTGCCTTCCCGATGTACGCCGCCGCCGCTTGGCTGGCCTGGGTGTTCGCCCAGCAGACGGGATCGACCGCCCTGGGGCTGCTGTTCGGCGCCTGCGTGCTGCTGGCGCTGGCCTTCTTCCTGCTGGGCCAGGCCCAGGCGGCGCAGGCCCATGACCGGCCCAGCGTGGCGGGGTTCCTCGCCGCCCTGGTCGCCCTGCTGCTCGCCGGATTCCTGGCCGCCAACGCCGCCGCCGCGCCGCCGCCGCCCGCCGCCGCCGCCAAGGGCCCGGAAGGCCTCGCCGCCGAGCCCTGGTCGCCCGAGCGGCTGGCCGCCCTGCGGGCCGAGGGCCGGCCGGTGTTCGTCAATTTCACTGCCGCCTGGTGCGTGACCTGTCAGGTCAACGAGGGCGCGGCGATGGAGGGCGAGCGCGTGCGCGCGGCGTTCCAGGCCACCAACGCCGCCTACCTGGTCGCCGACTGGACCCGCCGCGATCCGGTCATCGCCGCCGAGCTGGCCGCCCACGGCCGGGCGGGCGTGCCGCTGTACCTGGTCTACCCAGCCGGCGTGGACGCGCCGGTGATCCTGCCCCAGTTGCTCAACGAGGACGTTGTAGTCAGAGCGCTCGGGGCGCCCAGGCCCTAGACCGGCGGGGCCGGCGGGGCGGTGATGACTTCGCGGTTGTCGATGAGGAGGTGGCGCAGTTCGTCCAGGGCCACGTCCTGGGACGGCCCGGTGGTCGCCGCCTCCACTGCCGCCAGCTTGCCGGCCATGTCTTCCGAGATGCCCCGCAGGATGCACTTGAGGTCGCCGTCCGTGCCGCGCGCGGCCAGGTCGCGGTGGCCCTGCATGTCCAGCTCCGCCAGCTGGGCCGCCTCGGCCTTCAGGCGGTCGAAGCCGGGAAGGGGCGTGGCGGTGGGCGAGGCCTTGCGGGCGGGCGTGCGCAGGGCCGCCACCGCGGTCTCCAGGCGCTGGGCCCGCTGGATGATGTCGGCATAGAGCGGCTCGGACGCCACGCCGCGGAGGGCCGTGGCCGGCGCCGGGGCGGCGGGCGGCGCGTCGGAGAAGGAGACGGGCGTGAGCGCCAGGGTGACCGCGAATGCCAGGCCGCACATGGGATTCGATCCTTTCCGAAGCGGAGACGTTCACGATTGGTTATCCTTCACCCGTAAACGAGTGGTGACTGAACTTGGCGGGGCCGCACGCGCATGACTGACCCGGACGCCTCCGAGCGGACCTGGCGAAGGCTGGAAGCCGCCGCCGCGTCCGGCCGCGACGTCAGCCTGTCGGGCCTGCTCACGCCCGCGCGGGTGCGCCGCATGACCGTGCGGGCCGCCGGGCTGCACATCGACCTGTCCCGCCAGTCCTGGACGGACGAAGGGTTCCTCCGGGCCCTCGACCTCGCCCGCGACTGCGCCGTCGACCTCCATCGCGACGCCCTGTTCGCCGGCGCCAGGGTCAACCTCACCGAGGACCGCGCCGCCGAGCACTGGCGGCTGCGCGAGCCCGACCCCGGCCCGGAGATGGCCACGGAGCGCGAGCGCCTGCGCGCCTTCGTCGAGGCGGTTCGCACCGGAGTGGTCCGGACCGCCGACGGCCGCCGCTTCCGCCACGTCCTGCACATCGGCATCGGCGGCTCGGACCTCGGCCCAAGGCTGCTCTGGGAGGCGCTGCGGCCCGAGAAGCCCCGGGTCGACCTCCGCTTTGTCGCCAACGTCGATCCCGACGCCTTCGCCGCCGCCGTGCGGGGCCTCGATCCCCGCCGCACCCTGGTCACCGCCGTCTCCAAGACCTTCGGCACGCTGGAGACCCTGGCCAACCTCGGCCTGGCGCGGGCCTGGCTGTCCAACGCCATCGGCGAAGGGGCCGACCGCCATCTCGCCGCCGTCTCCGCCGCGCCGGAGCGCTGCGCCCGATACGGCATCGCGCCGGACCGGGTCTTCCCCATGCGCGACAGCGTCGGCGGCCGCTTCTCGGTCTGGTCGGCGGTGGGGCTCTCCTGCGCCATCGGCCTGGGCTGGCGGGTGTTCGCGAGTTTCCTTGCCGGCGCCCACGCCATGGACCTGCATTTCCGCACCGCCACGATCCAGCGCAACGCCCCGGTGCTGATGGCCCTGGCCCAGGTCTACAACCGCAACGGGCTCGGCCGCGGCGCCCGCGCCGTCATCCCCTACGCCGAGCGTCTGCGCCTCCTGCCCGCCTGGCTGCAGCAGCTGGAGATGGAGTCCAACGGCAAGCGGGTCCGCGCCGACGGCGCCCCGGTCGCCCGCGCCACCGCCCCCGTCGTCTTCGGCGAGCCCGGGGCCACCGCCCAGCATTCCTTCTTCCAGTTGCTTCACCAGGGGACCGACGTCATCCCGGTCGACTTCGTCCTGGTCGCCGACCGGGGCGCCGCCATGCTGGCCAATGGCCTGGCCCAGGCCGAGGCCCTGCTGATGGGCCAGTCCGATCCCCTGCCGTGGAAGGACTTCCCCGGCGACCGGCCCTCCACCACCATCCTGCTCAAGGCCCTGGATCCGAAATCGGTGGGAGCCCTGCTGGCGCTGCACGAGCACAAGACCTTCGTCGAGGGCGTGCTCTGGGGCCTCGACAGCTTCGACCAGTGGGGCGTCGAGCTGGGCAAGACGCTCGCCGCCTGCCTGCTGCCGGAAATCGAGGGCGAGGCGACCGGACCGCACGACGCCGCGACCGAGGCGTTGATCGCCCGGTTGAAGGGCTGAGCCCGCGGGGGCATGGCCGGTTGCTCCGGCTGTCCGCCTCCGCTAAGCCCGCGCCCATGTCCGACACCACAGATTTCCGACCCGAAGCCCGCAGCCCGCACGGGTTCCAGGACCGCCGCGCGCGCGACCTGGCGGCCGAGCGCGCCATCCTGGAGGCGGTCTCCGCCGTCTATGAGCGCTACGGGTTCGAGCATCTGGACACCCCGGCCTTCGAATATGCCGACGCGCTCGGCAAGTTCCTGCCGGACTCCGACCGGCCCAACGAGGGCGTGTTCGCGCTCCAGGACTCCGACGAGCAGTGGATGGCCCTGCGCTACGACCTGACCGCGCCTCTGGCGCGGTTCGCGGCGCAGAACTGGGAAACCCTTCCCAAGCCGTTCCGGCGCTACGCCTTCGGGACCGTCTGGCGCAACGAGAAGCCCGGGCCCGGCCGCTTCCGCGAGTTCATCCAGTGCGACGCCGACACGGTCGGCTCCGACCGGCCCGAGGCTGACGCCGAGATCGTCGCCATGGCCGCCGAGGGTCTGCGCGCGGCGGGCATTTCGGCCGGCTCGGCGGTGCTGAAGATCAACAGCCGCAAGCTGCTCAACGGTCTGCTGGCCCAGGCGAAGATCGACGATCCGGCCCAGCGCCTGGCGGTGCTGCGCGCCGCCGACAAACTGGACCGGCTGGGCGAGAAGGGCGTGCGCGACCTCTTGGGCAAGGGCCGCATGGACGAGAGCGGCGCCTTCACCCCCGGCGCCATGATCCCGCCCGCGGCGGTGGATTCCGTCATGGCCTTCCTGCGCGCCGGCGGCGGCGATCGCCGGTCGGTGCTGGACGCGCTGTCGCCGGTGGTCAGCGGCTCGGTCGAGGGCGCCGAGGGGCTTGAGGACCTGGCCCGCATCGCCACGGCCCTGAACGGGCTGGGCGTTTCGGAGGCCGATGCGCGCTTCGACCCGGCCGTGGTGCGCGGGCTCGAGTACTACACCGGCGCCGTCTACGAGGCCGAGCTGATCGCGCCGGGCGCCGAGCGGCTGTCCCTGGGCTCGGTCGGCGGCGGCGGGCGCTATGACGATCTGGTGGCGCGCTTCACCGGCACGCCGGTCCCGGCCACGGGCTTCTCCTTCGGCGTCAGCCGCCTGGCCGCGGCGCTCGCCCAGTTCGACTGGCTGAAGGGCAATCTGGCCAGCGTGCGCGGCCCCGTGGTTGTGACCGTCTTCGACCAGGCGCTGATGGGCGAGTACTTCGCCGTAGCGTCCGAGCTGCGCAACGCCGGCATCGCCGCGGAGGTTTACCTCGGGACTTCGGGGCTGAAGGCGCAGATGAAATACGCCGACCGCCGCCACTCGCCCGCGGCCGTCATCATCGGTGGCGACGAGGCGGCCAACGGCACGGCCACCGTCAAGGACCTCGACCTCGGCCGCGCCCTCGCCTCGGGGGTCACCGACAACGCCGCCTGGCGCGAGGGCCGCCCCGGCCAGCAGACCGTGGCGCGCGGCGAACTGGTCGCGACCGTGCGCGCCATAGTGGAGGCGGGCTGACCAAAAGGTCGCACCTCGGTTTGTGAACGACGTTCACGAACCAATTCCGGGCCTTGGCCAAGGGGGCAACGCTTGACACCTCAACGGTTTGGCGGCGTATTCCGAACAGCGTGAGGCTGGCGTGCGCGAAGTCGCAACAAGCCTCCGGCGTTTCGGGGAGGAAACGCCCGCTCGACAAGAGCAAGAGCCCGCCGCGGATCATCCCCCGCGGCGGGTTTCTTTTTTTGGGCGGGGGTATCTGGGAGATATGTTCACCGCCTTCTCCGAAGGAGAAGGAGCGCGCACTCGTCCTTCTTCGGAGGAGAAGGAGGGCCCCGCGCAATCGGAGCTCCCGCGAAGGCGGGGGCGGAGTTTCCTTGCGCGGGAGGTTGAGGGGGACACTCGACGGTCCGTGAATGGTCCGCGCCAACCTTCGGGCGTTACGTTTCCCTCTCAACCTCCCACGCAAGAACCTGCGCGCTGACGCGCTCCGGTGCGTGGGTTCCCTCCTTCTCCTCCGAAGAAGGAGGTGCGCGCACATATCCCATCACGTCTCCATCACGATTTCGGAACCACGTCCGCCCGGTGGCGTTTTCCCGTCTTCTCCAAGCCAGGAAACACATCCATGCGTAAGCTGATCATCGTCGCCGCCGCCGCCTTCGCCGCGGCTGGTCTCACCGCCTGCGAGAGCAAGCAGGACGCCGCCGCCGAAAAGCAGGCGGACGCGCTTGAGCACCAGGCCGCCCAGGCTCCGACCGAAAGCGCCGAGACCGCACTGAACGCCGAAGCCGACCGCGTCGAGCAGCAGGCCGGCAACGCCGACGGCGGCGCCACCACCGAGAACACCCCCAACACTTCGCCGAGCGACCCCGCCGCTCCGGCCCACTAGTCGACCTCGCTTCGGCGGAGCGACTTCCCTCTCCGCCGGGGTCCCGGCGGCGCCCCCGCCAGAGTAGCGGCGGGGGCGTACGCTTGAGGACCGGAACGAAAAAAGGCCGGAGCATCGCTGCCCCGGCCTTTCCGTCGTCTTGTCGTCGGGCGCTATCGCCGGCGGTACTGCGGCCTCTGGCCCGTGGGCCCGGGACCGGCGGTCTTGTGCCGGAAGGTGATGCGGCCCTTGTCCAGGTCGTAGGGAGTCATCTCGACGGTGACGCGATCGCCCACCAGCGACCGGATACGGTGCTTGCGCATCTTTCCGGCCGTGTAGGCGAGGATCGTGTGCTCGTTGTCGAGCTTCACGCGGAACCGGCCCTCAGGGAGCAGGTCCTCGATCACGCCCTCGAATTCGATGAATTCTTCCTTCGCCACGTGGACTAGACGGCTTGCAGGTTCACGGCCGAGTTCTTGCCGGTGCGCTGATCCTTTTCGAGATCGAACGTGATCACCTGGCCTTCATTCAGCGAGCCGAGCGTCGAGCGCTCGACGGCCGTGGCGTGGACGAAGACGTCCGTGCCGCCGCCCTCAGGCGCGATGAAGCCGAAGCCCTTGGTGGTGTTGAACCATTTGACGGTGCCCGTGGTCATGAGATGACTCCTTTGGTCGGGACTGGCCGGCGCGAAACATTCACGCGGGCCGCCGAGTCTGGAGATGTAGGAGCCTTGGACCGAGCGTTTTACGGCGAGGAGGGGCCGTTCCGCTTCAGAGGTCGACGGGGGTCATATAGGCGCTGTTGGTCAGATTACCTAATCGGACGGCAAAGTGTTGCTCCAGGCCTTCACGGATGATTTGGAGAGACGCCCGGCTCCGGCAGCTTGAGTTCGCCCGTCAGGTCGAAATCCGACAACTCGAAGTCATCGGACAGGCGGAAACCCGAGCCTTGCGTCACCATCACCGGGTGTAGCACCGACATCCCACTCTCCTTCCCACGCAAAACGCAAACCAACAGGCCGCTCGTCCCATTCAGAAAGGGATAGTCGCAACTGGTCCAGACCGTCTCGCGGACCAGCACAACTGGGCCGATGCCTTCGCCCTGAATCACGCGGCTGACCCGTGCCCTAAGACCTTTGCGATAAAGCCGCCTCTCGTCGTGGTCGATGAATCTGACCTCTAGCGCCACAGCTTGGTGTGGCAGGCGACCCGGCAGGCGTCGGTGGATCAGAGCGCGGAAGGCGTCGCCAACCATGCACGCACGGGCCGCCGCTGGCGCAGCGAGCCCCAAAGCTGCTGCGAGAAACACCCTGCGCAGGATCATCGGACGTTCCTTCGGCCGCCCTTGAGTATCGTCTAGAAGTCCGAAATGGGGGAAATAATCCGAAGAAAAGGGCCGGAGCATCGCTGCTCCGGCCTTCTGCCGTCCGGCTTCTGGAAGAGGGCCTACCAGATGCGGACGCGGTCTTCCGGCTTGACGTAGTACTTGTCGCCTTCCTGGACGCCGAAGGCCTCGTACCAGGCGTCGATGTTGCGCAGCGGGCCGATGACGCGGAATTCCGGCGGGCTGTGCGGGTCGGAGACGACCTGCTGGCGCAGGGCGGCCTCGCGGTACTTGCCGCGCCACACCTGGGCCCAGCCGAGGAAGACGCGCTGGTCGCCGGTGAAGCCGTCGATCACCGGGGCGGGCTGGCCGCCCAGCGACAGTCGGTAGGCCTCCAGCGCCAAGGTCACGCCGGCGAGATCGCCGATGTTCTCGCCCATGGTCAGGCCGCCCTGGACGTGGGCGCCGGGGAAGACCTCGAAGGCGTCGTACTGGGCGCCGAAGCGGTCCGTCTGGGTGGTGAAGGCCGCCGCGTCGGCCGCGGTCCACCAGTCGCGCAGGGCGCCGTCGCCGTCGGACTTGCGGCCCTGGTCGTCGAAGCCGTGGCCGATCTCGTGGCCGATGACGCCGCCGATGCCGCCGTAGTTCACGGCCGGGTCGGCGTCGGGATCGAAGAACGGCGGCTGCAGGATGGCGGCCGGGAAGACGATCTCGTTGCCGGTCGAGGAGTAGTAGGCGTTCACCGTCTGGGGGGTCATGCCCCATTCGTCACGGTCGACGGGCTTGTTCAGCTTGCCGACATTGTCGAGCCAGGCGAATTCGCCCGCGCGCTGGGCGTTGCCGTAGAGGTCGCCGGCGTCGACGGTCAGGCTGTCGTAGTTCAGCCACTTGCTGGCGTAGCCGATCTTGACCCGGAACTTGGCCAGCTTCTCCAGCGCCTTGGCCTTGGTCTCGGCGCTCATCCACGGCAGGTTGCGGATGCGGATCTCAAGGGCGGCGCGCAGGTCGGCGACCAGCTTCTCCATCTTGGCCTTGGACTCGGGCGGGAAGTAGCGGGCCACGTAGGCGCGGCCCAGCGCCTCGCCCATCGCGCCCTCGGCGAAAGCCACGGCGCGCTTGTCGCGCGGGCGCTGCATCGGCTGGCCCGAGAGGGTCTTGTTGCGGAACTCGAAGGTCGCGTCGGCGAAGCGGCGCGACAGCATCGGGCCGGCCTGGTCGACCAGGCGGAAGGCCTGCCAGGCGCGCAGGGTCTCGATCGGCGTCTCGGCGAACACCTTGGCGATCTTGGGGAAGGCCGTGTTCTGGGCGACGATCACCCGTTGCGCGCTGGTGGCCTGGGCCCCCTTGAGCCACGCCGCCCAGTCGTAGCCGGGCGCATAGCGCGTCAGCTCGCGGATGGTCATGGGGTTGTAGGTCTTGTCGTCGTCGCGGCTCTCGATCCGGGTCCAGGAGACCTCGGCGATGCGGGTCTCCAGCGCGATGATGTCCTTGGCCGCCTGGTTGGCGTTCTCCCAGCCGATGTTGCGCAGCTGGCGCGCGATATAGGCCTCGTACTTGGCCTTCTGCTCGGCGAAGTCGGGCTTCAGGTAGTAGTCGCGGTCCGGCAGGCCCAGGCCGCCCTGGAACATGTAGAGCGCGTTGCGGTCCGGCGCCTTGCCGTCGGCGCCGACGAAGGCCCCGAAGAAGGAGCCGCCAAAGCGGCCCTGGGTCGTGCCCTGGTAGCGGGCGAAGTCCGAGCGGGTGCGCAGGTTGCGGATGGCGGCCAGGTCGGGGGCCAGGGGGGCGGCGTCCAGCTGCTGGATGCGCGCCTCGTCCATGAAGCTGTTGTAGAGCGCCGCGATCTTGCCCTCGTCGGAGCTGGCCGACAGGGTGCGGTCGGCGGCGAAGCCGGTGACCATGGCCTTCAGGCGGTTGTCCGAAAGCTCGCGCAGGATGTCGAACGAGCCGTAGCGGGTGCGGTCGGCCGGGATCTCCAGCCGGTCGAGGTAGGCGCCGTTGGCGTAGCGGAAGAAGCTGTCGCCGGGCTTGACGGTGCGGTCCATGCCCGAGGCGTCAAAGCCCCAGGTCCCGTAGCGCAGGGCCTCGGTCGAACCGGCCGGCAGCACGCCGGGGCCCGCGGGCGCGGCGGGCGTGTCGAACAGCGCCACGGTGTTGCAGGTCGCGTCCAGGCACGGGTGCTCGGGATGAGCCTGGGCGGACGCGCCCACCGCGAGCGCGGCGACCGCCGCGGCGCAAAGCCAGATCTTCTTCATGGGGGATATTTCCTCGGAGGGTCCGTAGTCACGCCCGTGGGCGGAATGAGGCGGCGAATTTGCCCCAGAACCGCGTCCGGCGCCGCCTTAATTATCGTTCATGTCCGCTATTTTCCCCTTACGCGCGAAGGGCTGCGACTTTTTGCTCTAGGGTAGGCGAGCACGAACGAAGAGGTGATTCAGGCATGGCGGGCGAAGTCGCGGCGTCGGACTACAAGGATCTGGTGGTTTTCCTGGCGACGGCGGGTGTCGTGGTGCCCCTGTTCCAGCGGCTGAAGATCAGTCCGGTGCTGGGATTCCTCGCCGCCGGCGTGGCGCTGGGACCCGACGGGTTCGGACGCATGGCCGACGAGGTCGCCTGGCTGAAATACCTGACCATCGACGACCCCGACCAGATCCGCGGCCTGGGCGAGATCGGCGTCGCCTTCCTGCTCTTCACCATCGGGCTCGAGCTCAGCTGGGACCGCCTGAAGGCCATGCGCAAGCTGGTCTTCGGATTCGGCCTGGCGCAGGTCGTGCTCTGTTCGGCGGCCCTGGCGGGGGTGGCCCTGCTGCTTGGCCAGCCGCCGCTCGCCGCCGTGGTCATCGGCATGGCGCTCGCCCTGTCATCGACGGCGGTGGTCATGCCGGTGCTGGCCGAGCGCAACAAGGTCAAGTCCGGCATGGGGCGGGCGGTGTTCTCCGTGCTGCTGGCCCAGGACCTGGCGGTGGCGCCCATCCTGATCACCATCGCGGTGCTGGCGGCCGCGGCTGCCGGCGGATCCTGGGCGCCTGGCCTGCTGGCGCTTGTGCCGGCGGCGGCGGGTCTCGCCATCCTGGCGGTGGCCGGGCGGCTGGTGCTGCGGCCGCTCTTCCGGTCGGTGGCCCGCTCGGACAACAACGAACTGTTCCTGGCCGCCTGCCTGTTCGTGGTCTTCGCCGCCAGCCTCTCGGCGGCGGTGGCGGGGCTGTCCATGGGGCTCGGCGCCCTGATCGCCGGGGTGCTGCTGGCCGAGACCGAGTACCGGCGCGAGATCGAGCACACCATCGAGCCGTTCAAGGGGCTGCTGCTGGGCGTGTTCTTCGTCTCGGTCGGCGCCCAGCTCGACCTCGACGTCGTGTTGCACGCGCCGTTGACCCTGTTCCTCCTTTTGCTGGGCGTGGTGCTGATCAAGGCCGCGACCGTGTTCAGCCTGGCGCGGGCCTTCAAGTTCCCCACGCGCACCGCGCTGGAGACCGCCCTGGTGCTGGGTCCGGCGGGCGAATTCGCCTTCGTCATCGTCGACACCGCCATGGGTCACAAGCTGCTCGACCCGACCTTCGCCCAGGCGGTGCTGGTCGCCGCCACCGTGGGCCTGTTCTTCATCCCGGTCCTGGTCTGGCTGGCCGAGCGCCTGGGCAAGCGCGTGCCCAAGGGCGAACTGCCGGCGCTGTTGAACGAGACGGCCGAGCCGGCGGGCAAGCGGGTGCTGATCATCGGCTACGGCCGGGTTGGGCGGCTGGTCGGACGGATGCTGAAGCGCCACGACATCGACTTCGTCGCCGTCGACACGGACGCCCGGCTGGTGGCCGAGCAACGCGTCCGAGGCCAGACCATCTGGTACGGCGACGCCGGCCGCGGCGACTTCCTCAAGCGGTGCGGCATCGACACCGTGCCGGCCGTGGTCGTGACCATGGATGCGCCGGTGAAGGTCGAGGAGGTGGTGCGCGCCGCCCGGGCCGCCCGTCCGGACCTGACCATCGTCGCCCGCGCCCGCGATTCCCGCCACGCCGCTACCCTTTACAAGCTGGGGGTGACCGACGCGGTGCCCGAGACCACCGAGGCGGCCCTGCAGCTGGCCGAGAACACCCTGGTGGACCTGGGCGTGCCGATGGGACTGGTGCTGGCCTCGGTGCACGAGCAGCGCGACGAATTCCGCAAGCTGATCCAGGACAGCGCCAGGCGACCGAACCGGGCCCTGCGCCGCGGCCGCAGCGCGCGCCAGGCCGAGCGGGACGCCGACCTGGAGGCCGCGGGACCCGAGGCGATCGACGAGGGCTAGCGGGGAACCACGCCCATCAGGGCGACCAGGTTGCCGTCGGGGTCCAGCAGGCTGCGCAGGGTCAGGTCGCCCTCCGGGGTCTGCTGCAGCACCTGGGCGGGGCCGCGGAATTCGATCCCCCGCCCTTCCATGTCGCGCACCACCGCCGGCAGGTCCGGGGCGTCGAGGTAGATGCCGCCGCCCGCCATGGCCGGCTGGCCCCCGCGCAACTCGCCCAGCATCAGGCGCAGGTTGCCCAGCTGGAAGAAGGCCATGCCGTTGGTCTCGAACAGCAGGGGCAGCCGCAAGGTGTCTCTGTAGAAGGCGATCGAGCGCGCCAGGTTGGTGCTGGGGAGGAACACCTGGACCACGTCGCGGCCCGCCAGGGTCCCGCTGGAAATCTCCGACATGGGTCGCCTCTCCGGTTGCGAGGTGAAATTACTTAGCTAAGCTAACTATATGAATGAGCCGGCGGTCAACCCAGACTCTGCGGACGTCGCGGACCGCCTGCATTCGGCCGCCATCCGCCTGCTTCGCCGCCTGCGAAAGCAGGACGCGGCTTCGGGCCTGACCGGACCGCAGGCCTCGGCCCTGTCCGTGCTGGTCTTTGCAGGCCCCCTCAACCTCGGCGCCCTGGCCGCCGCCGAACAGGTGCGGGCCCCGACCATGTCGCGGCTGATCAAGGACATGGAGGCGCTCGGCCTCGTCCTGCGCCGACCTGACCCGTCGGACGCCCGCGGCGTGCGGCTGGAGGCCAGCGAGAAGGGGCGGGCCATGTTCGACCGGGCGCGCGAACGGCGGCTGACGACTCTGACGGGGGCGGTGCGGCGCCTGAGCGAGGATGACCGGCGCACCCTCGACCGCGCCGCGCGCCTGGTGATGGAGCTGGCCCGGGGTCCCGCGCTGGACTGACGCCCGCCCGGCCAATAGGGTTCAACCGAACACGGATATCCGGAGACCTCCCATGCGCCTCATCCTTCTCGCCGCCGCCTCGGCCCTGGCGCTGAGCGCCTGCAAGCCCGCCGC
>CAZRKY010000075.1:0-12957 GCA_964600375.1 uncultured Caulobacteraceae bacterium | reverse complement strand
CCTTGCGGAGCGAGAGCAGCTCCAGCATCTGGTATTCCTTGCCGGTCAGGTGGACCCGCAGGCCGTTCACTTCGACGGTCTTGGCGTCGAGGTTCACGTGGATCTCGCCGGTCTTGATGATCGACTGGGCGTGACCCTTGGAGCGGCGCACCACGGCATGGATGCGGGCGACCAGTTCCTGCTTGTGGAAGGGCTTGGTCATGTAGTCGTCGGCGCCGCCGCCGAAGGTCTTCACCTTGGTGTCGATCTCGGTCGTGCCCGACAGGATCATCACCGGCGTGTTGACCTTGCCGACACGCAGCTGACGCAGCACGTCCAGGCCGCTCATGTCGGGCAGGTTCAGGTCCAGCAGGATCAGGTCGTAGTCGTAGATCTTGCCCAGATCGACGCCTTCCTCACCCAGGCTGGTCGTGTAGACGTTGAAGCCTTCGGACTTGAGCATCAACTCGATGCTCTGGGCCGTGGCCGCGTCGTCCTCAATCAGCAAAACTCTCATACAAGCCCCTCCAGGCAAGGCGCTCCTGTCGGCGGAGTCCACCCCGAACCCCAACCCGTTAAGGGAACGCTAGGCCCCCAATTCCTTAAGAGTGGTTAATCCTAACCCTTGTCCGAATCGTTAGGCTGATTTGCGAGTCGCCGTCCAGCGCCGCCGTCAACGATTCGATTCCGGCAGGCGATTCGCCGCACCTGGAGGACGATTCGACCGCCCATTCGCTCGACGATTCAGTCGCGAATTTCACTCCCGGTTAACACCGCTGGCCCAATTCTTAACGGGCGTTTTCGCGCCTTTGGGGCCCCGCTTAGTGCAGTCGCTGATTTCCGCCGTCGAACGAGTCGACCCCCTGTCCGTTTCCGGACGGGTGGCGGCGGTGAACGGCCTGCTGATCGAGGCCCGCGGCGGTCTGACGCGCCTGTCGGTCGGCGCTCGCACCGAAATCGTCCGCCGCGCCGATGCGCCCCTGCCGGCCGAGGTCGTGGGCTTCCGCGACAGCTGCGCCCTGCTGATGCCTTTCGGCCCGGTCGAGGGCGTCGCGCCCGGGGCCGAGATCCGGATCATGAGCGACGGCGCCAGCGTGCGGCCGACGCTCGGCTGGCTAGGCCGCGTCGTCGACGCCTTCGGCGCTCCCGTCGACGGCAAGGGACCCTTGCCGCAGGGGCCAGCTCCCTACGCCCTGCGGGCGCCCCCGCCGTCCGCCCACATCCGTGGCCGCGTCGGCGAGCGGCTGGATCTTGGCGTGCGCGCCATGGACGTCTTCACCACCACCTGCCGCGGCCAGCGCCTGGGGGTCTTCGCCGGGTCGGGCGTAGGCAAGTCCGTGCTGCTCTCCATGCTCGCGCGCGAGGCCTCTTGCGACGCGGTCGTGGTCGGGCTGATCGGCGAGCGAGGCCGCGAGGTCCGCGAGTTCATCGAGGAGACCCTGGGCGAGGCCGGTCTGCGCCGCGCCATCGTGGTGGTCGCCACTTCCGACGAGCCGGCGTTGAAACGCCGCCAGGCCGCCTTCCTGACCATGGCGATCGCCGAATACCTGCGCGACCAGGACCTCGAGGTCCTGTGCCTGATGGACTCGGTCACCCGCTTCGCCATGGCCCAACGCGAGATCGGCCTGGCCGCCGGCGAGCCGCCCACGACCAAGGGCTACACGCCCACCGTCTTCTCGGAACTGCCCAAGCTGCTCGAGCGCGCGGGTCCCGGCCCGATCCGGTCGGACGGCACCGAGGCGGGGCCGATCACCGGCCTGTTCACCGTGCTGGTGGACGGGGACGACCACAACGAACCGATCGCCGATGCGGTGCGCGGAATCCTCGACGGCCACATCGTCATGAGCCGCTCGGTCGCCGAGCGCGGCCGCTTCCCGGCCATCGACGCGCTGAAGTCCATCAGCCGGACCATGCCGGCTTGCCAGACCCTGCCGGAGCGCGAGACCGTCCGTCAGGCGCGTGAGGCCATGGCGTCCTACGCCAACATGGAAGAGCTGATCAAAATCGGAGCCTACAAGTTCGGCACCGATCCCGTCATCGACCGGGCCGTTCGCCTGAACCCCGCCATCGAAGAGTTCCTGCGCCAAGGCAAGGACGAGGTCACCCGCCTCCCCGACAGCTTCGCGCGCCTGGACGCCATCCTTGCTGAAGGACACGACGCATGAGCCAGTGGGCCCACTCCCTGATCCGGATCTCGGGATATGAGGTCGAGACGCTGCAGAAGCGACTGGCCGACATCTCCACCCGCCGGGCCGCCGCCGAGATGCGGATCGCGGTTCTGGACGCCGAGATGGAGGTCGAGAAGATTCGCGCCGCCGAAGACCAGCAGGCCTCGATGATGATGCCGGCCTACACCACCGGCTGGAAGATCCGCCGGGGCATCGCCGACACCGACCTGGCCGAGGTCTCCATCGAGGAGGACGGGGCCCGCGATGCCCTGAGCCGCGCCTTCGAGGAGCTCAAGAAGTTCGAGCATGTCGCGGAGGTCTCCCGCCTGGCCCGGGTGCAGGCCGAAGCCCGCGCCGAGACGGCCGAACTCGACGACCTGGCCGGCCGGCGCAAGAAAAAGGCCTGATGAACCGCCGCCGCCTGCTGGCGGGGCTCGCCGCCGCGCCCCTGGCGCCGGCCGCCTGCAGCCGGGCGACCGCCGACCCCGCCCCCGCCGATGCCGGCCCCGGCGATGTCCCGCCATTGAAGTCCGCCGCCCCCTTCCCGCTGGGCGTCGCGGCCATGACCGAGCAGTTCGACGATCCGCAGTGGAACGCCCTGGTGCGCGCCAACTTCGACCGCATCACGCCCGAGTGGGAGATGAAGGCCGAGGCCATCGTCGACGCCGATGGCCGTCAGGACTGGACCCGCGCGGACCGTATCGTCTCCCTGGCGTCCTCGCGCGGCCTCACCACCTTTGGCCACACGGTGATCTGGTACGAACAGGTCCCCGTGACCTTCCAGCGCCTGGTCGTCGACCGCCGCCGCTTCGCCGAGGCCTACGGTGACTATGTCACGGGCGTGGTCGGGCGCTACGCCGGCAAGGTCGCAGGCTGGGACGTGGTCAACGAGGCGATCGCCGACGACGGGTCGGGCATCCGGATGCGCAACGCCTGGGCCGCCAACCTGGGGGTCGACTACATCCGCCTGGCGTTCGAGCACGCGCGACGGGCGGACCCGGCGGCGGTGCTGTTCCTGAATGACTACAACCTCGAACAGATCCCGCAGAAGCGTCGCGACTTCCTCAAGCTGGCCGAGAACCTGCTACGGGCCGGCGCGCCACTGGGCGGGCTGGGCACCCAGACCCACATCCCCGCAGACCTGCCGGTGGGGGCCATCACCCGCACCGTGCGCGACCTGGCCGCGCTGGGCCTGCCGGTCCACATCTCGGAGCTCGACGTGAGCCTCAACCGCGCGAAAGGCGGCGGCGACCTGGGCGGGCGTCAGGCGCGGCTGGTCGGCGAGGCGGTTGAGGCGGTCATGGCCCTGCCCGAGCGGCAGCGCTTCGGGATCACCGTCTGGGGCGCCCGCGACCGGGATTCCTGGCTGAACCGCTCGGGGCGGGGCGGCGACGCGCCGCTGCTGTTCGACAACGCCGGCCGCGCCAAGGCCATGGCTGCAGCGCTGGTGGCGGCCGCGCGCGGCTGAGTGGCCCTGACACAGGGTTGTCAGGGGCGACTCCATGCTTTTATGTTATATTGCAATAGCTTGTTGCGTCGTCTCGTGGATGCATAGGCCTCGAACGTCGCCGCCCGGTTCGAAATCCTCAGCCCGCCTCGGCCTTCGGGGCCTCCTCCACCTCCGCGGGGACAGGGGTTGTCAGGGGCGAGGGCTGGCCGCGCTCGATCGTGCCGCGGATGAACCGCAGGTCGTCCGAGATGCGGAAAATGGCGACGTAGAACTCACAGAACGACCGCCACAGCAGCGCCCCGGCCGCCAGCGAAATGAACCCTGCGATCACGAAGGGCACCGCCAGCGCGACCTTGGTCAGCAGGTTCTCCTCGCGCCAGGCCAGCCCCACGGCGCCGCCGATGGTGGCGAACCCGCCCAGCACGATCAGCGCCAGCCCGGCCCAGTAGATCATGTGGATGACCGGCCCGGTCAGCAGCCGGTCGAAGGTCAGCAGGTCCCAGAAGATGTCGCCGGGCGAAATCTTCTTGAAGCCCTCGATCGATGGGCGCGGCGGGGACTTGGGGCGCGGCGAGCGGGCCATGGGACGCTCCGTGGGAGGACTGTGCGTGAGCTAACAGCGGGTCACGGAACGTGCAACGGGCGTAAGGCGATCCCAAGGCGCACGCGGGACGCGGGCGTCAGATCTGCCCCACGGTGCGCAGGCGTGCGCGTGGATGGATCTCGTTCTGGCTCATGACCACGGTCTGGCCGCGGAAGCGCTCGACGATCGACCGGACGTAGGGCCGGATGGCGGGGCCGGTCAGCAGCACAGCTGCGTCGCCCTGGGTGGCGGCCGTCTCGAAGGCGTCGCGCACGCCGCGGATGAACTCCTGCAGCCGCGACGGCGGCAGGGCCAGCTGCTTCTCTTCGCCCGGCCCGATGAGGGCGTCGTGGAAGGACTGCTCCCACTCGGGCGTGAGCGTGACGATCGGCAGCGCGCCGTCCGGCCCCTTGTTCTGGAAGCACAGCTGCTTGGCCAGGCGGGTGCGCACGTGCTCGACCAGCTGGGTGACGCTGTTGGTGTGGGGGGCCGCCTCGGCCACCCCCTCGAGGATGACCGCCAGGTCGCGGATCGAGACCCGCTCGCGCAGCAGCGACTGCAGCACACGCTGGATGGTGGTGGCGGTGACCACCGAGGGCACCAGCTCGTCGACCAGCTTCTTCTGCTCGGCCGGCAGCTCCTTCAGCAGTTTCTGGACCTCGGCGTAGGACAGCAGGTCCGCCATGCTGTCCTTGAGGATCTCGGTCAGGTGGGTGGTCAGCACGGTGGCCGGGTCGACGATGGTGTAGCCGCGGAAGGTGGCTTCCTCTCGCAGGGCGTCATCGATCCAGGTCGCCGGCAGGCCGAAGGCAGGCTCGCGCACGTGCTCGCCGGGCAGCTCGACCTGGCGGCCCGCCGGGTCCATGGCCATGAGAGAGCCCAGCCGGACCTCGCCGGCGCCGGCCTCCATCTCCTTGACCCGGATGGCGTAGCCCTGGGTGGCCAGGCGCATGTTGTCGAGGATGCGCACCGGCGGCATGACGAAGCCGTACTCGCTGGCCAGGGTGCGTCGCAGGGCCCGGATCTGGTCGGTCAGCCGCCGACCTTCCAGATCGTTGATGAGTGACAGCAGGCCGTAACCGAGTTCGATTTTCACCTCGTCGATAGTGAGCGAGTTGGCGATCGGCTCCTCGACATCCTCCGTGGGTTTTTCCTCCACCACGACGGGCGGCGGCAGGTTGCGCTTGCGGCCCAGGGTCCAGGCCATGAACCCCGCTCCCGCGGCCAGGCCGAAGAAGGGGATGATGGGCATGCCGGGGATGACGCCGATCACCGCGGAGGCGGCGGCGACCATGCCGAGCGCGACCGGGTTGGTGGCCAGCTGGGCGACCAGCGCCTTGTCGGCGGAGCCCTCGACCCCGGATTTCGAGACCAGGAAGCCCGCCGCGATCGAGATGATCAGGGCCGGCACCTGGGTAACCAGGCCGTCGCCGACGGTCAGCAGGACGTAGGCGTTGGCCGCGTCGCCGGCCTCCATCCCGTGCTGCAGCACCCCGATGAGCACGCCGCCCACCGCGTTGATGAAGACGATTACCAGCCCGGCCACGGCGTCGCCGCGCACGAACTTCGACGCGCCGTCCATGGCGCCGAAGAAGGTGGATTCCTGCTCCAATTCCTTGCGCCGCTGCTTGGCGGTGTCCTCGTCGACGAGGCCCGCCGACAGGTCGGCGTCGATGGCCATCTGCTTGCCGGGCATGGAATCCAGCGCGAACCGCGCCGCGACCTCGGCGATGCGGGTCGAGCCCTTGGTGATGACCACGAAGTTCACCACCACCAGGATGGCGAAGACGATCAGGCCGATGACGAAGTTCCCGCCCATCATCAGATGCCCGAAGGCCTCGATGACGTCGCCGGCGCTGCTCGTGCCCTCGTGGCCGTGGCCCAGCACCAGGCGCGTCGACGCCAGGTTCAGTCCCAGCCTGAACAGGGTGGTGACGAGCAGGACCGTGGGGAAGACCGCGAACTCCAGCGGCTTCTTGATCAGCAGCGCCGTCATCAGGATCAGGATCGACGAGATGATCGACATCGCCAGCAGAAGATCGAGCACGATCTTCGGCATCGGCACGATCAGCAGCACGACGATGAAGATGACGCCGAACGCCAGCGCCACCTCGCCACGCATGACCCAGCCCAGCATGTCCTTCATGCTGGGGTTGGGCTGGCCCGGTCGGGGGATGGCGGCGTCGGTCACTTAGGCGAACTCTCCGAACTCAGGCGGCGTTGGCGGACAACCCGCTTTGCGGCGCCGGAATCTGCACCCCGAGGCCGGCGTATTCGTTCAACTTGTTGCGCAGGGTGCGGATCGAGATCCCAAGGATGTTGGCCGCGTGCGTCCGGTTGCCCAGGCAATGCACCAGGGTGTCCAGGATCAGCGACTGTTCCATCTCCGCGACGGTCTGGCCGACGAAGCTGCGCTGGACCGCGTCGGCGGCCTGGGCCGCTCGACCCGAGAAGCCCTCGCCCGGCGCCGAAAGCGGCTGGCCGTCCGGCAGGCGCACGGCGGTCTCGTCGATCTGTGAGCCGGTCGCCAGAAGCACCGCGCGGTGCATGGCGTTTTCCAGCTCACGAACATTGCCGGGCCAGCTGTGTCCGAGCAGGCGGCGCTGCGCCTCTCCCGACAGCGGCCGCTCCGCCACGCCATTGGCGGCGGCGTACTTCTTGACGAAGTGGGCGGCCAGGATGGCCACGTCGCCCGGGCGTTCGCGCAGCGGCGGCAGGCGCAGGTTCACGACGTTGAGGCGGTAGAGCAGGTCCTCGCGGAAGGTCCCCTCGCGGACAGCCTGGGCGAGGTCACGGTTGGACGTGGCGATGATGCGGATATTGACCTTCACCGGCTTGGAGCCGCCGACCCGGTCGATGATCCGCTCCTGCAGCGCGCGCAGCAGCTTGGCCTGGAGCCTGCCGTCCATCTCGCTGATTTCGTCGAGCAGCAGGGTGCCGCCGTCGGCCTCCTCGAACTTGCCGATGCGGCGCGCGACGGCGCCGGTGAAGGCGCCTTTCTCGTGACCGAACAGCTCGCTCTCCAGCAGGTTCTCGGGAATGGCGGCGCAGTTGACCGAGATGAAGGGACGCTGGGCGCGCCGGGATTTCTGGTGGACGTAGCGCGCCATCACCTCCTTGCCGACGCCGCTTTCGCCGGTGATCAGGATCGAGGCTTCGGAGGCCGCCACCTGGTCGGCCAAGGCGATCACCGACTTCATCGACGGATCGTTGACCACCATCGGGCGGTCGTCGTCGGCGACGGCGGCCAGGACGGCGGCGATCAGCTCGGCGTCCGGCGGCAGCGGAATGAACTCCTTGGCCCCGGCCCGGATTGCATCGGCGGCCTTCTGCGGATCGGCGCCGACGCCGCAGGCGACCACCGGCACATGGATTCGCTCGGCTTCGTTGGCCTCGATGAGGGCCCTGATGTCGAGCTCGTAGTCGACCATCAGAAGGTCGGCCCCCTGCCCGCGCCGCAGCGCGTCGGTGGCCTGGGCGCAGGTTTCCACGTGCCCGACCTTGGCGCCCTGGCTCATCGCCATCTTCACGGCGGCGGCGAGCTGACCGCTCAGTCGTCCGACTACCAGAAGCCGCATGGGTGTTCTCCTTCAGCTGGTCGCCCGTTCAGGCGGCCGCGTCTTCACTCTTGATGATTTCTGTCATGGTCACGCCCAGGCGCTCGTCGACGACGACCACTTCGCCGCGGGCGACCAGCCGGTTGTTCACGTAGATGTCGATGGCCTCGCCGACCTTGCGATCGAGCTCGAGGACGGACCCGTTCCCCAGCTTCAGCAGCTGGGCGACCGTCATGTGGGCCTTGCCCAGCACCGCCGAGATATTGACCGGAACATCGAAGACCGGCGCCAGATCGGACGCGGTCTTGTCGGGCTCGTCCGTCGTGGTGGCGAGGGCCGTGCTCTCGGGAAACTCTTCGAGCGGCAGGTCAGTGTCGGTGGCCATCAAGGCTCTCCGTCGGGGTTCAGATCCGAAGTCGGATCCGGGGTGAAATCGATCGGGTCAGCGTGCAGGCGCTCGGCGGCCAGGGCAGAGGCGACGACGTCGGCGATGCGGGCGGCAGTGGCGTCGGGATTGAACACCGCCGAACCGTCGACCCAGTCCAGGCTGAAGGCGGCGCCGGTCAGGCCGGGCTCGGACTTGACCACGACCTGGCCCGGATAGCCGATATCGCGGGCCATCTCCTCGACCAGCGCCGAGAGGGCGGAGGGGTCGCCGGCGGTGCGAAGCGTCAGGCGTGGCGCGCCGTCGAATTCACGGGCCAGCGACTCGAGCGCCGCCTGCAACGGGGCTTCGGGGAACTTCAGCAGCGCCGCATCGGCGATCGCCTTGCCGCAAGCCATGGCCAGGCCGGCGGAATGGACGCGATGATTGTGGGCCACCTGCGACAGGGCCGCGAGCCCGGCGCGCGCCGTTTCGGCCAGGTCGGCGAGGGACTGGGCCTGCTGGCCCTGCAGGGCGGCGCGCGCCGCCGCCTCGCCTTCGCGGTAGGCTGTCTCGCGCAGAACCTCGGCCTCGTCTGCGCTGTAGCCGCGCCGAATACGCACCGGAGCGCTGATCACATCGCCGCCGCCGTCGAACACGGTGTCGAACGCGAACTTGCGGCTTTCGCCCTTGGCGGCGGGGGACAGGGGGGCGGCCATCAGTAGATCAACTCGTCATCGCCGCCCTGGCCGGCCAGCATGATCTCGCCCTTGGCGGCGAGGTCCTTGGCGACCTGGACCATGGCCATCTGGGCCGCGTCCACGTCCTTCAGACGCACCGGCCCCATGCTTTCCATGTCTTCACGCATGATCTTGGAGGCGCGCTCGCTCATGTTGGAGAAGAACATCTCCCGCAGCGCGTCCGAGGCGCCCTTCAGCGCCAGGCCCAGCTGATCCTTCTCGACCGCGCGCAGCAGGGTCTGCACCCCGCCCGGGTCCAGCTTGGAGAGGTCTTCGAAGACGAACATCAGCGCCCGGATGCGCTCGGCCGCCTCGCGGTTGCGCTCCTCCAGGGCGGCGATGAAGCGGCCCTCGGTCTGGCGGTCGAACGAGTTGAAGATCTCGGCCATCATCTCGTGGCTGTCGCGCTTGGACGTGCGCGCCAGGTTCGACATGAACTCGTTGCGCAGGGTCTGCTCGATCTTGTCGAGGATCTCGCGCTGCACCGGCTCCATGCGTAGCATCCGCTGCACGCACTCGAGCGCGAAGTCCTCGGGCAGGGCCGACAGGACGCGGCTGGCGTGCTCGGCCTTGATCTTGGACAGCACCACCGCGACGGTCTGGGGATATTCGTTCTTCAGGTAGTTGGCGAGAACCGCCTCGTTCACGTTGCCCAGCTTGTCCCACATGGTGCGACCGGCGGGACCCCGGATCTCCTCCATCAGGCCGTCGACACGCTCGGCCGGCATGAAGGAGGCCAGCAGGCGCTGGGTCTGCTCGAAGCTGCCCATCACCGATCCGGCGCCGCTCATACCCGAGACGAACTCGATGAGCAGTTGCTCGACCACGGCCGACGTGACCGTGCCCAGGCTGGACATGGCCTGGGAGATTTCCTTGATCTCGTCTTCGTCCAGGCTCTGCCACAGGCGGTGGTGATCCTCGCCGAGCGCCAGCAGGATGATCGCCGCCTTCTCGGGACCCGTAAGCTTCTTGGGATCCTCAACGGCGCGCTTGACGACGCGGACTGCCATCTCAGGTCTCGTGCAGCCAGCCGCGAAGGATCGAGACCGACTCTTCCGGATGACTGTCCACGAACTCGGCCACGCGCTTCACCGACGAGGTCTTCACCGCGCCCTCGATGCGGGCGATGTCGATACGCTGGTCCATGGCGTCCGGGGGACCCGGCAGGCTCAGCTGGGCGCCGCCCTGGCCGAACCCGGCGCCGCCTGTGCCGTCTGTGAGTTGAGGCGCGCCCGCGGCCATGGCCAGGGCAGGGGTCGCGAACTGTCCCGGCGCGCCTGGGGTCGCGGCGGACTTGAGCAGCGGCCGCACCACCAGGAAGATGATCAGCAGTCCCACGATCAGAAGCACCAGCAGTTCGGCGCCACGCATGATGTCGTTCTTGTCGAACGAGAACGGCGACGGGCCGGCCTCGCCGCCGGGGATGCCGTCGGCCTCGCGGGCGAAGCGGACGTTGAGGACCTGCACCTGGTCCTGGCGGCTCTGGTCGAAGCCCATGGCCGAGCGCACCAACTGCTCGATCTTCTGCATGTCTGCCGCTGAACGGGGCGCGTAGGTGACCTTGCCGTTGGCGCCGACGGTCGAGATTCCATCCACGGCGACCGCCACCGACAGGCGCTTGACCGTTCCCGGCTCGACGACTTCGGTCCGGGTGGTGTTCGAGATCTCGTAGTTGGTGGTTTCCTGGTTCGTGCCGCTGTTTGACCCGTTGGTGGAACCGGCGCCGGGGGCGGCCTGGCCGGGCAGGTTTGCGGCCGCGCCGACCGCGCCGTCGGGCGATGCAGTGCTGTCGCTGGAGGTTTCCTCGTTGGTCGTGGTCGAGCGAACCACCTGGCCGTCGGGATCGAAGGTCTGGCGCTGCTCGGTGACCCGGGTCTGATCGACTTCGGCCGTAACCTGGACTCGAGCCTTGCCCGGACCGACCACGCCCTCGACCACGTCGCGGATGGCCTGGCGCAGGCGCGCCTCGACCTCGGCCTTGCGGTCAGCGGCGACTTCGCCAGCCAATCCGCCGTCATCTTCGGCTCCGGCAGCCAGCATCTTGCCGGCCTCATCCAGAACGGTGACGTGTTCGGGCTTCAGGTTCGGCACCGCACCCGCCACGAGGTTGCGCAACGAGCGGACCTGCTCGGCGCTGAGGTCCCGGTGGCCAAGGCCGACAACGATGGAGGCCGTGGGCGACCCCGCCTCCTCCTCGAACAGCTGACGGCGCGGCAGCACCAGGTGCACGCGCGCCGAGGTCACGCCATCCAGCGATCGAATGGTTCGCGCCAGCTCGCCCTCAAGGGCCCGCTGGCGGTTCAGGTTCTGGACGAAGTCGGTCTGGCCGAGCGCCGAGGCGTTGTCGAAAATCTCGTAGCCCACCGATCCCGAGGTCGGCAGGCCCTTCGACGATAACAGCAGGCGGGTCGACGCGACCTTGTCGCGCGGGACCATGATGGTCGATCCGTCCCCTTTCGCCTCGTACTTGATGTTGGCCTGGTCGAGCGCGGCGGTGATTTCCGATGCTTCCTTGAGATCCAGGTTGGAATACAGCAGGGCCGAAGGCTCGCTGCCGACCTTGAACATCAGGAAAATCAGCAGGATCGCGGCGCCCGCGGCGGCGCCGAGGACGACGCCCCAGCGTCCGATTCCAAACCTCTGCAAGCCCCCGAACACTAAGCTACGCGCCCCGCCATGTTGATCGCGGACGCCCTTTGAGCCGGACCCGCTAGGCAGTAATTTCCGGGTTCATGGTAAAGAGGTGATTAAGCTCGCCTTTCGACATTGAAATGCGCGCGGCGAATTTTCGCCAAATCACCGTTGCAAGACACAAGGGGCTAGCGGAGAAGACTGCATGTTCAGACCTGTCGTGATCGCGGCGGCCGCCTTGGCCGCGACCTCCGTGCTGGCCCAGCCCGCCCCGACGCCCGGCCTTTTCATCAGCCCCGCGGGCGAGCCCTTCCGCGCCGCGCCCGGCCAGCCCTATCCCCTGCCCGTCTGGTTCGCCGGCGCCGACGCCGACCACGACGGCGCGCTCAGCCTGGCCGAGTTCGACAAGGACGCCCTGCGCTTCTTCGACGTGCTGGATACCAACCACGACGGCAAGATCAACGGGCCCGAGACCCGGGCCTACGAAACGAACGTCGCGCCCGAGATCGTGCGCAAGATTCCGCTGCTCAGCGACCGGGCGTCGGCGCGCCCGTCGGACGCCATGCGCGTGCTTCCCCCGCCCAGCGGCAGCGCGACCCGTTTGCGGCCGCCGAACGAGGGCGCCGGATTCTACGCGCTGCTGAACGAACCGCAGCCGGTGACGGGCGCGGATATTGATTTCAATACGATCATCACCCGGCAGGAATGGTCGGCCGCCGCCAAGCGGCGCTTCGCACGCCTGGACAAGACCGCAGACCACCGGCTCCGGGTCGACGAACTGCCGGTTCCGCCCGTGCAGGCCATGATGCAGGCGGACGCAGCGCCCGGGCGCTAGACGCACGAAAGCCGCGCTCTTGCGAGCGCGGCTCTCATCTCGATGCGACCGAATTCAGCGGTACTGCTGGATCCGGGTCGTTCGCAGGCCGGCCATGCCCCAGCGATCGATCGACTGTTGCCAGCCGAGGAACTCCTCGGTGGTCAGGCGATAACGCTCGCACGCTTCCTCAAGGGTCAGCAGACCCCCGCGCACCGCGGCCACGACTTCCGCCTTGCGACGAATGACCCAACGCTGGGTATTCGCCGGCGGGAGGTCAGCCAGGGTCAGGGCAGCACCGGTTGGACCCACGATATATCTCTCGCCTTTGCCATTTAGGCGTTGCTCTTGAAGCATGGGCTTTACGCCTCTCTCACCATCACCACACGGCGACAATAGACGCGCGGGCATAACATCGGCTTAATTGCGACAGTAAAGGAAGGACTAATCGAGAGTTCTTCCAGATGTCGCGCCGGCGGTCGTGGATGGAAAGGTTTCATTTACTATACTCTAGACAAGTAATTACCTCTTAACCCTGATCAGCTCCTCAAGCATCTCGTCGGCGGTCGTGATGATCTTCGACGAGGCTGAGTAGGCGCGCTGGGTCGTGATGAGGCCGGTGAACTCGGCCGACAGGTCTTCCCGCGCCTTCTTCTCCAGCGTCTGCCGCA
>CAZRKY010000074.1:0-12969 GCA_964600375.1 uncultured Caulobacteraceae bacterium | reverse complement strand
AGCCGGGCCTTCTCGGCGCGCAGGGGCATGATCGCGGCGATCGTCGCATTGGTGTCGTTCGCGTCGCCGTTGTCGCCGCGGTTCTTGAACTTCTTCCAGACCGTCTCGCGCAGCGCACGGTTGGAGGCGTAGGTCAGGAATGGATCGACCATCGAGCGGGTGTTGATCACCGCCCAGCCGGTCACCTTCTTCTCGTCGGCCGCGGCCTTGAAGCCGGCGACCAGATCCGCCGGCAGGCCGGCCAGGTCAGCCTGGCTGGTGATCATCGTCCAGGTGTTCTCGTCGGCTAGCACCTTCTGCTGGAAGGCGGTGTAGAGGCCGGCCAGCTCCTGATTGACTGCCGCAAGGCGCGGCTTGTTGGCCTCGGTCACCTTGGCGCCGGCGCGCACGAACCCGTCGTGTGTGCGCCACAGCAGGCGTTGCTGCTCGGGCGTCAGCCGCGCCTTTTCCGGCGAGTTCATGACCGCGTCGACGCGGCGGAAGAGGGCGGCGTTCAGCGAGATCTCGTCACTGGCCGCCGACAGCTTGGGCGTCCACTCGGCCTCGATCTTCTGGAACTCGTCGTTGCTCATCGAGCTCGACCAGGTGCCGAACATCGACGACACGCGCCCGAAGGTCGCCCCGGCGCGCTCCAGCGCCTCGACCGTATTGGCGAAGGTCGGCGCGGCCATGTTGTTGGCGATGGCGTCGATCTCGCGCTTGCGCTCGGCCAGCGACAGTTCCAGCGCCTCGGGGAAGTCCGAGACCTTGACCTTGTCGAACGGGGCGACGCCGTCGAAGGCGCCCTTGGGCCAGGGCTGCAGCAGCGGGTTGGACGAGGTCGGCGCCGACGGGGTCGCGGCGTCGGCCTGCGGTCCCATCGTGGCGCAGCCGCCCAGCGCGGCGGCCGCGGTCGAGGCGGCGAGGAAATTACGGCGATTCATGGGGGAACGGCTCCTTGGCCGGCGGGTTACGGCGCGCACCCTATCGCATGCGGAAAGCAACGCCACATGAACGACTTGTATTCGGTCGGCCTGCGCCGCTAAAGCCCTTGCAGCATGGCCATCGGCGTTTTCGATTCCGGGGTGGGCGGACTGACCGTCCACCGAACCCTCGTCGCCCGCTTCCCGCAGGCCGACTTCGTGTACCTGGCCGACCAGGCCAACGCACCCTACGGCGGCCGCGCCGGGGAGGAGATCGTCGAGCTGACCAAGGCCGGGGTCTTGCGCCTGTTCGAGGCCGGCTGCGACCTGGTCGTTCTGGCCTGCAACACCGCCTCAGCCATCGCCCTGCGGCGCCTGCAGCAGACCTGGCTGCCGCAGTACCGGCGCGAGACCGGGCGCAAGGTCAATGTGCTCGGCCTGATCGTTCCCACGATCGAGGCGGCCACCGGCCTGCCGTGGGAGTACGAGAGCACGCCACGCGGCGACAAGATCGAGAAGCTCGACGTCATCGGCGTCTTCTGCACCGTCGCCACCGCCGACAGCCGCGTCTACGAAATCGAGATCGCCAAGCGCCGCGAGGATATCGCGGTCTTCTCCGAGGCCTGCTCAGGCCTGGCCGGGATGATCGAGGAGGACGCCTCGCGTGAGGACCTGATGGGCGTCATCCAGGGCCACGCCGACGCGCTCAAGGCCCGCATCGGCCGGCCGCCGGACCGGGCGATCCTGGGCTGCACCCACTACGAGATCGTGGCCGACCTGTTCGCCCAGGCCCTGCCGCCCGGCACACCCCTGATCAACCAGCCCGACGCCACGGCCGACGCCCTGGAGCGCTATTTCGCGCGGCATCCTGAATACGATGTCGGGACCTCAGGCGCGCGGCGCTTCCTGACCACCGGCAAGGCGGGGCTGCAGTCGGGCCTGGTGGAGACCTTCTGGGGCGAACCGGTGCGGTTTGAGGCGGCCTAGCCGCGGGCAAAAGAAATCCCGGCCGCGACGGAGGAGCGCGGGCCGGGATCAGTGGTCGCTGTTCTGAAACGCCTGGATCAGGCCGCGGTTGCCGCCGCTTCGGCGCGCAGCACCTGGCTGACGGCGCCCACCACGGCGGCGATGCGCAGCGCCGCCTGGACCTGGACGTTGGTGGCCCCATGCTTGCGCAGCTCGCCCTCGTGGGAATCGAGACAGGCGCCGCAGCCGTTGATGGCGGAAACCGCCGTCGACCACAGCTCGAAGTCCAGCTTCGGCGCGCCGGGATTGGCCAGCACGTTCATGCGCAGCCGCGCCGGCAGGGTCCGGTACTCCTGGTTATGGAGCAGGTGCAGCGAGCGGTAGTAGATGTTGTTCATCCCCATGATGGCCGCCGCAGCCTTGGCCGCGTCCTTCAGTTCGGGCGCGAGGTCGGCGGTCGCGGCCTCTACCGCCTGGACCACCGCGGGCACGCCGGAGGCGTAGGCCGAGGCCAGGAAACAGCCTTGCAGCTGCTCGGGCGACAGGGTCGTTTCGCCGGCCAGGGTTCCCAGGTTCAGGGACAGGTCCTTGGCATAGGCGGGGACCAGCTCGCGCAGGGCGTCGAGGTTCATCGTCAGGCTCCAGGTCTGGGAAATAGGGGCTCGGGGGGCGGGCAAGAGGGGGAGGGCACGCCCCCCGAGCGCAAGTCGGCGTTAGGCTACGCCGCCGGCTTGAGGACTTCGCCGCCAACCGGACGGTTGCAGGCGCAGAGTTCGTCGGTCTGCAGGCCGTCCAGCACGCGCAGGGTGTCGCCCGGGGCGCGGCCGACGCTCAAGGCGTTGACGGTGATGTGCTGGACCACATTGTGCGGGTCGACCAGGAAGGTGGCGCGAAGGGCGACGCCCTCCTTGGGATCGAGGATGCCGAGATCGCGGGCGAAGCGGCCGCCGTTGTCGGCGAACTGCCAGATCGGCAGCTTGGACAGGTCGGCGTGGTCGCGGCGCCAGGCCAGCTTGACGAATTCGTTGTCGGTCGAGCCGCCCAGGACGATGGCGTCACGGTCGGCGAATTCCTTGCCCAGGCGGGCGAACTCGGCAATCTCGGTCGGGCAGACGAAGGTGAAGTCCTTCGGGTAGAAGAAGATGACCTTCCACTTGCCCGGGAAGCTGTCGCCGTTCAGGCCTTCGAAGGCGCTTTCGCCGTTCTCTTCATGGCTGTTGAAGCCGGGCTTCACACCCACGATGTCGAATTCAGGAAGCTTCTCGCCAACGCCGATCATGTCGTCTCTCCGTAGGAAAAAGGGTCGCGGCCGAGACCGCTTGAGGGGGATGTAGGGACTGGCGAGCCAAAGGTCCAATCGATTGTTTTTGGATTTGGCATAGATGGCATCTATATAGCTGCCATGACCCCGACCCTGCGCCAGCTCCAGTATCTCAAGCTCCTGTCCGAGCACGGCTCCTTCTCAAAGGCCGCGGACGCCGCCCACGTCACCCAGCCCACGCTGTCGGCCGGCATCGCCGAACTGGAGAAGATCCTGGGCGCCAAGGTGGTCGAGCGGGCGCGGTCGGGCGTCATCCTGACGGCGGCGGGGCGCGAGGCGGTGGGCCGCGCCGAGGTCATACTGGCCCAGGCCGATGACCTGGTGCAGGCGGTGCGCGCGGCGGGCCAGCCGCTGGCGGGCCGGTTCCGGCTGGGCGTCATCCCCACGATCGCGCCCTTCGTCCTGCCCCGGACCCTGCCGGTGCTGCGCCGCGAGTATCCCAAGCTGCGGCTGTTCCTGCGCGAGGACCTGACCGGCCGCCTGGTCGCCGACCTCAGGACTGGCGCGCTCGACGCCGCCCTCATCGCGCTGCCCTACGACATGAGCGGCCTGCAGTGGGCCCATGTCAGCGATGACGAGCTGCTGGCCGCCGCACCGGCCAACCACCGCATCGCCGGCGCCGCGCGGGTGACCGCCAAGGAGCTGGAGGGCGACGACCTGATCCTGCTGGAGGACGGCCACTGTCTGCGCGACCATGCGCTCGCCGCCTGCGGCCTGGCCCCGCCCAAGACTTCGGACGACGAGAGCTTCGCCGCCACATCCCTGCCGACCCTGGTGCAGATGGTGTCCTCGGGCCTGGGGGTGACCTTCCTGCCGGCCATGGCGGTGGAGGCGGGTCTGACGGACCACGCGGCGGTAACCATCCGGCCCCTGGCCGCGGCCCACGCCAGTCGCGAGATCGTGGTCGCCTGGCGCGCCGGCTCCAGCCGCGCCGCCGAGGGCCGTCTGCTGGCCGAGGTATTCGGCCGCAGCTGAGACTTATCCACGCAATCCACAATTCGGTACGTATCGGGGAAACCGGACGGGGCCCTCGGCCACGTGGCCGCGCCATCCGGCTTGGCCGCCGCAGCCAATCCCGCTATCAGCGCCGCCGAACACTGTTTGACGGGGACTTCCGCCATGAAGCGTGACGCGACCAAGCGCCTGATCCTGACCGCCGCGGCCTCGGCCGCCGGCTCGCTGATGCTGGCGGGCTGTATCTCCACCTCCAATTCAGCGGCGGTGTCGGACCTGCCGGCGAACTGGCGCGCCGACGCCCGGGTCGAGTCCGTCACCCTGCAGCGCAGCCCGGACCTGAACGTCTCGCCCGAGTTCGATGCCCTGTTCACCGCCCGGGTCCAGGCCAGGGTCGCGACCTGCGCCACCGGCTCGCGCGCGCTTCGGCTCGAGGCGCGGCTGGACAAGCTGAGCAAGGCCAACCCCTTCGTCACGGCCGTGCTCTTCGGCCAGAACAAGGTGCGCGGCACGGCCCGGCTGGTCGACGTGGCCACGGGTCAGCTGGTGGGCGAATACACCATCGGCCGCACCGTGACGGGCTCGCGCCTGGGGGCCATCGCCATGGCCGAGGCCGAGGAGCAGATGAGCGACGGCTTCGGGGCCGAGATCTGCCGCCAGGCCTTCAGCGTCGAGACGCGCTAGCGCCCTTTTCAACAATCCGGCGCCGGGCTGTGGACGAGTCCGGGCCGGGGATCCGCGGACCTTCGAACCGCCGGCCCGGTCTGGCGTCGGGCCACACTTCCGGCGCTTGAACGCCTGCTGCCCCGAAGCTCGCCGGACGGGCCTGGGCCGTGGCTGATGCGCGCCCCCACTGAGCGGGTCGGCCCGGCCCTTGAGCGTGCGGTCACACCGGCGCTCGGAAGTTGTCCCCAATCCGGAACGCGACTGTGGAGCGTCCGGTAGCCGTCCCGACGACGCGACCGCCCCTGGGGGCGGCGCGGGCGACGAGCCGGTTCACCTTCGATCATCGCCCCCCATTCCCTAACGCTTTCTCCCCACCGGCGAACGCGGCTGTGGGCGAAATCCCGGCTCCTGTGGCCGGGTCGCGGCGGGATCTGTTCCTGGTCGCCGGACCGGCGGCCGATTCCACCACAATCGCGAACAGGCCTGTTGATGAAACGCCTCGCCCGAAGAGCTTCGCCGCCGCGCTCCAGAACCTGGCCCGGCGGCGCCGGACCGGCGTCGATTCCCCGGATTTCGGGCTCGAACCGGTTTCGGCAGCCTGTGAATTGTCGAGGCGCCGTCTGTGGACAACTGCGCCACGCGATTATAAGTGAACGTTCAACTATATAGAACGGGAGAGCCATGGGACGGCGCAAACAGGTCTCCGACGGGCGGGTCCTGGAGCGCGCCCTGGCGGTGCTCGCCGATGGCGGGCGTGAGCGCTTCACCCTGGCGCGGGTCGCCGGGGCGGCGGGGGTGTCGGCGCCGACGCTGCTCCAGCGCTTCCAGACCAGGTCCGGACTGCTGCTGGCCGCCTTCGCCTACGCCAACGCCCTGCTCAGGCCTTGGCTGGACGCGCGTCAGGACCTCGACATCCCTGCCTTGCTGGGCGAGCTCTCCGCCGGATTCGGCGGCCGCCAACCCTTCGGCGACCACCTCACCTTCCTGCGCGAAGGTCTCGCCGACGCCGATCTCTCAGCCCTCGCCCGGGCCCGCATGACCATGATCCACGGCGCCCTCATCGCCCGCCTCGACGGCCGCCCTGCCGACCGCGCCGCCACCGCCGCCCTCATCGAATCCCACTGGCACGGCGCCGTCCTGACCTGGGCGATTCGCCCCCAGGGCCGGTTATCCACTTATGTGGAAAGGTCGTTGCGGGAGATGATGAACCGAGCCGGCGTCTAGCGCGCCGAGGGATTAGCTGAAAGTCAGTTCAGCCAATTGACAATCGAGCCGCGTTCACCGGCGTGCGCGGTCTCCTGGCGGCCGGACGAACCACCCCGATGGAACGCTCGACAGCCGTCCGAGGTCATCCGGCAACGTGTGAAAGTAGGTGAAATTTTCCCCGAGCTCGCCCCGTGCTCGCCTCTGAGCTGGGCTGAGCCCGGCGCCGGGCCCGCCCTTGTATTCAAATCGACGATCACCCCACCAGCCGTCGGGTCTCCAGTATCCATATGCGAGGGCGTCGTTTCCAGTCTTCGAAGGGTCCATCCGCCCTGTCTGCAGGCGTGCCCGCATTTCACCGATGATTTCTCCGTAAAGTCGAGTCAGTGCGGGATTCAACTTTCGCGCAGCCGCGCGCCCGGCCAAGGCGGTTCCATGCCCAGCGACCCGCCCCGTCCCGGCCGCGCTTGCTGCGCGTTCGAGAGAAATGGGGCGACCATTGAACACGTCCTGGCCCACTGAGGTCACCCAAGCATCCACCGCTGCGGCCCTGCCGGGGTTGCGGAAAGTCAGGGGTAGTGAACCAACGGCGGCCGCTCCACCCAACGCCGCCCCCGCTGCATCGGGCAGCGAAGTTCTCCTGTTGGTTGCTGCGTCGATGGCGCCTTGCGCGAGGATCCCCCCTGTTGCTCCGGCGCCCGCCAAGGTGGCCAACTCGCGCCTGGCCAAAGTTGCAGCTCCTTTCACTTCGGCGCCGCCTCGGGCAAAGGCGCCGAATGGGAGCGCGAGGGAAGCGACCGTCCCTGCAAGCTCTCCAGAATTTCGCATGATCGGGCGATATTCACGCTCATAGCGCGTTTGAGCGGCCTGCCGGGCTAGGTTCGCGCGGTACCGCTGGCCGACTTCGCCGAGCCCTCCGGGTTGGCTCAATGCTGCCACGGCCCCCGTGACCTGATCGCCGTTTCCCATCATCAGCGCATCGAACGCCCCCCGTTCGAAAGCTCTCTTCTGGCGGAGGATGTCGCGCAAGCCGCTAGCTCTCCGATAGTCAGGCGTGACGCGAACCAAACGCGGCGGTGGCGCAGTCTCGGGGCGTGCGCCATGTCGCGAGGGTCTCGCCGCCGCACCGGGCCTCACTAGCTGATAGCCGTATTGGGCCAAAACCTCTTCGGCAAACCCCGTAAATTCGCGACGCGCCAAGTCCGCGAAGCTGCGACTTTGTGGCCGCGCCGTTGGCGCCAAGGATCGTCGAGACGGAGAGATGGGCCCCGCGGCCCGGGACCTCAATTGTGCCCAAGGTTGGGAGGGTGCATTCCCCACCGTGGTCCGGCGAACCGAACGTCTGCGTCTCGCCTCCGCCTGCCGCAACCGCTCAGCAATAACGTCAACCACTGATAATCCTCCCTGCTGTCTGTCTTGCCGCCCGACCCCGTGATTGGGAGGGCTGGCTTCCGGACATTCTGGGGAAGGATTCGGGCGCCCGCGATGATTTTAGTTCTCTTTTTGTTCTTGCTACCTGCAGCGCAGCCGGGTAAATTCAGCGGAACAACCTGAGGGAGGAACAGGTGGGGCTGAAGACAACCTGGATCGCCGGCAAGGGCATTGGCAAAGACCGCATGCTGGAAGCCCTGGGCCTGGTCGAGACCGGCGAACTCGAGGGGATTTACGTTCCTGCAGCGGCAGTCGCAGAGTTTCCTGATGACTGGGTCGTGGTTCACTATGACCGGCCCTGGGTGTTCAAGGCGTCCGACGCGGTAGCGGCCCGTTTTCCCAAGAGCGAACTCATTTGGGGAACGGCGACGGAAACGGTCATGTGGAGCGCTGCCTACGGCCTGCGGGATGGGGTGCAGCTGTGGGCCATCGAACACAATGGCGACCAAGAGCACCTGGAGTCGAACGCCTCAGGATCAGCACCTGCCGAACTGGCGGGTGTTACAGATGAACTCGCCCGGATGCAGGCTGAACCCGGGAATGAAGGCGTCGACTATCTGTTCGAGGCCCCCATGGCGCTGACTACTGCGCTCTGTGGCTACAACGCCTTGCGTGATCGCGACCCTCCCGTTGCCTTCCACGTCCTGGAGCCGCGCCAGACCGGGGCCGCCGGCGAACGACAGCAGCGGGATATCACCCTCAGAAAGAGAATGGCCCGATCGGTGGACGAGGACCTAATTCCAGCGGCCGAGGCGCTAGGCTTCCAGCGCGCGGATAGTCTCCCCGACGGAGCCTTTGACGGGCCCGCACTTGTGCCGAACACCCTGGTCCGATTTCGCGACGACTGGATTGAGTCCCTCGCCTTCATCTGGACGATCCGCGGGGGCGCCGCCCGGATCGGCATGAATTTCTTCGCGCAGCGCCGCGGGCAGTCCAGGGGGGGAAGTCTGGGCGAAGCCCTGACACCGGCGCCTAAGCGGTCCTTCTTCGAGATTTTCACCGGCCGGAAGGACGAACCCGCCGACGTGGCCATGAGCCGGGTAGTTCCTGAGGCCCGTGAACTGCTGCTCCATGTCGATGCGCACCTGAAGGACGGGGCCTTGCACCCTCTGATCGAGCCGGCGCGATACCACGACGCGCCCGGAGCCTGACGGCCCCGGCCCTAGACCGCCAACTTCCGCGCCACGGCCTTCAGCAGCTTGCGCTGGTGGCGCACCGCCGGGAGGTCGATCTGGAAGCTGCGCTCGCCCTGGGCGAGGACCAGGGTCTGGATGACCGGGACGTGGCGGGCCACGTCGGTGGTGAAATACTCGACCAGGCGCCAGTCGGCCCAGGCGCCGGCGGTGGTCTCCCCCTCGGCGGTGGTGATCGACAGGCCGGCCTCGCTGGCGGTCAGGGTGGACGGGTGGCCCGCGCCGGTCGGCGCACCGGTGACGATCGGCGCCAGGATGACCGCCAGGGCCAGGGCGCCGATGCCGCCCGCGCTCAGGGTGATCTTCGCCACGAACCACGGGCCGGGCGCGGCGCTGGTGATGCGCGGGTCGCGGTAGAGCTCCGGGACCAGGCCGAAGATCACCAGTAGGACGAAGATCACCCCGCAGATGATCGCGCTGGTCCCCAGCACGAAGGCGATGAGGCGGCGGAACTGCTCGCGTGCGGTGCGCTCGGCGGTGGTGAACGGCAGGTCCAGATCGCCCCGCCGCCAGGGCCTGAGCATCTCGTCGTCGGCCCGGCCGGTGCTCATGCCGGCGCGCCGCTCACGGCAGCGTCCCCGTGCCCTCGACCTCCAGCGGCCCGGTCATGATCACGTGGTTGTCGGCCTCGCGCCACTCGACCTGAAGCGCGCCGCCGTCCAGCAGCATGGTCGCCTTGCGCCCGCTCAGGCCCCGCCGCGCGCAGGCCACCAGCGCCGCGCAGGCGCCGGTGCCGCAGGCCCGGGTCAGGCCCGCGCCGCGTTCCCAAACCCGCAGCCGAATGCTGCCGTCCACGCGGGGCTCGGCGAAACCCACATTCACGCCTTCGGGGAACATCGGGTGGTGCTCGACCAACGACCCGACCTCGCGCACCGCCACGGCCTCGGCGTCGGGGACGAAGAAGACGACGTGCGGATTGCCCATGCTGACGGCGCCGGGCGTATGGAACAGGGGCGCGTCGATGGGGCCGACCTGCAGTTCGATGCCGCGCGTGTCCATGTCCTCGGCCAGCGGGATCTGGGTCCAGTCCAAGCCCGGCTCGCCCATGTCGATGGAGACCATCCGCTCGCCCGCGCGCCGCGCCAGGTTCAGCCCGCCCAGGGTGTCGATCGAGGCCGCGTCGCGCCCGCCCGCCTCCATCAGCAGCCAGCCGATGCAGCGCAGCGCGTTGCCGCAGGTCTCGACTTCTGAGCCGTCGGCGTTCCACACCCGCATGAAGGCGTCCGCGCGGTCCGACGGCTCGATGGCGATCAGCTGGTCGAAGCCGATGCCGTGCTCGCGGTCGGCCCAGGCGCGCACATGCTCGGGCGTCGGCCTGAAGGCCTCGTTGCGCGCCTCGACCACGACGAAGTCGTTGCCGAGGCCGTTCATTTTCACGTAGGGGCGGCCCATGGACCGGACATATAGGGCAAGCGGGTGCGCCACACACCCCTGCGGGCGCCCCGCGTTACAAACCCGTAACTTCGCGGATCCGACCGCCAGCCCTAGGGTCGCGGCCGTTCACGGAGTGCCCTCCCCATGCGTTCAGTCCTCGTCGCGGTTGCAGCCATCCTCATGACCTCAGTCGCCGCCGGCGCCGCCGAGACCATCCCGCCTGTCGCTCCCGGCGACCCGGCCGATCCCTATACCTGGATGGAGGAGGCGGAGAGTCCCCGCGCGCTCGAATGGGTGAACGCCCAGAACGCCCGCTCGCTGGCCGAGCTGCAGGGCGACGCGCGCTACCAGGGCCTGTTCGACTCCGCCCTGCGCATCGTCACCGCCACCGACCGCATCCCGGCGCCCAGCTTCCGCGGCGAGGTCATCGACAATTTCTGGCAGGACGCCACCCACGTGCGCGGCGTCTGGCGCAAGACCAGCCTGAACAGCTACCGCACCGCCGACATCGCCTGGGAGACCATCCTGGACGTCGACGCCCTGGCCAGCGCCGAGAACGCCAACTGGGTCTACGAGGGGGCCGACTGCCTGCAGCCCGACGAGCGCCTGTGCCTGGTGACCCTGTCGGACGGCGGCAAGGACGCCGTCACCCTGCGCGAGTTCGACGCCGAGACCCGCGCCTTCATCTCCGGCGGCTTCGTCCTGCCGGAGGGCAAGCAGAACGTCACCTGGCGCGACCAGGACACGCTGCTGGTCGGCCGGGAGTGGACGCCCGGCGAAATGACCGAGAGCGGCTATCCGTTCGTCATCAAGGAACTGAAGCGCGGCCAGCCGCTCAGCGATGCGCGCGAGATCTACCGGGGCCAGCGCACCGACGTCTCGGTCCAGCCCTGGGTGATGCGCGACGCCGACGGCGCTGTGCAGGGCGTCATGATCATCCGCGGGATCAGCTTCTACGATTCAGAGTATTTCCTGGTCGGCGACGGCGCGCCGGTGAAGCTGCCCTTTCCGCTGAAGGCCTCGCTGCAGGGGCTGATCAAGGGCCAGCTGGTCTTCACCATCCAACAGGACTGGCCCGAGCGCGGCTTCAAGACCGGCGACGTGCTGGCCTATGACCTGGCGGCGCTGAAGCGCGATCCAGCCGGCGCCCGTCCGACCCTGATCCTCAGCCCCGGTCCGCGCGAGTCCGTCGAGGGCGTCGCGCTGACCCGCAACCACATGGTCGTGGCGCTGTACGAGAACGTCCGCGGCGGGGCCTATGTCTATGACTACGACGGTCACGCCTGGACGCGCCGCAAGGTCGAGCTGCCGGCCAATGTCTCGGTCGACCTGGGGTCGGTGGATCCGCGCAAGGACCGGCTGTTCCTCTCGATTACCGGCTACCTCGATCCCTCCACCCTCTACCTGCTGGAAGCCAATTCCGGGACCACCACCCGGGTCAAACAGGCGCCCGCCCGCTTCAACGCCGAGGGCATGGTGGTCGAGCAGTTCGAGGCGCGCTCGCGCGACGGGACCATGGTTCCGTACTTCGTCGTCCACCGCCGGGACATCAAGCTGGACGGCTCCAACCCGACGCTGCTCTACGCCTACGGCGGCTTCCAGAGCTCGATGACCCCGGCCTATTCGGGCAGCATCGGCAAGCTGTGGCTCGAGCGCGGCGGCGTCTTCGTTATGGCCAATATCCGCGGCGGCGGCGAGTTCGGCCCGTCCTGGTGGGCGCAAGGCCTCAAGGAAAACCGCCAGCGGGTGTTCGACGACTTCATCGGGGTGGCCGAGGACCTGATCGCGCGCAAGATCACCTCGCCGCGCAGGCTGGGCATGGAGGGCGGCTCCAACGGCGGCCTTCTGATGGGCGCGGTGATGACCCAGCGGCCCGAGCTGTTCAACGCGGCGGTCATCCAGGTGCCGCTGTTCGACATGATCCGCTACACGCGCATCGGCGCCGGCGCCTCCTGGATCGGCGAGTACGGCGACCCGGCCATCCCGGCCGAGCGCGAATACATCCTGCGCTATTCGCCCTACCAGAACCTGGTCGCTGGGCGACCCTATCCCGAGCCCTTCTTCGTCACTTCGACCAAGGACGACCGGGTCTCGCCCGCCCACGCCCGCAAGGCCGTCGCCCGGATGCAGGCGCTGGGCTACCCGGTGCTGTTCTACGAGAACACCGATGGAGGCCACGCGGCGGCGGCCAACCTCAACGAGACCGCCAAGCGCGTCGCGCTGGAATACACCTACCTGACCCGCAAGCTGATGGACTGACCCGGGCCTCCCGCCACGCTTGAGAAATCGCCGCGCGCCGTCATGGTGCGCCGCCGCTTCGAGGAACGACCATGCGCCACCTGTCCGCCCTGACCGCCGTGCTGCTGCTGGCCGCCTGCGCCACCACCACCGACTCCGCGCCGCCGCCTGCCGCGACCGCCCCCGCCGCACCGGCCCAGCCGGTCCGCGCCTCGGCCATGCCGACCGACCTGTCGCCCGAGGGCGTGAAGGCCGCCGATCCCTACCTATGGCTTGAGGAAGTCCACGGCCAGCGGGCCATGGACTGGGTCAACCAGCGCAACGCCGACGCCCACACGCGGCTGGAGGAAGACCGCCGCTTCGAGACCTATCGTTCCGAGGCCTACGCCATCCTGTCGGCCACCGACCGCACGCCGATCCCGGGGTTCCTGGACGGCCGCATCTACAATTTCTGGGAAGACGACGCCCACCCCAAGGGCCTCTGGCGGCGCACGACGCTCGCCTCCTATCGCTCGGCCGCGCCGCAGTGGGAGACGGTCTTCGACGTCGACGCCCTGGCTCGCGCTGAGGGCAAGAACTGGATCTGGAAGGGCGCCGACTGCCTGGGCTCCGACGAACGCTACTGCCTGATCAGCCTGTCGGACGGCGGCAAGGACGCGGTGGAGCTGCGCGAGTTCGACACCCACACCCGCCAGTTCGTGGCCGGCGGCTTCCGGCTGCC
>CAZRKY010000073.1:0-13143 GCA_964600375.1 uncultured Caulobacteraceae bacterium | reverse complement strand
ATAGGCCTGCTCGCGCGCCGCGGCTTCGCGGCGGATCCGGGCGGCCTCGGCCTCGACGGCTGCGAGCTGGCGGCGATGTTCGGCCTGGCGGCGCGCGTAGTCTCGCTGGGCGGCCTCGTTGCGCGCCACGGTCGCGGCGTCGCGTTGGGCCGCCTCGGCGTTCAGCCGGTCGGTGGCGGCGCGCTGGGCGGCCGCCTCGGCGGCGCTCATGGCGGGCTGGGCCGGCTCCCCGACAGGGGCCGGGCGGGTCGTGGGGTTGGCGGCGGTGGGCGCTCGAGGGGCTGTGATGACCGCCGGCGCGCGATTGCCGAGGGTCAGGCCCTCGACCACTTCGATCCTCCACCGCGAACCCGGGCGGCGGAATTCCGCGACCCGTTTTTCCCAGGCCTCCCTTGCCTCGGCCTCGCTCCTGAATGTCCGAAAATAGACGCCCGAGCAGCGATAGACGCGCGCGTCGACGCCGCTAAGGCCCTCGTTGATTCGCTTGCAGAACTGGCTGCTCATGCCCTCGCTCACGTACGAGGCATTGCGGTGGTTGATCATCCCGAGCGCGATCACCGGCGTATGCCACATGCGCGCTTCGACCATGGGGTTGGTCTGTGGCGAATAGGACTTGTCGGGATCGCGCAACTTCTCGCCCCAGAAAACGCCGTAGCCCCAGGCCGGGGCCATATCGCTGTCCTGCGCGAGGCTGGCCGGTGCTGTCAGGATGACGATTCCCGACACCAGAATCGCCAGCGCGGCGCCCATCACCAGGCGGCCAAGCCCGCTCAAATCCACTCGACGCATCCGGACATCCCCTCAAGCAAGCCACGCACGCCGCGGCCGACTCTCAACCTAACGCGGTTATGTGACTGATTGCACGTCATTCACGGAGCAGGTGAAATCGACGACGCCGGCAGGCTGCGCCCCCACCCTTCCCTAGCGGCGCCTTGTTCCCACCGGCTGGCGCGGGATAAGCGTAGCCAAACGCAACCCGCAGGAATCCCATGGCCATCCCCGCCGTCCTCCAGAAGGGCCTCAAGCTGCCGGTCATCGCCGCGCCGATGTTCCTGGTCTCCGGCCCCGAGCTGGTCATCGCCTCGTGCAAGGCGGGGGTCATCGGCACCTTCCCGGCGCTGAACCAGCGGACCACCGAGGGCTATTCGGAGTGGCTGGACGAGATCAAGGCGGCGCTAGGCCCCGAAGTCGCCCAGTACGGCGTCAACATAATCGTCCACAACACCAACCCGCGCGGCATGGCCGACCTCGAGGTCACCGTGCGCCACAAGGTGCCGCTGGTGATCACCTCGCTGGGCGCGGTGAAGGACGTGGTCGACGCGGTGCACAGCTATGGCGGCCTGGTCTTCCACGACGTCACCACCGTGCGCCACGCCCAGAAGGCGGCGCAGGCGGGCGTCGACGGGCTGATCCTGGTCTGCGCCGGCGCCGGCGGCCACGCGGGCACGTGGAGTCCATTCGCCCTGCTCAACGAAGTGCGCCAGTTCTATGAGGGCACGATCATCCTGTCGGGCTGCATGAGCTCGGGCCAGGACATCGCCACCGCCATGATGCTGGGCGCCGACTTCGCCTACCTCGGCACCCGCTTCATCAACACCACCGAGAGCCGCGCGCCGGACGCCTACAAGGACATGATCGACGAGGCCCACGCCGCCGACATCATCTACACGCCCGCCATCTCGGGGATCCCGGCCAACTTCATGGCCCAGTCGCTGATCGCCAACGGGCTGGATCCCAAGTCCCTGCCCGACAAGACCAAGGTCGATCTGGGCAAGGAGCTGGACCACGAGGTGAAGGCCTGGAAGTCGGTCTGGTCGGCGGGCCAGGGCGTCGGCTCGATCGACGATGTCCCCTCCACCGCCGACCTCGTCGCCCGCCTCAAGCGCGAGTTCGACGAGGCCGGGGCGGCCTACGCCCGGAAATGGGTTGCCGCCTGAGGGCCTAAGGGCGGAAAACAGACCATGATTCGATCCCTGCTCATCGGCGCCGTCGCGGCCGCCGCCCTCGCCTCGCCGGCCCTGGCGCAGGACGAGCCCGACAACTGGACCGTCTCCTTTGGCGGCGCGACCGACTATCGGTCCAAGGGAACGTCCAAGACCCTGGGCGAGCCCTACGCCTGGATCCAGACCGAGTGGCGCAGCGACGACGAGCTGTTCTACGCCGAAGCGGGCCTGGCCCGGGTGAAGCAGTCCTTCGGCTCGACGCTGGAGACCGAAGTGCGCGCCGGCGTCCGGCCCGAGCTGAGCGGGTTCAGCTTCGACCTCAACGCCATGTACCGCTACTACCCCGACGCCAACGCCGGGGCCGACGACGACTATTGGGAGTTCACCGCCGACGCCTCGCGCGCGATCGGTCCGGTCTCGGGCCGCCTGCGCGTGCAGTACTCGCCCGACAACGCCGGCGGATCGCATGCCTTCGCCTATTACGAGGGCCGCCTTGGCTACAAGCTGACCCGCAAGCTGAAGGTCACCGCCGCCGTCGGCCACCGCGATACCGAGGACAGCCTCGACTACACCGCCTGGAACGCCGGCTTCGGCTACAAGCTCGATGACCACGTGGACCTGGACCTGCGCTGGTACGACACCGACCAGGACAGCGCGGGCCCGCAGTACGAGGACGCCCTGGTGGGCGCGATCAATTTCAGCTTCTGACCGCCGAAATAGCGCTTGCCAACCAATCTACAGTGATCTAGTAGGAATTCACCGGGGACGGACGCCCCGGCGAAATCGTTGCACCGCCTGACCCCTCATCGGGCGGAAACCAAAGAGGCCGGGTGTGGCGCACGCACCCGGCCTCATTTCGTTTGCGGCGCAAGGTTCCGGCGCGCCAGGGCGGACATGCCGGTTCCTTAAGACCTTTGGGCGAGACTGGCTCGTCTGCCAATTCGACGAAGATCGAGATGGCAGGAATTGACCGCCGGCGCGCAAGCCCGACGGTCAATGCCAAACCGGCCGGCCCTCATCGGCTGGAAGTAGCGAGGGCGGATGTGGCGCACCCATCCGCCCTCATTTTTTTGAGCCGCACTTCAATCCTTACCCGTTGGGTAAGGTGGCGCGATGCACAGCATCGCGACGGATCGGGCCGCGCGTCAGCGCGGTCGGTTCGATGTCGGTTCAGTTTCGGAGCGCCAACGGGTCCAGCCGGGTTGTTCCGACCCGCCCCTGACGGGACGGGCCCGATCCGTCTTGCCGCGCGATGCGCGCCGATCCACCTTCCCCAACGGGGAAGGATTGGAGGGCTGCAGGCCTAGTGCCCGTCGTTCCAGGCCGGCTCGGCGAAGGCCTGTTCCAGGTCGGCGATGAGATCCTCGACGTTCTCGACCCCGACCGACAGGCGGATCAGGTTGTCGACCACCCCGCCCGCCTCGCGCACGTCCTTGGGGATCGAGGCGTGGGTCATGATGCCGGGGTGGTTCACCAGGCTCTCCACGCCGCCCAGCGACTCGGCGAGCGTGAACACCTTGAAGCGCTCCATGATCCGCTTGGTGCGCTCCAGGTCGCCGTCGACGATCACCGACAGCATGCCGCCGAAGCCGCCCTGCATCTGGCGCGCGGCCAGGTCGTGCTGCGGGTGGGATTTCAGGCCCGGGTAGATGACCTTGGCCACGCCCTTGCGGCCCTCCAGCCAGGTCGCGATCTTCATCGCGTTCTCGCAGTGGGCCTTCATGCGGATGCCGAGTGTCTTGACCCCGCGGTTGGCGAGGAAGGCGTCGAAGGGGCCCATGATCGCGCCGACCGAGTTCTGCAGGAACTTCATCTGGGCGGCGATGTCCTCGGTGCGCGCCACCACCACGCCGCCGATCATGTCGGAGTGGCCGTTCAGGTACTTGGTCACCGAATGGACCACCAGCTCGAAGCCCAGCTCCAGCGGCCGCTGCAGGTAGGGGGTGGCGAAGGTGTTGTCGGCGACGGCGAGCAGCTTGTGCTTGTCGGCGATGCGCGACAGGGCCTCGAGGTCGGCCAGCTTCATCAGCGGATTGGTGGGTGTCTCCACCCACAGCATCTTCGTCTTCTCGGTGATGGCGCGTTCGACCGCATCGAGGTTCGCCATGTCGACGTAGCCGAAATCCAGCCCCATGGACCGCCGCCGCACCCGCTCGAACAGCCGGTAGGTGCCGCCGTAGAGGTCATCGCCGGTCAGGACGTGATCGCCCGCCGACAGTAGCTCCAGCACCGTCGAGGTCGCGCCCATCCCGGACCCGAACCCGAAGGCCTGAACCCCGCTCTCGAGGTCGGCGATGACGCGCTCAAACGCTTCCCGCGTCGGGTTCTTGCCGCGCGCGTACTCGTAGCCCTGGTTCACGCCGGGCGAGGCCTGGGCGAAGGTCGAGGTCGCATAGATGGGCGTCATCACCGCGCCCGTGGTCGGGTCGGGATACTGGCCGGCGTGGATGGCCCGGGTGGAGAAGCCCTGGCGGTTGGGAAGGTCGGTCATCGGATGCCTTACGCCGCCCGCGGGTGGGTGCGCAGCCAGTTGATCAGATCGACGCGGGTGATCAGGCCGACGAACTCGTCGCCGTCCAGCACCAGGGCCACCTCGTCGCGTTCGAACACGGGCAGCAACGCGTCCATGGGCTCGTTGGACTGCAGGGTCTTGAGCTTGGAGGTCATGGCGGTCTTCACCGCCTTCTTCATCGCCGCATCCTGGCCGTCATGCTCCATGGCGCTGAGCAGGTCGTGCTCGTCGAGGATCCCCACCAGCCGGCCCTCGACCAGCACCGGCAGCTGGGAGACGTCCGCCTGGCGCATGCGGTTGTAGGCGGTCATCAGGGTCTCGTCCGGAGAGATGGTCACAACCTCGCCGCCGGACACCTTGCGGGCCACCAGGTCGCGCAGGTCGCCGTGCAGCTGGCGGTCGGTCAGGCCCTGATCGGCCAGCCAGCTCTCGTTGAACACCTTGGACAGGTACTTCGCGCCGGTGTCGCAGACGAAGGTCACGACCCGCTGCGGTTCCGTCTGCTCGCGGCAATAGCGCAGGGCCGCGGCCAGCAGGGTCCCCGACGACGAGCCCGCCAGGATGCCTTCCTTGCGCAGCAGCTGCTGGGCCGTCTCCATGCTCTCGCGGTCCGAGATCGAGAAGGCGCGCTTGACGTAGTCCATGTTGCAGTTGTCGGGGATGAAGTCCTCGCCGATGCCCTCGACGGTCCAGGACCCGGCTTCGACGATCTTCCCGGTCTCATGGTACTCGCGCAGGATCGAGCCGACGGGATCGGCGAGCACCATCTTGGTCTTCGGCGAATGCTCGGCGAAATAGCGGCCCAGCCCCGAAAGCGTGCCGCCGGAGCCCACGCCCACGACCACCGCGTCCACATCGCCGCCCAGCTGCTCGAAGATCTCCGGGCCGGTGGTGGTGTAGTGGCTGAGGGGGTTGTTGGGGTTGGAGAACTGGTTGACGTAGAATCCGCCGGGGATCGACTGGGCCAGGCGCTCGGCCAGGTCCTGATAGTATTCCGGGTGCCCCTTGCCCACGTCAGAGCGCGTCACCCGCACCTCGGCGCCCAGCGCGCGCAGGTGCTGGACCTTCTCGCGGGCCATCTTGTCGGGCACCACCAGCAGGGTGCGGTAGCCCTTCAGGATGCCGACCTGCGCCAGCGCCAGGCCGGTGTTGCCGGCGGTGGCCTCGATGATGGTCCCGCCGGGCTTCAGATACCCCTCCCGCTCGGCCGCCTCGACCATGTTGAGCGCGATGCGGTCCTTGATGGAGCCGCCGGGGTTCTGGTTCTCCAGCTTGACGAAGAGGCGGCAGGGGCCGGTGTCGAGGTGCTTGATCTCGAGCATCGGCGTGCGGCCGATCATGTCCAGCGTCGAGCCGGCGGGCGGGGCCAGGGGCGTGTGTTGGGTCATGGGGGGCACTTTCCGCATGGGAAGGGAAAGGGCAAGTGCGAAGAAGCAACCGCGCCCCTCCCCCCTTGGGGGGAAGGGGTCGTGCTCTTTCCGCCGCTTGGCCCCTTGGCGATCGACCAATGTTCTGCTTATGTTCCGGAATGTCCGCGCAGGACCCCATCCTGAAGGAACGCGCCCGCGCCATGCGCAAGGCGCCCTCCGACGCCGAGCGCATCGTCTGGAGTCTACTCAGGCATGACCGGCTGGGCCTGCGGTTCCGGCGGCAGGTTCCGATCGGGCGCTACATCGCCGACTTCGTCTGCTTCCAGAAGCGGCTGATCATCGAGGTCGACGGGTCGCAGCATCAGCAGGCTAACGCCTACGACGAAGAGCGGGACGCGTGGTTGAGGGCGCAGGGGTTCGAGGTTCTGCGGTTCTGGAACAGCGATGTCTTCACCAACCGCGACGGGGTTGCCGCAAAGATCCTCGCCGTGTGCATGCAACGCTGAAGCCGCGCCCCTTCCCCCCTGCGGGGAAGGCGGGAACCCACGCACCGGAGGCCGAAGGCCGTAGGTCCTTGCGTGGGGGTAGAGGGGTTTGAGCGAAGCGAACTATTCAATGGCGGCGGCTGGCGAGACCGTGGCCGGCGGGCTTCGCCCGTTACCCTCTACCCCCACGCAAGAACCTGCGCGGCTTGCGCCGCTCCGGTGCGTGGGTTCCCTCCTTCCCCGCAAGGGGGAAGGGGCGCATGAGGCCTAGGCCGTCGCCCGCATCCAGCGGCGGGCCAGGTCCGCCAGGCCGTCAGCGGCCGCCTCGATCTCCGCCATCGACTTCAGCGTCACCACCGCCCGGTCCGGCGCGGCCCACTTCATCAACCCCGTGGGGTCGTCGAACGCAAACCCCGCCGCATCCTTCACCGCCACGCCGCGGTGGAAGACCAGCATCACCGCGTCCTTGCCGCGCACATTGGCGGCGATGCGGTCCTCGCCGTTCCAGCAGAAGCTGGGGCCGTTCCATTTCACCTGTTCGGTGAGCGCCGGGTCGGCGGCCAGCACGATGGCGCGCAGCCGCTCCAGCTCCGCCTTCATCGGGTGGTCGAGCGTCGCCAGCAGGGCGTCCACGCTGGGCGGCGCCTTGGCCATCAGGCGATCTTCAGCACCAGCTTGCCGGTGTTCTCGCCGGCGAACAGCTTGTTCAGCGTTTCCGGGAAGGCGTCGACGCCGCCTTCGACGACGTGTTCGCGGACCTTCAGCTTGCCTTCCGCCATCCAGGCCGCCATGGCGTTCACCGCCTCGCCGAAGCGCTTGGCGTAGTCGAAGACCACGAAGCCTTCCATGCGGGCGCGGTTGACCAGCAGGCTCATGTAGTTGGACGGGCCCTGCATAGGGGTGGTGTTGTTGTACTGGCTGATGGCGCCGCAGATGGCGATGCGGCCGTGGAGCGCCATCTGGGCCAGGCAGGCGTTCAGGATGTCGCCGCCGACGTTGTCGAAATAGACGTTGATGCGGTCCGGGCAGAGCTCTCGCAGGCGCCTGGAGACGTCCTCGTTCTTGTAGTCGACGCAGGCGTCGAAGCCGAAGTCCTCGACCACGTCGCGGCACTTGTCGGCCCCGCCGGCGATGCCGATGACGCGGCAACCCATGATCCTGGCGATCTGGCCGGTGATCGAGCCCACGGCCCCGGCCGCGCCGGAGACCACCACGGTCTCGCCGGCCTTCACCGTGGCGACGTCCAGCAGGCCGAAGTAGGCGGTCATGCCCGGCATGCCGAGGCCGCCGAGGTAGGATTCCAGCGGCACCTTGCCGGCGTCGACCTTCTGCAGCCGCTCGCCCTTGATGGCCGCGTATTCCTGCACGCCGGTGATGCCGGTGACGGCGTCGCCTTCGCGGAAGGCGGGGTGCTTGCTCTCGACCACCCGGCCGCCGCCGCCCGCGCGCATCACCTCGCCCAGCTCGACGGGCGGGATGTAGGAGCGGCCCGCGTTCATCCAGCCGCGCATGGCGGGGTCCAGAGACAGGTGGCTGACCTTCACCAGCACCTCGCCGTCGGCCAGCTCGCCGACTTGCGCTGTCTCAAAGCTGAAGTCCTCCCGCTTGATTAGACCCACCGGGCGGGCGGCCAGCTTGACCTGGCGGTTTTGTAGTTGGGGCATGGCGCACCTGATTGCGGGAAGGTATGCGTCTCTTTAGCGAACCCAGAGCCAATAGCGAACCCGGAGCTTGAGCGTGGAAATCCAGGGCAAGGTCGTCGTCGTCACCGGCGCCGCGAACGGAATCGGCAAGGCGCTGGCGGAGCGGTTCGCCCGCGAAGGCGCGGCCCACGTGGCGGTCTCCGATCTGGACGAGGCGGGCGCCAAGGCCGTGGCCGCCGCGATCGGCGCGCACGCCTCGGGGCATCGCTGCGACGTTTCGAAGGAAGAGGACATCCGCGCCCTGGTGGCCGCGACCGAAATGGCCGCGGGCAAGCCGGTCGACATCTTCGTCTCCAACGCCGGCATCGCCGACATCGACCCCGACCTGAACAACGCCGCCTCCTCGCCCGACCCCATCTGGGACCGGGCCTGGCATGTGAACGTGATGAGCCACGTCTACGCCGCGCGCGTCATGCTGCCGGGCTTCAAGGAGCGCGGCGAAGGCTGGTTCGTGAACGTGGTCTCGGCCGCTGGCCTGCTGACCCAGGTGGGCTCGGCCGTCTATTCCACGACCAAGCACGCGGCGCTCGGCTTCGCCGAAAGCCTGGCCATCAGCCACCGCGACGACGGCATCCGGGTCTCGGTGGTCTGCCCCCAGGCGGTGGACACCCGCATGGCGCGGGCGGGCAATTTCGCGGGCGCGGACGTGGACGGCATCCTGACGCCCGACCAGATCGCCGAGGCGACGGTCGAGGGCGTCAAGGCGGGCAAGTTCATGATCATGCCCCACGAGAAGGTCTTCGAGTACTTCAACAACAAGGCCCAGGCCTACGACCGCTGGGTCGGCGGCATGGCCAAGTTCCGACGCACGGTCTGGGAGGCGCTGTCGTTGGCGCGCTCCTCGGCCGCCCAGTAGAGAACCCTCCAGGAGACGCCCTATGGACTTCGATCTTTCCGAACGTCAGCGCCATTGGCGCGACCGGGTCCGCGCCTTCATGGACGCGCACGTCTATCCCAACATGCAGACCTACAAGGACCAGATGACGGCCTTCGGGTCCAACCGCTGGCAGGTCATCCCGATCATCGAGGAGCTGAAGCCCAAGGCGCGGGCCGAGGGGCTGTGGAACCTGTTCCTGCCGCCCAACGACGCCCACGACGAGGGCGAGTACCACGGCGCCGGCCTGACCAATCTCGAGTACGCGCTCTGCGCCGAGGAGATGGGCCGGGTGATGTGGGCGTCGGAGGTGTTCAACTGCTCGGCGCCCGACACCGGCAACATGGAGGTCTTCCACCGCTACGGCACGCCAGAGCAGAAGGCGCAGTGGATGAGGCCGCTGCTGAACGGCGAGATCCGATCGGCCTTCCTGATGACCGAGCCGGCGGTCGCGTCGTCGGACGCCACCAACATCGAGTGCCGCATCGTCCGCGACGGCGACGACTACGTCATCAACGGCCGCAAGTGGTGGTCGTCGGGCATGGGCGATCCGCGCTGCAAGATCGCCATCGTCATGGGCAAGACCGACCTGGAGGCCGCCCGCCACCAGCAGCAGTCCCAGATCCTGGTGCCGCTGGACGCGCCCGGCGTGGAAGTCGTGCGGCCGCTGACCGTGTTCGGCTTCGACGACGCGCCCCACGGCCACTGCGAGGTGATCCTCAAGGACGTGCGCGTGCCGGCCTCGAACCTGCTGCTCGGCGAAGGCCGCGGCTTCGAGATCGCGCAAGGCCGGCTTGGCCCGGGCCGCATCCACCATTGCATGCGCACCCTGGGCGCCGCGGAGGCCGCGCTCGAGGCCATGACGCGCCGCCTGCAAAGCCGCGTCGCCTTCGGCAAGACGCTCGCCGAACATTCGGTGTGGGAGCAGCGCGTCGCCGACGCCCGCACCAACATCGAGATGACCCGCCTGCTCTGCCTCAAGGCCGCCGACATGATGGACAAGGCCGGCAACAAGGTCGCCCAGCTGGAGATCGCCATGATCAAGGTGGCGGCCCCCAACATGGCGCTGAAGATCATCGACGACGCCATCCAGGCTCACGGCGGCGCCGGCGTGTGCCAGGACTTCGAGCTGGCCCACGCCTACGCCGGCATCCGCACCCTGCGCCTCGCCGACGGCCCCGACGAGGTCCACAACCGGACCATCGCGCGCATGGAATACGCCAAGTACTCGAACCGCGAGCGCAAGCACTGATGGCGGCCGAGCCGGGCAAGTTCGAAGGGACCAAGCCGGTCGAGGAGCGCCACCGCTTCGACGAGGCTGCGCTCGCGGCCTGGATGGAGGCAAACGTCGAGGGCTACGTCGGGCCCCTGGCCGTCAGCCAGTTCAAGGGCGGGCAGTCCAACCCGACCTACCGCCTGGACACGCCCGGCCGCGCCTACGTCCTGCGCCGCAAGCCGATGGGGGTGCTGCTGCCCTCGGCGCATGCGGTGGACCGCGAGTTCAAGGTGATCTCGGCCCTGTCGGCCCAGGGCTTCCCGGTGGCGAAGACCTACGGGCTCTGCGAGGACACCGGCGTCATCGGCTCGATGTTCTATGTGATGAGCCTGGTGGAGGGGCGGGTCTACTGGAACGGCATGCTGCCCGACCACACGCCGGCCGAGCGCAGCGCCATCTACGCCTCCGAGATCGGGACCCTGGCGCGCCTGCACAACTATGACCCCGAGGCCATCGGCCTGGGCGACTACGGCAAGCCCGGCAACTACTTCGCGCGCCAGATCGACCGCTGGTCGAAGCAGTACAGGGCGTCGGAGACCGAGACCATCGACGAGGCCAACCGGCTGATGGACTGGCTGCCGGGCTCCGTGCCCGAGCAGGAGCGCGTCTCCATCGTCCACGGCGACTTCCGCATCGACAACCTGATGTTCCACGCCGACCGGCCGGAAGTGGCGGCGGTGCTGGACTGGGAGCTGTCGACGCTGGGCGATCCGCTGGCCGACTTCACCTACTTCCTGATGCACTGGGTCATGCCGCCGGACGGCCGCTCGGGGCTGCTGGGCGTGGACGTGAAGGCGCTGGGCATCCCTACCATCGAGGAAGCCACCGAACTCTACTGCCAGGCCACCGGCCGCGCGGGCCTGCCCAACCTCGACTGGTACTTCGCCTACAACCTCTTCCGCCTGACGGGCATCGTCCAGGGCATCGCCGGGCGGGTGCGCGATGGGACGGCGGCGAGCGCGCAGGCGGTGGAGATGGCGTCCAAGAACCGCATGCTGGCGGAAGCGGCGTGGAGCTTCGCGAAGCGGGCGGGGGCCTAGTCCCCCTCCCCCTTTCTCCCTTGCGGAGAAAGAGGGCCCCGCGCACCGGAGGCCGTCAGGCCGGAGGTTCTTGCGCGGGAGAATGAGGGGGAATCACCACCTCGGCCGACGTCGCGTTTCCCCCTCACCCTCCGGCGTGGGCCTTCGCCTGCGGCTCCGGCACGCCGGGACCTCCCTCTCCGCAAGGGAGAGGGGGGAGACCATCCGCAAAGCGGGGCTCCTAGTCGTTCCGCCTCGGCGCCCGCGCCGCGTGGAACACCAGTTCATGCACCACCGGCAGGCCGGACAGCAGCAGGCCGCTGATCACGACTATTGCGATCACTTCCGCCGTCAGGTCGTAGCGCCCCCAGAGTGTGATCAGCACCGCGCCGGAAAACACAGCCGACCGCACCAGCCAGCGCATCAGCGCCGGCCAGTTGTGTTCCGACCAGACCAGCACGCCCAGCGCGAACGCCCAGCCGCCGACCACGATTGCGATGTCAGGCCCCATTGGCGGGGACACTAGGACGGATCGGGCGGGAATATCGTGACAGGAAGGACGCGGTAGCGGGCGTTTCTCGGGTCGCACCCCTTCCCTCTTTAGAGGGAAGGAGGTCCCAGCGTGCCGGAGCGAAGCGCAGGCAAACGCTGGAGGATGAGTGGAGCCGCGCACAGCGCGGGCGCGCGCGCCGGCACTCATCCTCCCACGCAAGGACCTCCGCCTTCGGCTCCGGTGCGTGGGGCCCTTCCTTCCCTCTGAAGAGGGAAGGGTCGCGGCTTGCGCCGCTCCTAGCCGTAGACCACCCCGACCCACTCGCACACCAGCGCTGGGCGGTCCTTGCCTTCGATCTTGACCGTGCAGGCGCGGGTCATGGCGACGCCGCCGGCCTTCTCTTCCACCGCGATGATCTTCTGGTGCAGGCGGATGCGTTCTCCCGGGCGCACCACGTCGGTGAAGCGCAGCTTGTCGAAGCCGTAGTTGATGGCCCGCGTCACGCCCTCGACCTTGAGCAGGCCGTAGCTCATGCCCGACATCAGGCTGACGGTCAGGAAGCCGTGGGCGATAGTGCCGCCGATCTCCTTCTTCGCGCGCTCGACGTCGACGTGGATCCACTGGTGGTCGTTGGTCACCTCGGCGAAGGTGTTGATCATGTCCTGGGTGATCTCGACCCAGTCGGAATGGCCGAGATCGAGGCCCTCGACGCTCTTCAGGACCGCGAATTGAACGGTCTTGGTCATCAGGCCGCTCCCTTTGCCGCCATGGCGTTCTGCACTTCGTTCATCCCCTGGGCCGCGCCGCTCTCGGGCACGATTTCGCCGGCGCGGTCGGAGATCTCGTTCCAGCGCCGCGCCACTTCCTCGGCCGCGTCCTCGCGATCGCCGATGTAGGCGCCCTTGGTGTAGGTCACATAGGTGCGCTCGAAGTTGCCGGCCCCGGCGTTCATGATAGCCCGCGTCGGCGCATCCTCGCTGACCAGGAACATCACGCCCGGCGTCACCAGGCCCGGGCGCAGGGTGTCGAGGTCGAGGCGCGCGCCCAGGTCCTCGGTCATGCGCGTGGCGGCCGTGGGGGCCAGGCAGTTCACCCGGATGTCGTTCTTGGCGCCTTCGATGGTGAGCGTCTGCATCAGGCCCACCATGGCCATCTTGGCGGCGCCGTAGTTGGACTGGCCGAAGTTGCCGAACAGGCCCGACGAGGAGGTGGTCAGCACGATGCGGCCGTAGTTCTGGGCCTTCATGATCTCCCACACCGCCTTGGTGCAGTTGACTGAGCCCATCAGGTGCACGTCCATGACGAACTTGAAGTCCTCGATCTCCATCTTGCCGAAGGTCTTGTCGCGCAGGACGCCGGCGTTGTTGATCAGGATGTCGACGCGGCCCCATTTGGCCATGGCGTCGGCGACCATCTTCTGGACCGCGTCGTAGTCGGTGACCGAAGCCGCATTGGCCATGGCCTCGCC
>CAZRKY010000072.1:0-13203 GCA_964600375.1 uncultured Caulobacteraceae bacterium | reverse complement strand
CCAAGGCCGTAAAGCTGATGGGCCCGGTCGGGTCCGGCCAGCTGACCAAGATGGTCAACCAGATCTGCATCGCCGGCACGGTCCAGGGCCTGGCCGAGGCGATGCATTTCGCCAAGGCTGCCGGGCTCGACACCGCCGCCGTTCACGAGGCGATCGGCAAGGGCGCGGCGCAGTCGTGGCAGATGGACAACCGCTGGGCGACCATGGCGGAAAACCGCTTCGACTTCGGCTTCGCGGTCGACTGGATGCGCAAGGACCTCGGGCTGGTGCTGGAAGAAGCGCGCGCCAACGGATCGCACCTTGCCCTTACCGCGTTGGTCGATCAGTTCTATTCCGAAGTGCAAGCCATGGGAGGCGCGCGTTGGGACACTTCGAGCCTGGCCGCCCGTCTGGAAGACCGCAGAAAGCGCTGATCGCGGCGCTCGCAGCGCTTGGCGTCGCCGGCGCGGCCCTGGCCGCCCACGCCGCGCCCTTGTGGCAGATGGACTATCTGATCAGCTTCAATCCGGCCAAGGAGTTCGGCCGTGGGATCCGCTGGATCAAACGCCCGCCGAACAGCCAGATCTTCGCACTCTATCCGGAAGGCGCCTTCCGCGACCACCTCTCCGGGGCCACGACCCTGGAATGCGCCGCCACGGCCCGGGGCGGGTTCGAGGACTGCACGATCATCGAGGAAAAGCCGGAAGGGGCCGGCTTCGCCGAGGCGTCGCGCAAGGTGCTTGAGCTCTACCAGTTCGGCCCGGTCGAGAAGATCAAGCCGGAGATGGTGGGGAAACGCGTGAAGGTCGCTATCGTCTGGTCGACCCGCCGGAACCTGACGCGGGAAGTGAGGCCCTAGGTCGAGGGCAGGGGAGTTCGAGCGTGAAGAAAACCCTTCGGACCTGGCTCGTAGTCGGCCTTGCATGTCTCGCTCCGTCCGCCCTCGCAGAGCCGTTTGACGAGACGCCACGCCTGCCTCCTCCGCCGCCGCCCGGAAGCGAACTTGAACGCTACTACCCCCACCCAGCCCGTGATCAGGGCATCGAAGGCAGCGCCGTGATCGAGTGTTCCCTCGGCCCGGACGGCCGGGTCTCTGCCTGTACGGTCGTGAGTGAAACGCCGCCAGGGTCGGGCTTCGGCCAAGCCTCGATCCGCGCGGCGGCGAAAATCCGTATGAAGGGAAGAACCCGCGGCCGTGGACGCAGCGTCGCCGGTGATGGACTGCCGCAGCCGCGTGTGCGCATTCCGTTGAACTGGAGTCTGTCTGGTGAGCCTGCGGGTCCGCCGCAGCCCTTGCCCATCCCAACAGGAGCGCCGTGACGTGAAACGCCTCTCAGCCGCCTTCGCCTTGCTCGTGGTGTTGATGCTGGGCGCCGCGCCCGTCTCCGCCGCGCCGGAGGTGCAGGAAGCCGACTTCACCGTGCGCGATTTCCGCTTCCGGTCCGGCGAGACCCTGCCGGCTTTGAAGCTGCACTACCGCACCTTGGGGACGCCGCACCGCGATGCGCGGGGCCAGATCGACAATGCGGTGATGATCCTGCACGGCACCGGCGGCACGGGCGCCCAGTTTCTGCGGCCCCAGTTCGCCGACATCCTGTTCGCGCCCGGAGGCGAGCTGGACCCCGCGAAGTACTTCATCATCCTGCCCGACAGCATCGGCCACGGCGGCTCGTCCAAGCCGTCCGACGGCCTGCGCGCTCGCTTCCCCGCCTACGACTACGACGACATGGTCGCGGCCCAGCACGCCCTGCTGGTCGACGGCCTGGGGGTGAAGAGCCTGCGGCTGCTGTTCGGCACCTCGATGGGCTGCATGCACGCCTTTGTCTGGGGCGAGACCTGGCCCGGGTTCTCCCGCGCGCTCATGCCCATGGCCTGCGAGCCCACCCAGATCGCCGGCCGCAACCGGCTGTGGCGCAAGATGGCCATGGACGCGATCAGGGCCGACCCAGCCTGGATGGGCGGCGACTACACCAACCAGCCCGTCGCCGGGCTGCGCACCGCCCAGAGCCTCCTGACCCTGGCCGGTGGCGCGCCCCTGGCACTGCAGGCCCAGTACCCGACCCGCGACGCCGCCGACGCCTACTTGGCCGAGGCCCTGCCCAGGGCCCTGGCCGCGCTGGACGCCAACGATCTGCTCTTCCAGATCAATTCCTCGCGGAACTACGACCCGTCGGCCCAACTCGAGCTGATCACGGTCCCGGTCACCTGGATCAATTCCGCCGACGACTTCATCAATCCGCCGGAGCTGGGGCTTAGCGAGCAATTCGTCCCGCGCCTGAAGGACGTCCGCTACCGCCTCATCCCGTCGAGCGCTGACGGCAAGGGGCACGGGACGCATACGTGGGCGAAGTTCTGGAAGGACGACCTGCGCGAGTTGCTAGAGAGGTCGGAGTAGCGGCCCTCTCCCAAGGGACAGGAGGGGCTACCCCAGCAACTTCGCCGCCCGCGGCGCGAAGTAGCTGACGATGCCCGCGCAGCCCGCGCGCTTGAAGGCCATCAGGCTTTCCAGGATCGCCCGTTCCTCGTCCAGCCAGCCGTTCTGGGCTGCGGCCATCAGTGACGAATACTCGCCCGAGACCTGGTAGGCGAAGGTCGGCACGCGGAAGGTCTCGACCACGCGGCGGACGATGTCGAGGTAGGGCATGCCCGGCTTGACCATGACCATGTCGGCGCCCTCGGCCAGGTCGGACGCGACCTCGCGGATCGCCTCGTCGCCGTTGGCCGGGTCCATCTGGTAGGTGCGCTTGTCGCCCTTCAGCGCCTTGGCCGAGCCGACCGCGTCGCGGTAGGGGCCGTAGAAGGCCGAGGCGTATTTGGCGGCGTAGGCCAGGATCAGCGCGTCGTGGTGGCCGGTCGCCTCCAGCGCGCCGCGGATGGCGCCGATGCGACCGTCCATCATGTCGGACGGCGCCACGATGTCGGCGCCCGCGCGCACTTGAACCAGCGCCTGGTCGATCAGCCGTTCGATCGTTGGGTCGTTGAGGATGCGGCCATCTTCCATCAGCCCGTCGTGGCCGTGGTCGGTGTAGCAATCCAGCGCCACGTCACACATCACGCCCAGCTCGGGCGCGGCGTCCTTCACCGCCTTGATGGCGTCGGGGATCAGGCCGGCTTCGTCGGTGGCGCAGGACCCCTGCGCGTCCTTGCGCGAGCCGTCGATGTGCGGAAACAGCGCGATAGCCGGAATGCCCAGGGCTGCGGCTTCCTTCGCCGCCTTGGCCAGGGCCTTCACCGACAGGCGTTCGACGCCCGGCATGGAGGCGACCGGGATGCGATCTTCGGTCCCGTCGTGGACCACGATCGGCCAGATGAAGTCGTTGAGCGTCAGCACGTTCTCGGCCACCAGGCGCCGGGTCCAGTCGGCCTGGCGCAGGCGGCGGTGGCGCAGGGCGGGGAAGGGGGCCTGGTGGGTCATCACTCTCAAGCGTAATCGCGGCCAATGGGCCGGTTGTTGGCCAGGCGGACGATGCCGAAGAGCGACGCACCCAGCAGCCAGAGCCAGCTGGCGGCGGCCAGCAGGCCGGCCAGGACAAAGGCGGGGATCACCCAGATGGGCGCATCCAGTTGCGAAACATCCACCCCGGCGGCGAGCTGGGTGAAGAACAGGGTCAGCCCGACCAGCAATCCGACCACCAGCGGAAGCATCATCATAAGCGATATCCAGAAGATCCTGATTTGGAAGCGGATATGCGACTGGGCGATGGAAACGCCCGGCCCCTTCAGGACGTGGGCCAGCACGCCGCCGATCAAGCCGGTGAGGCCCGAGGTGAAGGGCGCGATGAACAGCAGGCCGTAGACGATGTAGGCCGGGACGCGCTCGTCGACGCCGTCGATGCGATCGCCGCTCGACGGGGACGCATTCGCTCCACTAGAAAACGTGTCCGACATTGATGGGACTCCCGCGGGCGGACGCGCCGCCCGGCCAAGCCCCTAAACCAATCCCGCCCGGCCCGCAAAGGCCGCGGCCTCGAGGACCCCTGATGGATTTCAACCTGACCGAGGACCAGCGCGCGATCCAGGACATGGCGCGCGCCTTCGCCGAGGCGGAGCTCGCGCCCCATTCGGCCCGCTGGGACGAGGACAAGCACTTCCCGGTCGAGGAGATGCGCGCCGCCGCCGCCCTTGGTTTCGGCGCCATCTACACCCAGGAGGAGCACGGCGGCTCGGGCCTGGGCCGCCTCGACGCCGCGATCATCTTCGAGGAGCTGGCGCGGGGCGACGTCTCCGCCGCCGCCTTCATCTCGATCCACAACATGGCGACCTGGATGATCGACCGCTACGGCTCGGCCGAGCTGCGGGCGAAGTACGTCCCGCGCCTGACCACCATGGAGCTGATCGCCTCCTACTGTCTCACCGAGCCGGGCTCGGGGTCCGACGCCGCATCCCTGCGCACGACCGCGCGGCTGGACGGCGACCACTATGTCCTGAACGGCTCCAAGGCCTTCATCTCGGGCGCCGGGGTCTCGGACATCTACGTCTGCATGGTCCGTACCGGCGTCGACGGCCCCAAGGGCGTCTCGACCATCGTGGTCGAGAAGGGCACGCCGGGCCTGTCGTTCGGGGCCAACGAAAAGAAGATGGGCTGGGCCAACCAGCCGACCGCCATCGTCCAGTTCGACGACTGCCGCGTGCCGGTCGAGAACCGCGTCGGCGCCGAGGGCGAGGGCTTCCGCATCGCCATGTCGGGGCTGGACGGCGGGCGCCTGAACATCGCCGCCTGTTCGCTGGGCGGCAGCCGCCTCGCCTTGGAAACCGCCAAGGCCTACATGGAGACCCGCCAGCAGTTCGGAAAACCGCTGAAGGACCTCCAGGCCTTGCAGTTCAAGCTGGCGGACATGGCGACGAGCCTGGAGGCCGCCCGCCTGATGGTCCACAAGGGCGCCCACGCCATGGACACCCGCGATCCCCGCGTCACCCAGCTGTGCGCCATGGCCAAGCGTTTCGCCACCGACGCCTGCTTCCAGATCGCCGACGACGCGCTGCAACTGCACGGCGGCTACGGCTACCTGAAGGACTATCCGCTGGAACGCATCGTCCGCGACCTGCGGGTGCACCGCATCCTGGAAGGTACAAACGAGATCATGCGCGTGATCACGGCGCGAGAGATGTTCCGGCAGTAGCTTGCGAATCCTCGGTCCGAAGGGCTAGGCCGGGCTATGGCTGTAGAACCCGTCGAAGTCCCCGTCCTCACCCGCGTCGAAGACGGCGTGGGCCACATCACGCTCAATCGCCCGCGCGCTCTGAACGCGCTGACGCGCCAGATGTGCGAACTGATGACGGCGGCGCTGATGGCCTGGCGGAACGATCCGGCGGTCGAGCTGGTCCTGCTCGACCACAACGGCGAGCGCGGCTTCTGCGCGGGCGGCGACATTCGCATGATCGCCGAGAGCGGGGCCGGGGATGCGATGGAGGCCAAGGCCTTCTTCCTGACCGAGTACCGCCTGAACCACCTGATGATGGTCTATCCAAAGCCAATCGTGGCCATCATGGACGGCATCGTCATGGGCGGCGGCGTGGGCATTTCCCAGCCGGCCACCATCCGCATCGTCACCGAGCACACCCTCTACGCCATGCCCGAGACCGGCATCGGTCTGTTTCCCGACGTCGGCGGCGGATGGCACCTGCCCAGGCTTCCGGGGCAATCCGGACTCTGGCTGGCCCTGACCGGCGCGCGCCTGCGCGCGGACGAGTGCCTCGCGCTGGGGATCGCCACCCACTACGTCGAGAGCGTCAGCCTGGACGCGCTGAAGGTCGCCCTGCGGGCCATTCCGGGCGATCCCAAGGGTGTCGTGGAACGCTTCGATTCTGACGTCGGCGAGGCGCGCATCGAGAAAAACCTGCGCCGCATCGACCGCTTCTTCGGCCACAACACCATGGAGGCGATCTTCGCCGATCTGGAGTCCGAAGCCGATGGTGAGAACTGGGCCTTCAAGGAACTGCGGACCCTGCGCCGCAAGTCGCCCCAGGCCATGAAGATCACCCTGCGCCAGCTGCGCGCCGGCGCCGCCATGGACTCGTTCGCCGAGGTGATGCAGATGGAATACCGTCTCGGCGGTCGCACGGTCCAAACCCACGACTTCCAGGAGGGCGTGCGCGCCGTCATCGTCGACAAGGACCAGGATCCGCGCTGGAACCCCTCCGCACTGGAGGGCGTCTCGGACACTTTGCTGGACGAGTTGTTCGCGCCACTTCCCGCCGACCAGGAATGGACCCCGCTGCCGGGGCTGACGGCCTGACGCCTGACCCCCGATGAGGAATTTCTAAAGATCATTTCAGGTCGTTCGTCGAACCTTGATTTTACTCCGCGAAGGGCGTTGCTACGCCTCGGAAGATCCCGGGGAGCTGAGACGATGCGTAAGTTGATCGCCGCCTGTGCCGTGATGCTGGCGTTGGGGGCAGGGACCGCCTACGCCGCCGCCCGCGTCTCGCCCGCCGTCGCCCACGCCGTCGCCACGCCGACCCGGCCCGACGCCGACCGCGCCCGCGACCCCAACCGGATGCCCGCCCAGATCCTGCAGTTCATCGGGGTCAAGCGGGGCGACAAGATCGTCGACTACTGGCCGGGCGGCGGTTACTTCACCCGCCTGTTCAGCCCGATCGTCGGCCGCACCGGCAAGGTCTATGCGATCTCGCCCCAAGAGTTAGTGGACAAGTTCGGCGACCGGGCCAAGGCCGGCATGGACAAGCTGCGCAACGATACCAACACGCCCAATGTCACCGGCATCTTCGCTCCGGCGGCGACCTTCGGCGCGCCCGAGCAGGTCGACATCGTCTTCACCATGCAGAACTACCACGACCTGCACGCCAAGTTCATGGAAGGCACGGACGTGGCCGCCTTCAACCGCTCGGTGTTCGCGGCGCTGAAGCCCGGCGGCTACTACATCGTCGGCGACCACGCGGCCGCGCCCGGGTCGGACGTCTCCACCTCCGAGACCCTGCACCGCATCGATCCGGCCATCGTGCGCCGCGAGGTCGAGGCGGCGGGATTCGTCTACGTCGGGTCGCTGGATGTGCTGCGCCGCGCCGATGACCCGCACACGGCCCGCATCTTCGAGACCGAGATCCACGACAAGACCGACCGCTTCATCCTCAAGTTTCGTAAACCCCGCCGCTAGGATCCGAACATGACCACCAAGCTCAATCGGCGCCATTTCGGCCTGCTGGCCGCCGCCGCCCTCGTCCTGACCCCAGCCGCGGCCATCGCCTGGTCGCCGATTTCGGACGCCCTGGCCGACAGCCGCCGCACCGCCGAGGACAAGGATCGCGACGCGCGCTCTCACCCTGCCGCGATCGCCGCCTTCGCCCACATCAAGCCGGGTTCGAAGGTCGCCGACCTGGTCATCGGCGGGGGCTACTACAGCCGCGTGTTCGCCAGCATCGTGGGGACCCGGGGTCACGTCTGGTCGTGGCAGCCGGCCGAGTTCGTGGCTTTCAGCGCAGACTACGCCAAGCCGCTGACCGAGCTGCCGATGAGCTTCCCCAACATCACGACGTCGGGAGAGAGCTTCGCGGAGTTCGCGCCGCCTTCCAGCCTGGACGTCGCCTTCACCAACCAGAACTACCACGACTTCCATCTGCCGCCGTTCCCGGCGGACACGGCGTCCAGGGTCAACGCTGCAGTATTCGCGGCCCTGAAGCCGGGCGGCTATTACGTCATCATCGACCACCACGCCGTGGCCGGCGCCGATGTCGGGACGACCGCAGACAAGCTGCACCGGATCGACGTCGAGGCGGTCAAGCGCGAAGTGCTGGCGGCCGGCTTCGTGCTGGACGGATCAAGCGACCTGTTGGCCAATCCCGCCGATCCCCGTACCGCGCTCGTCTTCGACCCGGCCATCCGTGGCCACACCGACCAGTTCATCCTGCGCTTCAAGAAGCCGCGGGCCGGACTGTTCGGCCGCCGTTAAGGGCGTAGCGCCCGGGCCGCGAACGCAGTAAGCCGCTCGCCGCAACATTCGCGACGAGGACTGTCATGCGCATCGCTTTCATCGGGCTGGGCAACATGGGCGGCGGCATGGCCGCCAATCAGGCCAAGGCGGGCCGTCAGGTCGCCGCCTTCGACCTGTCCGCCGATGCGCTGAAGCGTGCGGGGGAGCATGGCTGTTCGCCCGTCGCCTCGGTGGCCGAAGCCGTCAAGGACGCGGACGTGGTCATCACCATGCTGCCGGCCGGTCCACACGTGCGCTCGGTCTATGCCGAGCAGATCCTGCCGAATGCGCCGAAGACCGCTTTGCTCATCGATTGCTCGACCATCGACGTCGAGTCCGCCCGCGCCGTGGCAAAACAGGCCGGCGAGCAAGGCTTCACTTTCGCCGACGCCCCGGTGTCCGGCGGCATCATGGCCGCCGACGCCGGCACCCTCGCCTTCATGGTCGGTTGCGACGAAGACGCCTTCCCGCGCGTCGAGGAGGCGCTGGCGCCCATGTCGCGGGTGACGATCCGCGCCGGCGACCACGGCACGGGCCAGGCCGCCAAGATCTGCAACAACATGGTGCTGGGCATCTCGATGATCGGCCTGTGCGAGGCCTTCGCCCTGGCTGAACGCCTGGGCCTCGACGGTCAGGCCTTCTTTGACATCGCGTCGAAGTCCTCGGGCCAGTGCTGGTCGCTGACCACCTATTGCCCGATCCCGGGACCGGTGCCGGCCTCGCCGTCCAACCGCAACTTCGAGGGCGGTTTCGCCGGGGCCATGATGCTCAAGGACCTCAAGCTGGCGCAGGAGGCCGCGGCCAAGGCCGGTGCCACGACACCGATGGGCGCCCAGGCCGAGGCGCTTTTCGCGCTCTACGAACGCCTGGGCTACGGCGGCAAGGACTTCTCCGGGATCATTCAGCTGCTGCGTGGCGACCTTGAGAAGCTGGCCTGACGGCCGTTCACGCAGAATCGGCGGTCGTTGACGATTACGTAGTTTCACGGCGTGGACACGCGCGCGGGCCGGTCCTAGAAACCCGCCAACAGTCGGGAGTCGTCCTCGCACCGCGCGGGGGTTAGATTGAAGCCATGGACTACAAGGCCGCATTCCAGAACGCGATCGAGCAGGTTCGCTCGGAGGGTCGCTACCGGGTCTTCGCAGATCTGAAGCGCCGCCGCGGCCAGTTCCCGCGCGCCGTCTGGACCATGGACGACGGCCAAGAGCGCGAGATCGACGTCTGGTGCTCCAACGACTACCTCGGCCAGGGTCAGAACCCGGTCGTGCTGGACGCCATGCACGCGGCGATCGACGAGGCCGGCTCGGGCTCGGGCGGCACCCGCAACATCTCGGGCACCACGCGCTATCACAACGAGCTGGAAGCCGAGCTCGCCTCGCTGCACGGCAAGGAAGCGGCGCTGTTGTTCACCTCGGGCTATGTGGCCAACGAGGCGACCCTGACGACGCTGCAGAAGGTCCTGCCGGGGCTGATCATCTTCTCCGACGAGGGCAACCACGCCTCTATGATCGCGGGCATCCGCAATGGCCGCGGCGAGCGTCACGTGTTCCGCCACAACGATCTGGCCCACCTTGAGACCCTGCTGGCCGCCGCGCCCGCTGACGCGCCCAAGCTCATCGCTTTCGAGAGTGTCTATTCCATGGACGGCGACATCGCCGACCTGGCCGGGACCATCGCGCTGGCCAAGAAGTACGGCGCGCTCACCTACCTTGACGAAGTCCACGCCGTCGGCCTCTACGGCCACGAAGGCGCGGGCGTGGCCCAGCGCGACGGCGTCATGGACCAGATCGACATCATCGAGGGCACGCTGGGCAAGGCCTTCGGCGTCATGGGCGGGTACATCGCCGGCGACCGGGACATGGTCGACGCCATCCGCCTGTGGGCCTCAGGCTTCATCTTCACCACCAGCCTGCCGCCCGCCCTGATGGCCGGCGCGCTCGCCTCGGTGCGTTACCTGCGCGAGCACAACGAGGTCCGAGAAGCCCACCAGGCCCGGGCCGCCCGCCTGAAAGAACGCTTCGCCGCCGCCGGCATCCCGGTGATGGAGACCTCGGTCAGCCATATCGTGCCGGTGCTGGTCGGCGACCCCGTCCACTGCAAGATGGTCTCGGACTTCCTGCTCCACGAGAGCGGCATCTACGTCCAGCCGATCAACTACCCGACCGTCCCGCGCGGCACCGAGCGCCTGCGCTTCACCCCGTCGCCCGACCACACCGACGAGATGATGGACCGGCTGGTGACGGCCATGGACGCGCTCTGGACCCGCTGCAACGTCGCCCGCCGGCCCGTTGCCGCCTGACAAGCGCTACATCGTCGAGCACATCCGCAACGGCCAGTGGCTGAAGGTCACGGCGGTCGATACCGTCACCGGACTCGAAGCCTCCGCCGCCGGTCCGGCGCGCGAACCGAACGCGGTTGAACGCCTGGCGGTAAGCAAGCTGCTCAAACTCATCGAAGCGGCGGGTTGAACCGGCGGGGACCCGGCGTCTAAACAGGCGCACGCCTTAGCCAAGGATTCCCGCCCGTGACCGACGCCAACGCCGCCTTCACCCACGGCGCCTTCTTCTCGAAGACGCTGGCCGACGCTGATCCGGACATCTTCAAAGGCATCCAGGGCGAACTGCACCGCCAGCGGACCCAGATCGAGCTGATCGCATCGGAGAACATCGTCTCGAAGGCGGTGCTGGAGGCGCAGGGCTCGGTCCTGACCAACAAATACGCCGAGGGCTACCCCGGGCGGCGCTACTACGGCGGCTGCGAATACGTCGACGTGACCGAGGATCTGGCGCGCGATCGGGCCAAGCAGCTGTTCGGCTGCAGCTTCGCCAACGTTCAGCCGCACTCCGGCGCCCAGGCCAACCAGGCCGTGTTCATGGCCCTGCTGCAGCCCGGCGACACCTTCCTGGGCATGGACCTGGCAGCCGGCGGTCACCTGACCCACGGCTCGCCCGCCAACCAGTCCGGGAAGTGGTTCCGGCCGGTGACCTACACGGTGCGCCAGGACGACCACCTGATCGATTACGACCACGTCGCGGAGATGGCCGAGCGCGAGAAGCCCAAGCTCATCCTCGCCGGCGCCTCCGCCTACAGCCGCCACATCGACTTCAAGCGCTTCCGCGAGATCGCCGACTCGATCGGCGCCTACTTCATGGTCGACATGGCCCACTACGCGGGCCTTGTGGCCGGCGGCGTCTATCCCGATCCGCTTCCGCACGCCCACGTGGTCACCACCACCACCCACAAGACCCTGCGCGGCCCGCGCGGCGGCATGGTGCTGTCGAACGACGAGGACCTGGGCAAGAAGATCAATTCCGCCGTCTTCCCGGGCCTGCAGGGCGGCCCGCTGGAGCACGTCATCGCCGCCAAGGCCGTGGCCTTCGGGGAGGCGCTCAAGCCGGAGTTCAAGCTCTACGCCCAGCAGACCGTCGACAATGCGCGCGCGCTCGCCGCCGTCCTGGTCGAGCGGGGCCTGGCCATCGTCTCGGGCGGCACCGACAGCCACCTGATGCTGGTCGACCTGCGGCCGAAGAACGCCACCGGCAAGGCCACCGAGGCCGCGCTGGAGGACGCCAACATCACCTGCAACAAGAACGGCGTCCCGTTCGACGACAAGCCCTTCACCATCACCTCGGGCGTCCGGCTGGGCTCGCCGGCAGGAACGACGCGGGGCTTCGGCGTGGGCGAGTTCCAGAAGATCGGTCACTTGATCGCCGACGTGGTCGATGGCCTAACCGACGACGGAAGCCCGGACGAGGGCGTCAAGACCCGCGTCCGGCAAGAGGTTGCAGACTTGACGGGTCGTTTCCCTATATATGGCTGACCCAGGCCATTAGAGGCGCTACCCCTTGCGTTGCCCGTTCTGCGGAAACCTGGACACCCAGGTGAAGGACTCCCGCCCGTCGGAAGACGGCGCGGCCATCCGACGTCGCCGGTCCTGCCCCCAGTGCGGCGGGCGTTTCACGACCTTTGAGCGCGTCCAGTTGCGCGAGCTGATGGTGCTGAAGCGCTCGGGCCGCCGGCTGCCCTTCGCGCGGGAAAAGCTGGAGCGTTCGGTCTCGATCGCCCTGCGCAAGCGGCCAGTGGAGTCCGACCGGATCGACCAGATGATCTCCGGCATCGTGCGCCAGCTGGAAAGCCTGGGCGAAACCGAAATCCCCTCCAGCGTCATCGGCGAGATGGTCATGAAGGCGCTGAAGAACGTCGATGAGGTCGGCTACGTCCGCTACGCCTCGGTCTACCGCGACTTCCGCGAGACCCAGGATTTCGCTTCCTTCCTGGCCTCCGAGGGCCTGAGCGAGGAAGAGAAGGGGTGAGCCGACCCCGCGTCACCCTGAAACTCGCCACATCCCTGGACGGCCGCATCGCGACATCCTCGGGCGAGTCCAAATGGATCACCGGCGAAGCGGCCCGCGAACAGGTTCACCGCCTGCGCGCCGAGCACGACGCCATCCTGGTCGGCGTCGAGACCGTGATCGCCGACGACCCCGAGCTGTCTATCCGCCTGCCGGACTATGACGGGCCCCAGCCGATCCGGATTGTGCTGGACAGCTACGGTCGCATGCCGCTGCGCTCGCGCCTGGCCGACCCGGAACTGCCGGTGCTTGTCTACTCGATCGAGCCCAGCGGCACGATGCTGGCTGCCGAGGTCGAGCAGATCATCGTGCCCGACCTGGACGGCCGCGTGGACATCCTGTCGGTGATGGAAGATCTCGAGATCCTGCACGAAGAGATGCGGGCGGAGGATCCGTTCCTCATCGACCATCTGCGCCTGATGGTCGAAGGCGGCGGCCAGGTGGCCGCGTCATTCCTGCAAGCCGATCTCGTCGACGCCATCGAGTGGTTTCGCGCGCCCATGATCCTGGGCGGCGACGGCCGGCCCGGCATCGCTGGCATGGGCCTCGACGTCCTGGCGGTCGCGCCGTGCTTCACCAGGGTTGCGGTTCACGAGCTGGGACCCGACTTGTGGGAGCGATACGAGAGGGCCTGATGTTCACCGGCATCGTCACCGACATCGGCCGCGTGCGCGCCGTCACCGACACCGAACGCGCCCGCCGCTTTGAGGTCGAGACCAGCTACGACACGACGACCATCGACCTGGGCGCCTCGATCAGCCACGCGGGCTGCTGCCTGACCGTCGTCGAAATGGGTCCGGGCTGGTTCGCGGTCGAGGTTTCGCAGGAGAGCCTGGACCGCACCACGCTGGGCGACTGGGCGGCCGGAACGCGCGTCAACCTCGAACGCGCCGCGCGCCTGGGCGACGAACTAGGTGGCCACATCGTCTCGGGCCACGTCGACG
>CAZRKY010000071.1:0-13225 GCA_964600375.1 uncultured Caulobacteraceae bacterium | reverse complement strand
ATCGTTGCCCTGACCGCTAACGCCGATCCGGCCGACGCCAAGCACTACCTGTCTATCGGTATGGCCTCGGTGGTCGAGAAGCCCATCAAGCCCGAGCGCCTGCGCGCGGCCATCAACGCCGCACTCATGGCCGAGCCCGCCGCCGCGGCCGAGAAGCCGGCCCCGAAGAAGCGCGCCGCGCGCTAGGCCGGAGGCGCCGCCGGCGTTTCCTGATCCTCGAGCGCGCTCAGGATGGTGATCTTCTGCCAGATCTTGCGGCCGAGGCTGGTGCACAGGTCCTCAACGTCGTTCACCGCCCCCAGCACTTCGGTATCCGGCGTCCGCTCGCCGTAAAGCGCCGCCAGCTTGCCGATCAGGGCCAGCATCTCGGCGCAGTATTCCAGGTAGCGGGTCAGCTGGAAGCGGGTCATCTCGCGCTTGGGCGACGACGATGTGCGCGCTCCGGGCGGCGCCAGGATCGTGGTGGGGTCTTTGGTCAGCTGGTGCATGTCAACGACGTGGGCGAAGGCGCGCAGTTCATGCAGGTCGGTCAGCACCCGGCCGCGCTTGAGCCGCTGCTCCAGGGTCATCAGGAACCAGACCCCCGCGCCCAACAGGATCAGCAGGTTGACGACGGACTCCAGCCCTTGGCTGAGCGCCAGGACGTCGCCGCCCAGGACAACGCTCCAGTGCACGCCGCCCGTTCCCCAGGCGAAGACCGCAAGGCCGGCGGCGACCAGCAGGGCGATGACGGCGCGCAGCAGCAGATATGGCCGCCCGATCGCGCGGGCGCGCTGGGCCGAGGTGCGGGCCACGGCGACCAGGTCGACGGCGACGTCGGCGAGACCCGCGCCGGGAAACCGCTCGCCGATCCGCGCCTGAAGCTTTTCCAGGGTGCCGACGACAAACTCGGCCTTGAGATTGCGGCGCATTGGGGCCCTCCCGCCGCCAAGCTAGCACGGCCTCAGCCGTCGTCGCTCTCTTCGTCCTCGTCCTCGTAGCCGACAAGCGCCAGGGCGCGGGCCTTGATCCCGTTGAGTTCCGCCCAGCGCAGCAGGCCCTCCTCGCGCCCGTGGGTGATCCAAAGCTCGCCCGGCGCGACGTCGGTGATGGTGCGGGTGAGCTCGTCCCAGTCCGCGTGATCGGAGATGACGAGGGGGAGTTCGACACCCCGCTGGCGCGCCCGGGCCCGCACGCTCATCCAGCCCGAAGCGAAGGCCGGCAGCGGGTCGGCGAACCGGCGCGCCCAGCGGTCGGCGATCGCCGAGGGGGGCGCGATGACGATCTCGCCGGCGAAGCGGTCCTTGCGGTCGGTAGTGGCCTGTTCGATCGGGCCCAGGTCGATGCCGTGCGCCTCGTAGAGGCGGTTCAGGCGCTCCATGGCGCCGTGGACGTAGAGCGTCCGCTCCGACCCTGCCTCGCGCAGCAGCCGGATCAGGCGCTGGGCCTTGCCCAGGGCGTAGGCTCCGACGAGGTGGGTTCGGTCCGGAAACTGGGCCGTCGAACGGATCAGGCGCGCCACCTCCCCGGCGTCGTCAGGGTGGCGAAACACCGGCAGGCCGAAGGTGGCCTCGCTGATGAAGACGTCGCAGGGGGTGACTTCGAACGGCAGGCAGGTTGGGTCGCGGCGGCGCTTGTAGTCGCCCGAGACCACCATCCGCAGACCCTTGTGCTCGACCACGGCCTGGGCGGATCCCAGGACATGTCCGGCCGGGACAAGTCGGACCTCGACCTCGCCCATCCGGGTGACCTCGCCATAGGCCGCGGCCTGGGTCGCCCCGGCGAAGTCGGCGCCATAGCGTTCGCGCATGATCGCCAGGGTCTCGGCGGTGGCCAGGACGGACCCGTGCCCGGCGCGCGCGTGGTCGGCGTGGCCGTGGGTGATCACGGCGCGGTCCACCGGCCGCACCGGATCGACGTAGAAGCCGCCCGGCTCGCAGTAGAGGCCCGCGGGCTTGGGACAGAGCAGCTTTTCGGGGCGCGACTGGGCCATGGTTCTCCATATAGGCCCGTTTTCCGACGGCGCGGGGGCTGGCACATAAGCGTCATGACCCAAGCTTCGTTGCTCGACCTCCTGCCGCAACTGGTCAGCGGCCCGCCCCATCCCCAGGCGCTCGGCTTCAAGCTGGAGGGCGTCGAAGACGACGTGGTGATCCTGCGCTGCCCCTACCGCGAAGACCTCATCGGCGACCCCGACAGCCGGGTGCTGGCCGGCGGCGTGGTGACCACCCTGCTCGATCATGTCTGCGGCATGGCGGTGTGGGTGAAGCTGGACCGCTACATGCCGATCGCGACCCTGGACCTGCGCATCGACTACATGCGCGCGGCCGAGCCGGGGCTCGACCTGCTGGCCCGGGCGCGTTGTTACAAGCTGACCCGCTCGGTCGCCTTCGTGCGGGCCTGGGCCTACGACAAGGACCACCACGACCCCGTGGCCGCCGCCCAGTCAGCGTTCATTCTGGAATCGGACGGGGGCCGCAAGCCCGGGGCCAACCGGGTGGCGGGGGCGTCGCGATGATTGACGCGGTCGCCCACCTGAACAGCATCCTCGAAGGCATCCCGTACGCGCGCTTCCTGGGCGTGCGCGCCGAGATCGCCGGCGACGAGATGACCGCGATCTTGCCCTACGCCGACCGGCTGATCGGCAACCCGCTGCTGCCGGCCCTGCACGGCGGCGTCACCGGCGCCTTCATGGAAATGACCGCCATGGCCCAGCTGGCGGTCAGCGAGCGGCGCGAGCGCCTGCCCCGCCCCATCGGCGTGACTGTCGAGTATCTGAGGTCCGGCAAACCCGTCACCACCTACGCCCGCGCGACAGTAAAAAAGGTCGGCCGGCGCATCGCCAACGTGCACGTCGAAGCCTGGCAGGAAGCCCGCTCCGCCCCAATTGCATACTTGCATGCGCATTTTCTGCTTGGCGATCAGGATGTTAGCTGAATATTAAGTATAGTTAGCAGACATGGTTAACGAATACAGGACGGTTGAGTCTAGGCGCGCCCTCGCTGCGACATTCAGGCGCATTTATCGTCTAGGATTCCCCATCGAGTTGTGTTAATTGGTTGTTTACCATCCTGAACTGGGGCTGAGTTATGAACAAAGTCGAAGTTGTTAAGTCCGTCGCCGAAAAGCTGTTCGCAGCCGAAGAAGCCGTCGATATGGCAATGGTGCGCAACACCCAGCTCCTCGAAGGCATCATCACGGGCCGTCGCGAGCTGAACGTCGCCGCCACCACCGCCGAGCTGGCCCAGACCCGCGTGGCGGAAGCCATCGCGGCGCTCTCCGAAGCCCGCCGCGCCGTCATGGCCGCTCACGCCGGCCTGAAGAACGTCCAGGTCCGCCTTGGCGTCGAGGACAATGATTTTGGTCCGCTCGACAAGCCGGAAGAAGACGCGCCCAAGAAGCCGAACGTGAATCTGCGCGTCGCCTGACGAAATCGTAATTTCCGGACGGCTTGCGCCGTCCGGCGAACATGATCACCCTTCGCCCTCGGACTCCTTCGTCCGGGGGCGATTTCTTTTGCTGGACACCATCTACACCTGGGTCGGATCGGGCGTCATCGTCCTGATCTGCGGCGCTGCGCTCTGGAAGGGCGACCGGCTGGAGCAGTGGGGCGGCGGCCTTTGCTTCCTCGCCTGGCTGGGCAGCCTGCTGATCCAGGACGACGCCGGTCTCGACCTGCAGGAATACGCCATGCTGGGCGTCGATTTCGCCATGCTGGTGGCCTTGGGCGTTCTGGCCTGGCGCGGAGAGCGGACCTGGCCGGTCTGGGCCGCGGCCTGCCAGGCGATCACCGTGGCCGTGCACCTGGCCAAGATGGTCGATTTCCGCATCCCGACCGTCGCCCATATTTCCGCCCTGGTGTTGGCCAGCTACGGCGTCCTGATCGCGCTCGCCATCGGCACCGTGGTGGCCTGGCGTGAACGGGAAGCGCTTCGGCCGCGTTGACGCGGTGATGACCGCCTCCGACACCCCTCTCCTCTCGTGGCAGTTCTGGGCCCTGCTCTCGGCCGGATTCGCCGCCCTGACCGCCGTCTTCGCCAAGATCGGCGTCGAGGGAATCAACCCTGACTTCGCCACCTTCGTACGCGTGCTGGTGATCCTGCCGGTGTTGGGGGTGATCCTGTGGGCGACGGGGCAGTACCAGGCAGTCGGCTCGATCGCGCCGAAGACCTGGGCTTGGCTGGCGGCCTCGGGGCTGGCGACCGGAGCCTCGTGGATCTGCTATTTTCGCGCGCTGAAGCTGGGCCCGGCCGCCCAGGTCGCGCCGGTCGACAAATTGAGCATCGTCTTCGTCGCGGTGCTGGCCGCGGTGTTCCTGGGTGAACGCCTGTCGCCGCTGGCCTGGACCGGCGTGGCGCTGATGGCCGCGGGCGCCTTGATGGTCGCCCGGTTCTAGGACGCCAGCTCGCCCCGGGCGCCGCGCTCGATCAGGTCGATCGTGCGCTGCAGCCCGAAGATGGCCGCGAACGATCCGAACCGCGGGCCCTGACTTGCTCCCAGCAGCACTTCGTAGAGCGCCCCGAACCACGACCGCAGCGGATCAAAGGCGTGGGCGTTGCCCACCGCATAGACCTCGTTCTGGATCGCCTCGTCGTCGGTGCAGTCGGCGGGCAGCGCCTTCAGCCGCGCCGCCAGGTCCTCAAGCGCCACGCGCTCCTTGTCGGTGGGCGCGCGGAAGGCCCGGGTGGGGGCGACGAACTGCTCGTAGTAGGCGATGGCGTAGTCGACAAGGCGGTCCAGCAGCGGCTCGGATTCCGGCGTGGCGCCTGGGCTGTAGCGGCTGAGGAAGCCCCACAGGACCTCGCGCGACGAAGCGTTGCCGGCCGAGACGATGTTCATCAGCAGGTTGAACGGCACCGGCGAGCCCTTGGCCGGCGGCTTGGCCGTGTGCACGTGCCAGACCGGGTTCTCGATCCGCTTGGCCGGGTCCGTCTCGCCGACGTAAGCCGCGAGGTGCTTCAGATAGTCGTCCACGGCGCGCGGGATGACGTCGAAGTGCAGCGTCTTGGCCGACTTCGGGTTGGGGAAGATGTAGTAGGCCAGCGTCTCCGGCGGGCCGTAACGCAGCCAGTCCTCCATCGACAGGCCGTTGCCCTTGGTCTTGGAGATCTTCTGGCCCTGTTCGTCGAGGAACAGCTCGTAGTTGAAGCCCTCGGGCGGATGGCCGCCCAGCACGCGGCAGATCTGCGAGGAGACCTTCACGCTCTCGATCAGGTCCTTGCCGCTCATCTCGTAGTCGACGCCCAGCGCGGCCCAGCGCATGGCCCAGTCGGGCTTCCACTGCATCTTCACCAGGCCGCCGGTGACCCGCTGCTCGACCTTCGTGCCGTCCTCGTCCTCGAAGACGATGGTCCCGGCCGCGACGTTGCGCTCCAGGGTCGGGACCTGCAGCACCCGGCCCGTGGTCGGGCTGATCGGCAGGAACGGCGAATAGGTCGCGCGCCGCTCCGGGCCGAGCGTGGGCAGCATCACCGCCTGGATGGCGTCGAAGCGCTCAAGCGCCGTCAGCAGGGTCTGGTCGAAGGCGCCGGACTTGTACTGCTCGGTCGAGCTCATGAACTCGTATTCGAAGCCGTAGCCGTCCAGGAACGCCCGCAGGCGGGCGTTGTTGTGTGCGCCGAAGCTTTCGTACTCGCCGTAGGGATCGCGCACGACCGTCAGGGGCTTGCCGAGGTCGGCCAGCAGCAGCTCGTGGTTGGGCACGTTGTCCGGCGCCTTGCGCAGGCCGTCCATGTCGTCCGAGAAGCAGATCAGCCGCGTCGGGATCAGGTCTTCGGTCTGGGCTCGGAACGCCGTGCGCACCATGGTCGTGCGCACCACCTCGTTGAAGGTGCCGATGTGCGGCAGGCCCGACGGGCCATAGCCGGTCTCGAACACCACCGGCCGCGCCAAGGCGGGATAGCGGGCGACCAGGTCGTCCCACTTGCCGTCCTTCATCAGCTGGCCGGCGGCCTCGCGCTCCTCATGGCTCTCGAGGCGCACCTTCAGCAGGCGCGCCATAAGGTTGCGCGCCTGTTCGAACGGCCAGGCGCGCCCGGTCAGGGCGTAAGGGGAAAGACCTTGGAGCATGGGGTCGGGCTTAAGCGGCGTGGCCGGGCGGGTCAACGTCAGCCGTCGTCATCCTCGACGTGGAAGCCATGCACCACCCGGTGGATCACCGGGGCCAGCATGATGCCGGTGGCGGCGATGACGACGATGCCGGAGAAGATGGCGTAGCTGCCGGCGAAGATCTTGCCGGCGTCGGTCTTCATCCCTTCCACCGGTCCCATGCCGGACAGGATCATCGCCGCGTTCTCGAAGGCGTCGATCCAGCTCATACCCTCAAGGAAGGCGTAGCCGCACATGCCGACGGCCAGCGACAGGGCGAGGAAGACCAGCGCCAGGGCCAGCGACCCCAGCCAGCGAGCCGCGAAGACCGGCAGCGGCGCCAGCCTGTCGGCGCGCCGCTCCCAGCGGGTTACCCTCACGCTTCGACCGGGGCCGGCGGGGCGAACATCTTCCTGAGGAAGTTCCAGACCTGGATGGTCGAGGCGATCGCGCCGACGATCGAAGCGAAGATCTGGAACATCTGCCACACCCAACGGATCGCGGCCCCCGATACGACGGCGCTGACCAGCGGATAGAGGATCTGGCTGACCGTGATGCGGAAGCCGGCGTAGACCTCGGAATATTCGATCGGCGCGTGGTTCAGGTTGGCCGCCACCACCACCGCCAGCACCGGCGCCCAGAGCAGCGGCAGGCCGAGCACCAGAGCCAGGAGCACGACGACGATCTTGATGCCGACGCTGTCGCGCCCGATCACCGTCATCACCACCCCGGCCAACAGAACCACGGCCAGGGCCGCCAGGCTGACCATCAGCAGGCCATCGGCCACCGCGGCCATCTCCATGTCCAGCACGAAGGTCGCGAAGAGCGAAAGCGCCAGCACCAGCAGGAAGGAACCGACCCAGGCGGCGCCGAACTGGCCGAGGCGGGTCTTCAGCGTTTCCATGGGAATCTCCCTAGCGGCTGAGGCGAGCCGAGCATGCCTGATGGCCCTATCCCCGTCGAGGCGCCGCGAAAGGCTTCCCTTTACGCTCACGTCAAGTTATAGGCGGCGATCATGCCGACCGCCGAAGATCGCCGCACCTTCTCGATCCGCCAGCTCTGTCGCGAGTTCGGCGTCACCGCCCGTGCGCTCAGGTTCTACGAAGACAAGGACCTGCTGCACCCCGGCCGCCGGGGACAGACGCGCGTCTACGCGGCGCGCGACCGCGCCCGGCTGCAGCTGATCCTGCAGGGCAAGCGGGTCGGCTTCAGCCTGATCGAGATCCGCGAGATGCTGGACCTCTATGATCGCAAGGACGGCAATGCGATCCAGATGGCCGTCTCGCTCAAGAAATTCCGCCGCCAGCTCGACGCCCTGACCCGTCAGCGCGAAGATCTGGAAGCCGCCATCAAGACCCTGTCGACCGGCTGCAACTGGCTGGAGCACCGCCTCACCCAGTTCCGCCCCGACCTCCTGCCCCAGGCCGAGGACTACGCCGCCGCCCTGCGCAAGCCGATGGGCGACCACGACGACGACGATTACCCCCAACCCAAGACCGCCCGCTCGAGGAACTGATCCATGGCCTACAAGGCGCCCGTCCGCGATTTCGGCTTCATCCTGAATGACGTGCTGGACATCGACCGCTATTCGAACGTCCCCGGCTTCGCGGACGCCTCGTTCGACCTCGTGCAGCAGATCCTCGAGGAAGGCGCCAGGTTCGCCGAGGAGGTGATCGCCCCGATCAACCGCAACGGCGACCTGGAAGGCTGCAAGCTGAACGACGGCGTGGTCACCGGTCCGAAGGGCTGGAAGGAAGCCTACAAGGCCATGGTCGAGGCCGGCTGGACCTCGATCTCGACCCACCCGCAGTACGGCGGCCAGGGCATGCCCGCCGTCGTGGCCATGTCGTTCGGCCAGATGACCGCCGCGGCCTCGCCGGCGTTCTCGATGTACCCGGGCCTGACCCACGGCGCCTACGCCGGCCTGCACGCCAACGCTTCTGAAGAGCTCAAGGACAAGTACCTGCCAAAACTGGCCACGGCCGAGTGGGGCGGCACCATGAACCTGACCGAGCCCCAGTGCGGCACCGACCTCGGCCTGATCCGCACCAAGGCGGTCCCGGTCGGCGACGGCTCCTACAAGATCTCGGGCCAGAAGATCTGGATCAGCTCGGGCGAGCACGACTTCACCGACAACATCATCCACCTGGTCCTCGCCCGCATCGAAGGCGCGCCCCAGGGCGTGAAGGGCATCAGCCTGTTCGTGGTGCCGAAGTTCATGGTCGGCGGCGACGGCTCCATCGGCGCCCGCAACGGCGTCCAGTGCGTGGGCCTCGAGCACAAGATGGGCATTCACGGCAACGCCACCTGCGTCATGCAGTACGAGGACGCGGTGGGCTGGCTGGTCGGCGAGGAGAACGCCGGGCTCAAGGCCATGTTCGTGATGATGAACGAGGCGCGCCTCGGCACCGGCCTGCAGGGCCTGGCTATCGGCACGGCCGCCTACCAGGCCGCCGTCGAATTCGCCCGCGATCGCCTGCAGGGCCGCTCGCTGACCGGCCCGAAGAACCCGGGCGGTCCGGCCGATCCGATCATCGTCCACCCGGACGTGCGCCGCATGCTGCTGGAAAGCCGCGCCTTCGTCGAAGGCGGCCAGATGTTCATCCTCTACACCGCCCTGCAGGCCGACCTGCAGCGCTCCGCCGACGAAGCCCAGCGCAACAAGGCCCAGGACTACATGGGCCTGCTGACCCCGGTGGTGAAAGGCTATCTCACCGACCGCGGCTTCCACGTCGCGTCCCTGGCCATGCAGGTGCACGGCGGTTCGGGCTACACCGAGCACTTCACCGCCTCGCAGTCCCTGCGCGATGCGCGCATCACCATGATCTACGAGGGCACCAACGGCATCCAGGCGCTGGACCTCGTCGGACGCAAGCTGGCGGCCAACGGCGGGCGCGGGATCATGACCTGGTTCGCCGAGCTGGACGCCTTCGTCGCCGACAACCAGGGCGCCGCCAGCATCAAGGCCTATGTCGACGCCGTGGCCTCGACCAAGGCCAAGCTGCAGGAGGCCACCATGTGGCTGATGCAGAACGGCATGCAGAACCCCGACAACGCCGGCGCGGCCTCCACCGACTACCTGCAGCTCTTCGGCGTCACGGCGCTGACCTACATGTGGGCCCTGATGGCCAAGGCGGCGCAGGCCAGGATCGACGGCGGCGACGCCGACCCGTTCTATGTCACCAAGCTGCAGACCGGCCGCTACTTCCTTGAGCGCATCGTCCCTGACGCGGACAACCACCTGACCAAGCTGAAGACCGGCGCCGAAGTCCTGATGGCCATGCCCGCCGAGGCCTTCTGATCATGAATGTGCTGCAGGTCGCCGAACCGGACTTCATGCTGGAGGAGGACGTCGTCCTCTTCGGCGACAGCGTCGCGCGCTGGATCGACGACAACTGTCCGCCTGAAGAGATCGAGCGCTGGAAACAGAACGGCACGGTGCCACGCGACCTGTGGAATCGCGCCGGGGCGGCTGGCTTGCTCTGCGTCTCCATGCCCGAGGAATACGGCGGCATGGGCGGCGACTACCGCCACGAGGTGGTGCTGAAGCGGCAGTTGGGCTGGAAGGGCGCGGACCACTTCGGCCTGACGCTGCACAACGGGATCGTCGCCCCCTACATCCTCCACTACGGCACCGAGGAGCAGAAGCAGCGCTGGCTGCCGAAGATGGCCTCGGGCGAACTGGTGGGCGCCATCGCCATGACCGAGCCGGGCGCCGGCTCCGACCTGCAGGGCGTGCGCACGACGGCGAAGAAGGACGGCAACGGCTACGTCGTCTCCGGCTCGAAGACCTTCATCACCAACGGGCAGAACGCCAACCTGATCATCGTGGTGGCCAAGACCGATCCCGCCGCCGGCGCCAAAGGCACCTCGCTGATCGTGGTGGAGACGGACGGGGCCGAGGGCTTCGAGCGCGGCCGCAACCTCCACAAGATCGGGGCCGAGGGCAACGACACCTCCGAACTGTTCTTCAACGAGGTCCGGGTTCCCGCCGACAACATCATCGGCGGCGCCGAGGGCATGGGCTTCGTGCAGCTGATGCAGCAGCTCCCCCAGGAACGCCTCGAGATCGCGGTCGGCGGCGTCGCGGCCGCCGAGCGGGGCCTCGCCGCCACGCTCGACTACGTCAAGCAGCGCCGGGCCTTCGGCAAGGCCGTGATCGAGTTCCAGAACACCCAGTTCAAGCTGGCCGAGGTGAAGACCAAGATCACCGCCGCCAAGGTGTTCGTCGACTACTGCCTGGGCCAGCACCTGCAGGGCAAGCTGGACGCGGTCACCGCCTCGATGGCCAAGTACTGGGTCACCGACATCCAGGGCGAAGTGATCGACGAGATGCTGCAGCTGCACGGCGGCTACGGCTACATGAGCGAGTACACGATCGCCCAGCTGTACAAGGACGCGCGGGTCCAACGCATCTACGGCGGCACCAACGAGATCATGAAGGTGCTGATCGCGCGGTCGCTCTAGGCCCGCCGCGACAGCTTCAGCCGGATCCCTTCCCTCGCCCGCAGGGTGATGCGCTGCACCGGCGTGGGCTCCAGCGACGAGATGGCGTCCAGACGCGCGCGCCGGCAGACGGCGGCGATGATCAGCATGGCCTCCTGCATGGCGAAGGTCGCGCCGACGCAGACGCGCGGGCCGCCCCCGAAGGGCATGTAGGCGAAGCGGTCGATCTTCTCGCGCGCGCCGGGCAGGAATCGCTCGGGCCGGAAGGCGGACGGGTCGTCCCACAGCTTTTCATGCCGGTGCAGGACCCAGGGCGCGATCAGGATGGTGGTGCCCGGATAGACCGGCACGCCGCAGACCTCGTCGGCCTCTGTGGCTGAGCGGGTGATCACCGGCGCCGGGGGAAACAGCCGCATCGCCTCCTCGAACACCGCCCGCGTCCAGGGCGCACGCTCGACCCAGTCGTTGTGGGTGATGTCGAGCACCTCGGCCTCTTCCTCGACCCGCGCCCGCACCTCGGGCGAGCGGGCCAGCAGATAGAGCGTCCAGCCCAGGGCGCGGGCCGTGGTTTCGTGGCCGGCCAGAATGAAGGTCAGGATGTTGGACGACACCTCCATGTCCGAAAGCCCGGCCCCCGTCTCCGGGTCCTGGGCCTTCAGCAGCGCCGTCATCAGATCGTCGGGTGCGTCGCCCTGTTCCAAGCGCTTGCGACGATCGGCGACCAGATCCGAGACGCTGGTTTCGAACCACTTCGCCGCAGCGGCGCCCATCATGCGGCCGGCGCGCGGTATCCAGTCCGGCGCGCCCATGACGTCCAGCGGATCGGCCCGGGCGGCGGTCTCGGTGTAGCGCAGCACCGCGCGCTCGAAGCCCTCGGCCTGGTCGCCGATCTCGTCGGAGAACAGAGTGGCCGACAGCATCTCGAAGGTCAGCCGGGTCATCTCCTGGTCGATGTCCAGCAGCCGGCCGGTCCCGGCCTCCAGCCAGGCGCCGACGCGGTCCTGGGCGATCTGGTGCATCCGCGCGGTGGCCCCGGCCAGCCGCCGGGGCGCGAACAGCGGCGCGACCGTCCGCCGGGCGCGCTTCCAAGTCTCCCCTTCGGTCAGCAACATGCCCTGGGCCAGCATCGGCCCCAGAACGCGGCGCTGCACCCTGCCCTTCTCGTAGGCCTGGGCGTTGTCGAGCAGCACGTGCTTGATGCCGGCGGGATCGGAGACCGTCATGGCCCGCCCAAAGCGCCCCTCGCCCCAGAGCACCGGCTCGCGGAAGTGCCGCTGGGACCAGATCCGCAAGGGATCGCGCCACATCAGCCAGAGCAGTTCGGCCAGGTTCGCGGGCGCCGCGCGAGGCGCCGGCGTGCGGGGGCGGAAGGCGGTTGCGGCCATGGTCATGCTTCTAACGGATTTTTCGCCCGCCTTCACCGCCCGTTAGGGCACAGCCGCTAGGCTTTGCGGTGCATGGAGCAGACCGCGCGTACGGTCGGCCCGCCAGTGGGGAAGGTGTCCGGGATCATGGCGAAGACGCCAGAACGGAACGACATCGAGTTTCAGGCGGCTGTTCGCGGCCGCCGGGCTCAGCTTGCGCAACGCATGATGACCGCCTGCGTCGTCGCGCTGGCGCTTTGCAACCTGATCGGCTGGCAAATCCCCGCCGCCTGGATCGTGACCTACAGCCTCGTCCAGCTCGCTGAAATCTCCGCCTTCGCGCCAATCCTGAAGGGCAAGGACGACCACTTCCCCCTCTGGCGCAACATCCTCGGCCACGTCGCCGTGGTGGCCAGCGGCGCGGTCTATTGCTCGCTGTCGATCCCCCTGTGGACCCTCGCGGGCGCGTTCGGCGGAGTCCTGGCCGTCCTCCTCCTCGCCCTGGGAGTGATGAGCGTCACGGTCTCCTCCGGCAGCTGCCGTAGCATCCTCTACTGTTCGCTGGGCGTGCAGTTCGCCTACATCGCCCTCATCCCCGTGTTCATGGGCCTGCAGGGCGCCTCGCCTTCCATGACCAGCGTCGCGGGCCTGGGGGCCCTGCTGTTCAGCGCGTTCGCCGTGGGCCTGTGGCGCTCGATCGACCGCTCGCATCGCGCCGAGACCGAAGCGCGCGAAGAAAGCGACCGCAAGCGCGCCGAAGCCGAAGCGGCGGTCGCGTCCCAGAATACTTTCGTGGCGACCATCAGCCATGAATTGCGCACTCCGATCAGCGCCATGCTGGCGGGCGCGGCGGAGCTCTCCAAGGGCGCCCACGACAACGCGTCACGCAACCAGGCGGCCCTGATCATGGACGCCGGGCGGATGATGAAGTCCCTGCTCGACGACATCCTCGACCACGCCAAGCTGCAGGCCGGGCGCATGAGCGTCGAGGCCGTGCCCTACGACGTCCGCGCCGTGACCGCCCAGGTGTGCCGCTTCTGGGCCTCGGAAGCCCGCAAGAAGGGCCTGCGCCTGCGCGTCGAGGGCGGCCGCCTGCACCTCGAGCCCGCGGCGGGCGCGTGACTGGCGGTGCCAGGAAAGTTGTTCTCACGCGGCGTGAAAACAATCGTCCTGGCACCGCGTACGCCTCGTGAATTCGGCGGGCTACCGGAGCTCTTCGTTGATCGCGTCGAGCGAGGCCTTAGTGGGGCGCAGCGAGGACTCGGGGAGCGCGGCGAGCGGAGTCTCGACCGTGTCGAGGAGGTCGATGAAGGTCTTCTGGTCGGGGTTGACGTACAAGAGACCGGTCC
>CAZRKY010000070.1:11174-13246 GCA_964600375.1 uncultured Caulobacteraceae bacterium | reverse complement strand
CGGGCATCGACACGCGCTCGGGATTCAGGAAGCGCTCGAACAGCAGGCCGAAGCGGATCGGATCGAGGTCGGTGATGGTCAGCGCCCAGGCGACCACCGAGCCGGCGCCGGACCCGCGCCCCGGCCCCACCGGGATGCCGTGGGCCTTGGCCCACTTGATGAAGTCCGAAACGATCAGGAAGTAGCCCGGGAACCCCATCTTGGTGATGACGTCGAGCTCGAAGGCCAGCCGGTCCCAGTAGACCTGCTCGTCGTCCGCCAGCGGGTTGGCGGCCATCCGCAGCTTCAGGCCCTCGCGGGCCTGGTGCTCCAGCTCCTCCGGCTCGGTGCGCCCCGCCCCGGTGTCGAAGCGCGGCAGGATCGGATCGCGCTTGGCGACCAGGAAGGCGCAGCGCCGAGCGATCTCCAGCGTGTTGTCGCAGGCCTCGGGCAGGTCGGCGAACAGGTCGCGCATGGCCCGGGCCGGTTTGAACCAGTGTTCGGGCGTGACCTTGCGGCGGTCCTCCTGGCCCACGAAGGCGCCGTCGGCGATGCACAGCAGGGCGTCGTGGGCCTTGGCCATGTCGGCGCGAGGGAAATAGACGTCGTTGGTGGCGACCAGCGGCACGTCATTGTCGTAGGCCCAGCCCACCAGGCCCGGTTCCGCCAGGGCCTCGGCGTCGGTCCCGTGCCGCTGCAGCTCGACATAGAAGCGGTCGGCGAAGGCCTGCTTCATGGCGTCGAGCGCCCGGCCCGCGTCGGCCGGCTTGCCGGCGGCGAACAGCGGATCAACCGGACCATCGGGCCCACCCGACAGCAGGATCAGCCCCTCGCCGTACCGGACCACGGTCTCCCAGGCGACCGAGGGATCGTCGCCCGCCGGTTCGAGATAGGCCATGGACGAGAGCCGGGTGAGGTTGAGCCAGCCCTGCTCGTTCTGGGCGATCAGCACGATGGTGGGGCACATCGCCCAGCGCTCGGGCGGCCCCTCGCCAATGCCGATGACCGGCAGGGCGCAAGCCACCAGCGGCTGGACCCCGGCGTCCTTGCAGGCCTGCGAGAATTCAAGCGCGCCGAACAGGTTGGCCCGGTCCGCGACCCCGACCGCCGGCATCTTCGCCGAGGCGGCCATGGTCCCCACCTTGTCGGCCTTGATCGCGCCTTCCAGCAACGAATAGGCCGAACGGACCCTCAGATGGACAAAGCCGTCAGCCGCCACACCATCACCCCCTCCCGAGGGGTCAAACGGTGACAGGCTGTCGGCGATCCGACTCACGCCACGAACTGCGTCACCGAGCAGACCATCCAAACGAAGGCGCTGACCGAAGCAAGGGACATGACGTCACGAACGAGCCGCAGCATGAGAGTTCTCCACAGGGTTGCCTGTTTGTTCCGTGGATTGATATTCCGGTTTTGTTCTCATTGCAACCCCGGGATGGAACAGCGCCCCTACCGCACCCGGACCTGACGGCGGTTGACGCGCGGATAGCCCTGCAGCTCGGTCCAGACCATCACCGGGCCCTCCATGGCGCACATGAAGCCCTGGAACGGTCGGCCGTCGCGGTAGATCATCAGCATGCCGCCGCCCAGCATCCGCGCGGCGTAGCTCACCCCGTCGCCGGCGTCGGCGCGGTTGAGGCTGGCGGTGATGGCGGCCAGGTTCGCCAGCGGCCGGTTCATGGCGACGTAGTCGTACTTTCCTGCCGTCGTGAAGCGCATGTATTCGACCGGGTGCTGGCGGTAGAAATCCTGCACCCCTGGCTCGGCGGCGACCACGCTCTTCAGGCTCCAGACCCCGGTGAGGCCGGCCTGGGTGCAGACGGTGCGGCGCGCGGGCGCGGCCTGGCCGGGTGCGGCGGCAGCGGCGGCGAGTGCAACGAGCGCCAGGGCGAAGAGGCAATACGGACGGGTCATGGAGGATCTCCCGTGGAGCTTTCCCCGAGCGTGTGCCGGGAAACCGCCGTCGTCAAATCGCCATGCAAAAGGGGCCGCGGTCGCCCGCGGCCCCCTGATCTTCGCGCCGGATTCCGCCCCTAGGGGTGGATGGCGTAGTTGAAGCCGATCCGCACCGTGTCGCTGTCGGTGGTGATGCC
>CAZRKY010000070.1:0-11164 GCA_964600375.1 uncultured Caulobacteraceae bacterium | reverse complement strand
GGTGATGCCTTCATCGTAGTTGTCGATGGGGAATGAGAAGCGCTGCTCGTTCATGTCGGCGTGACGGTAGTCGATGGTGGCGCTCCAGCGGTCGTTGTAGCGGTGCTCCAGCCCGATGCCGTAGACAACGCCATCGATGGTCTCATTGACGTCGCCGTCGGTCGGGGAGTCTGCGTCGACGTCCTGGAACTGCCAGCCAGCGGTTACGAAGACGGCGGTTGCCGGATCGAAGGCGTAGCCCAGGCGGCCGCGGATCGAGCCCTGCCAGTTGACGTCGACGCCGTTCACGTCGCCGCCCGAACCGCCGTCGTCGCCGTTCATGTCGGTCCACTCGATGTCGCCTTCGATGCCGAAGATCCAGGACCCGTTCTGCCAGTTCATCCCGGCGCGGCCGCCGAACACGACGCCGTCGATGTTGGCGTCATCCTGGTTGAAGACGAAGGGCCCGCCGACGTTGCCGTAAGGCATTTCGGCATCGCTCCAAGCGTAGCCGATCTGGGCGCCAACATAGGGGCCGGCGAAATCCTGCGCGGAAGCACCGCCGGCGATCGCCAGGGCGGCGATGGCGGTTGCGGCGAAAAGCGTGGTGCGGTTCATGAGATTGACCTCGTGTTCTGCGTTGAGTCCCACCCAGTTCTGGGCAGTTTGTCTCGTGGGAGACCAATGTTCAACGAAACAGAGATAACAATTCCTTACCGGCCCGCAACCGGTCCGCAGCCGCGCTAGTAGGTCAGGCTCTGCGCCGCCCGTTCTTCCAGATGGCCGTCCTTGATGGCGAAGACCCGGTCCATGTAGCCGGCCAGTTCCATGTTGTGAGTGGCGATCAGGGCCGCCACGCCGGTCGTGCGGACCAGCTCGTGCAGGGCGGCGAAGACTACCTTTGAGGTTTCCGGATCCAGGTTGCCGGTGGGCTCGTCGGCCAGCAGCAGGGACGGATGGTTGGCCAGCGCCCGGGCCACGGCCACGCGCTGCTGCTCGCCGCCGGACATCTGGGCGGGTTGATGGTCGACGCGTTCGGCGAGGCCAAGGGCGGCCAGCAGCTCCCCTGCCCGCTCGCGCGCCTGGTCCTTCGAACGGCCGGCGATGCGTTGGGGCAAGGCGACGTTGTCCAGCGCCGAGAACTCCGGCAGCAGGTGGTGGAACTGGTAGACGAAGCCGATGCGGTGCAGGCGCACGCGGGTGCGATCGTTGTCGTCCAGGGCGGTCACGTCCTGGCCCGCGATCCAGATGCCGCCCTCGTCGGGGGTCTCCAGCAGGCCCGCGGCGTGCAGCAGGGACGACTTGCCCGAACCCGACGGCCCGATCAGGCCGACGACCTCGCCGGGGAAGACGTCGATATCGACTCCCTTCAGCACCTCCAGCGTCCGGTCGCCGGTCACATAGGTGCGGCGCAGGGCCCGGATGGAGAGGACGGCCTCACTCATAGCGAAGCGCCTCCACCGGATCGAGGCGCGAGGCGCGGCGGGCCGGGAAGATGGTGGCGACACAGGCCGAGAGCAGCGACCAGAAGGCGATGAAGGCCACCTCGCCCCATTCGATGCGGGCGGGCAGGTTCGACAGGAAATAGACCGCCGGGTCGAACAGATGCGTCCCGGTCATGCCCTCGATCGCGTGCTGGATCGGCTTGATGAACAGGCAGAAGAGCACCCCCACCAACAGGCCCGCGATGGTGCCCGATCCGCCGACGATCGCGCCCGACAGGAAGAATACGCGCAGCACCGCGCCGCGGCTGGCGCCCATGGTTCTGAGCACCGCGATGTCGCGCCCCTTGATCAGCACCAGCATCACCAGGCCCGAAACGATGTTCATGGCCGCGATCAGCACGATCAGCATCAGGATCAGGCGCATGACGTTTCGCTCGATCTTCAGGGCGTCGAAGAAGGCCTGGATCTGCTGGCGCCAGTCCTTCACCGCCGTGCCGGGCCCGGCCGCGTCGGCCACCGCCGGCTTCACTCTAGTAAGGTCGTCGGGGTCGCGAACGATGACCTGGATGTAGTCCCACTCACCCTCCTTGCCGAAGAAGAGTTGGGCCTGCTCCATGGGCATGAAGACGAAGGCCTGGTCGTATTCCGCCATGCCGGTCTCGAAAATGCCGCCCACAATGTAGGTCTTCCGCAGCGGCTGGGTGCCGAAGGCGGTCGAGCCGCCAGAAGGCGAAACGAGCGTGATGTCGTCGCCGGCGCGCAGCCCCAGCTTCTCGGCCATGCGGCTGCCGATGACGATCAGGTCGCCCCCGTAGTCGCCCTCGCCGAAGCCGGACAGCGAGCCGTCCTTGATGTTGGTCGCCACCAGCTCGGTCTCGAGCAACGAGCGACGGGTGACGCCGCGCACGATCGTGGGCTGCACCACGCCGCGGCCCAGCACGATGGCTTGATCCTCGATCATGGGCGCGACGCGGACCACGTCAGGAACCTTGGCGACGCGGGCCAGGATCTGCTCGCGGCCGTCGCGCTCCAGGGCCGCGCCCTCGACGTAGAGGTGCGGGTTGAAGCCCAGGATGCGGTCCAGCAACTCGCCGCGGAAGCCGTTCATCACCGACATGACGATGATCAGCGTCGCCACCGCCAGGGTCACGCCGATGAAGGAGATCAGCGAAATGAGGGCTACCCCGCCCTCCTTGCGCTTGGCGCGCAGGTAGCGGAGCGCGAGCTCCCACTCCCAGGTCGCGAACGGACGGGCCGCCCTTTCGGCCGCCTTCTCGACCGCCGGGCCCGCGGCCACGCCCGATGTCGGCTCAGGCGCGTCGGTCATTACTTGATGAGCCCGTCTAGCACCGACTGGAAGGGCGCGGTGGAGGTCTCGCCGGTCTTGCGGTTGCGAATCTCGACGTTCCCCTCGGTCAGGCCCTTGGGGCCGATGACGAGCGACCACGGAATGCCCACCAGTTCGACGCGGGCGAACTTGGCGCCGGGGCGGTCTTCGGTGTCGTCGTAGAGCACGTCCTTGCCGGCCGCCTTCAGCGCGGCGTAGGCGGTCTCGCAGGCCTTGTCGCAGGCCTCGTCACCCGGCCGCAGGTTGATCACCGCCAGGTCGAAGGGCGCGACGCTTTCGGGCCAGATTATGCCCTTGTCGTCGTGGCTGGCCTCGATGATCGCGCCCAGCAGGCGCGAGACGCCGACGCCGTAGCTGCCCATCTGGGCGGGGCGTTCGACGCCATCGGGCCCGGTGATGTTGGCCTTCATCGGCCGTGAGTACTTTTCGCCGAAGTAGAAGATGTGGCCCACCTCGATGCCGCGCGCCGAGAGGCGCTGGTCGGGGGTCGTCTCCTGCTCGAAGCGCGCCTGGTCGTGCATCTCTTCGGTGGCGGCGTAGAGGTTGGTGCGCTGGTCGACGAGACCCTGCAGGTCGTCCCAGTCCACGTCCGGACCCGGCGCGCCCATCTCCACCAGGTCCTTGTGGCAGAACACCTGGCTCTCGCCCGTATCCGCCAGGATGATGAACTCATGGCTCAGGTCCCCGCCGATGGGGCCGGTATCGGCGCGCATCGGCACGGCTTTCAGTCCCATGCGCTCGAACAGGTTCAGGTAGGCGATGAACATGCGGTTGTAGGACCGCCGCGCGGAGGCCTCGTCGATGTCGAAGGAATAGGCGTCCTTCATCAGGAACTCGCGGCCGCGCATGACGCCGAAACGCGGGCGCACCTCGTCACGGAACTTCCACTGGATGTTGTAGAGGTTCAGCGGCAGGTCGCGGTAGGAGCGGACGTAGGCGCGGAAGATGTCGGTGACGACTTCCTCGGCCGTGGGGCCATAGAGCAGGTCGCGCTTGTGCCGGTCAGTGATGCGCAGCATCTCCTGGCCGTAGTCGTCATAGCGGCCGCTCTCGCGCCAAAGGTCGGCCAGCTGCAGGGTCGGCATCAGGATCTCGACCGCCCCGGCGCGGTTCATCTCCTGGCGAACGATCTCCTCGACCTTCTTCAGCACCTTCAGGCCCAGGGGCAGCCAGGCATAGATCCCGGCGGCCTCCTGCTTGATCAGGCCCGCCCGCAGCATGAGCTTGTGCGAGACGATCTGGGCGTCGGAGGGGCTCTCTTTGAGCGTCGGCAGGAAGTAGCGCGACAGGCGCATGGCGTTGGATTCCGGGGGAGAGAAACGTGGGCGCACACTTAGCCGGGGTGACGCCGCCTATGCAACGAGTCCGGAATTGATTGGGCCCAACATCCGCTCAAGCAGCCCCGTCTGGATGATCACCACGACGGCCAGCCAAAGGATCGCAGCGACCCAGGAGGCGGTGATGATCTTGCGCTTCAGGTTGTGGACCACCGGCGCGCCGGGGTCGCCGCCGTCCTTCACGTCGATGCCGGCTTCGGCGTGGCTGCGCGCGCCGAGGGAGAGAATGGGGAAGAACACGATCCACCAGCAGATGAAGTAGATGGCGAGGTAGGTCAGCGGGCTCATGCGTGGGTCGCCTTGGGCGTTTCCATCAGTTCCACGAGCACGCCGCCCATGTCCTTGGGATGGACGAAGATGATCGGGGTCCCGTGGGCGCCGATGCGCGGCTCGCCCGTCCCCAGGATGGTGCAGCCCTTGGCCCGCATCTCATCGCGCGCCGCGATGATGTCCGGCACCTCGAAGCAGAGGTGGTGCTGCCCCCCCTTGGGGTTCTTGGCCAGGAAGCCGTGGATCGGCGAAGCCTCGCCATAGGGTTCGATGAGCTCAATCTGGCTGTTGGGCAGGTCAACGAAGCAGACCCAGACCCCCTGCTCGGGCATGGCGAAGCGGTCGTGGATATGGGTTGCGCCCATCACGTCGCGGTACAGCCTGATGCTCTCGTCGATGGAGGGCGTCGCGACGCCCACGTGGTTCAGTCGGCCGATGCTCATGGTCTCAACACTTCACTCTGTCGTCCCGAAGGCCGAAGTCCTGCCGCACGCTCCACACCGCGCCGGGCGCGTACTCGCCGCGCACGTCGGCCACCCGCCAGCCTTTCGATGCAAGGCACATGCGCCACACGATGACCTTCGGCTGGTTGAAGTCGGTGTAGCGGACGGTCACGTCCATCCACGTCTGCCCGCGCGGCGACGGGACCGCAACACCTCGCTCGACGCTGATCTCCGAAACGTCGAAGTCCGAGTTGCCGCCGCCGAAGCGCCAGTCCATGTCCGCCGCCGGTGACGGTTCATCGGTTCGCAGGTCCTTGCGGAAGGCCGCGACCAGATCGCGCGCCAGCAAGGTGTCGGGACCCTGGGACCGGGAAAACCAGTCCTCCATGGCGTAGATGCGCCTGACGGTCTCCTCGGGCCCGTCGAGGGCGGCCGCCGGCCCGGCGATCGCGGCGCAGGCGACGGATGCGAACAGCAGCAGCGGTTTCATGGTTGGCCTCCCGACGCGGCGGAGCCTAGACCGATCAGACCCGCAAGACGACCGTTTCGACGATCGGTCGCCGGTCCCAGATCTGCTGAGAGGCCTTCTTGAGCGCGCGGCAGACGGCGGCCTCGACCAGGTCTTCCTCGTTGCGATCCTCGGGCTTCATGGCCTTCAGCGCCTGCTTGGCGCGGTCGGCCAGTTCGTCGAGCGCGTCCTCGAGCGGATAGTCGATGTCGCCGGGCAGGCCGATGCCGCGCACGTCGATGTCGGTCGCCTGACGGCCCTTGGCGTCGATGCAGAAGGTCACGATCAGCACGCCGTTGGTCGCCGCGTGGCGGCGTTCGCGCAGGGCCTCGCCAGCCTCCGGAACCAGCATGCCGCCATCGACGTAGAAGCGGCCGGACTGGACCTCGTCGACGATGCCGGGATGGCCGGGCGCCAGCAGGACCACGTCGCCGTTGCGCGGGGCGATGGCGTGCTGGACCTGCATGTCCTTGGCCAGGGCCGTGTGCTCGACCAGATGGCGACGCTCGCCGTGGGTGGGCACCGCGATCTTGGGCCGCGCCCACTGGTACATCTGCTTCAGCTCGTCGCGGCAGGGGTGGCCGGAAACGTGGATGCCGGGGTGGTCGCGCTCGGTGTAGAGGCGCACGCCGCGGTCGGAGAGGTCGTTCTGCAGGTTGCGGATGCCGATCTCGTTGCCCGGAATGACGCGGCTGGAGAAGATGACGTGGTCGCCCTTGCCCAGGTTCACCGTCGGGTGGTTGCCGGCGGCGATCCGGGCCAGCGCCGCGCGGGCTTCGCCCTGGCTGCCGGTGCAGATGTAAAGGACCTTGTCGTCGGGAAGGTGCTGGGCCTCCTTGTCGGAGATGAACTCCTGGGCGTCGCTTAGCATGCCCACCGACTTGGCGGCGGCGGTGATGCGGTGCATCGAGCGGCCCACCAGGGCGACCCGGCGACCGGCGGCCTGAGCCGCGCTGATGACGCTGGAGACCCGGGCGACGTTGGAGGCGAAACAGGCCACCGCGACCTTGCCCTTGAGCGTGCTGATCAGCTCGGCCAGCTTGACCTTCACGTCGGCTTCGGACCCGGCCACCCCGTCGACGAAGACGTTGGTGGAGTCACACACCATGGCCAGCACGCCCTCGTCGCCGAGGCGCTTGATCATGTCGACGTCGGTGCGCTCGCCGATCACGGGATCAGCGTCCAGCTTCCAGTCGCCGGTGTGAAGGATCGTGCCGAGCGGCGTGTGGATGGCCAGGCCGTTCGGCTCGGGGATCGAGTGGGTGATGGTCACCAGCTCGACCTTGAAGGGCCCCAGGTTGACCGTGCCGCCCAGCGGGACCTCGGTCAGGCTGACCTGGTCCAGAATGCCCGCGTCGCGCAGCTTCTCGCGGATCAGGTAGGCAGTGAAAGGCGTGGCGTAGAGCGGCGCCTTCATCTGCGGCCAGAGCCAGCCCAAGGCGCCGATGTGATCCTCGTGGGCGTGCGTCAGCACGATGCCCAGGATGTTCTCGCCTTCGAGGAAGCTGGCGTCCGGCACGATCAGCTCGACGCCGGGCGTCGTCTGGTCGCCGAAGGTCACGCCGACATCGACGATGATCCACTGGCGCGCGTCTGGCGGCCCGAAGCCGTAACAGTTCAGGTTCATTCCGATCTCGTTCGACCCGCCGAGCGGCAGGAAGACGAGTTCGTCTTCTTTTTGATTTTTCATGTGCCTGCGGAAGTGGTGCTTCTGCGGTGAATCTCAAGGAGTCCACGGATCGTCAGGTCGTGGTCGAAGGCGTCGATGCGCGTCGTGGCGCCTTCGAAGAGTGAGGCCACACCGCCCGTGGCGACCACTTTCATGGGTTTGCCGTACTCGGCTTTTATGCGTTCGATCAGGCTGTCGATGAGGCCGACATAGCCCCAGAAGACGCCGGACTGCATGGCCTCGACCGTGCCGCGGCCGATCACGTGGTCGGGCTTTTCGATGCCGATGCGCGGCAGGCGCGCGGCGGCCTGGTGCAGGGCCTGCATGGACAGGTTGATGCCCGGAGCGATCACGCCGCCCTCGAAGCCCCCGTCCTCGCCCACGACGTCGAAGGTCGTGGCGGTGCCGGAGTCGACCAGGATCAACGGGCCGCCGTACTGCATGAAGCCGCCAACGGCGTTGACCAGGCGGTCGGCGCCGGCCTCGGACGGCTTCTCGATACGGATGTCGATGCCCAGGGTGGCGTTCTCGCCCACCACCAGCGGCTCGGCCTTGAGGTAGCGGCGCGAGAGGTTGCGCAGGTTGAACAGCGACTGCGGCACCACGGTGGAGATGATGCAGGCGTGGAGCGCCGAAAGCTTGAGCCCCGCCATCTCCAGCAGCTGGTTCAGCCACACGGCGTACTCGTCGGCGGTGCGGCTGGCCTCGGTGGCGGTGCGCCACTGGGCGATCCAATCCTTGCCGTCGTGGACGGCGAAGAGGGTGTTGGTGTTGCCCTGTTCGATGGCGAGCAGCATCAGGCGGCCTCGAAGAAGACGTCGCCGGCGGTGATGCGACGCACCTCCCCGGTGCTCAGGCGCAGGCGCAGGGCCCCGTCGCCGTCCAGACCCTCGGCGATGCCTTCCACGGTCTCGACGCCAAGCCGCGCAACGCAGGTTCCGCCCAGCCCCCCGGCGCGTGCGGTCCACGCCTGGGCGATCGGCTCGAATCCGCCCTCTTCCCAAATCGACATCCAGCGGCCGAACGCCGCGGCGAAGGCGCCCATGGCCTCGACCGGGGCCGGCGGTTCGTTGACGCCGCCGCGCAGGTGGGCCGCCAGGCTGGTGGCGGGATAGGGCGTGTTGTCGGGCGCGCTGGCGAGGTTCACGCCACAACCAACCGCGAGCCACAGCCGGCCATCCGGCAGGGTCCCGCTCTCGATCAGGATGCCCGCGACCTTGGCCCCACCAATCAGCACGTCATTCGGCCACTTGATCCGGACCAGCGCCGGCGGAACGTAGGCCTCGCACAGCTCCGCCGCCGCCAGGGCTGCGACAAAGGCGGTCTGGGCCGCCTCGCCCGCCGGTTTGCGCACCGATGTCAGCAGCGTAGCCGCCAGGTTGCCGGGCTCCGTGGACCAGTCACGGCCCCGGCGCCCCCGTCCCGCCGTCTGCCGCCCGGCCGTGATCCACAGGGGACCGGCCTCACCGGACTCGGCGCGGCGACGCGCCTCGGCGTTGGTCGAGTCGATATGGTCGAAGCTGAGAACCGGGACCTTGGGGGCGCCCGTCATGGCCCTACCCAAGCCCGAAGGCGCTCGCGGCGTTGGCGGCGGCCGGCTCCAGCCAGGCCAGGGCGAATAGCACCACGGGGAAGCTGAAGGCGGCGCCGGCGATGGCGATCCAGTGAGCGCCGCGGGGCGACGCATCCGCCGCGCCGGGCGCCGCGTCGAACCACATCACCTTGATGATCCGCAGTTAGTAGAAGGCGGCGATCACGGAGGCGACCAGGCCGGCGACGGCGATGGGCCACAGGCCGGCGTCGATGGCGGCCTTGAACACATAGTACTTCGCCCAGAAGCCCGAGAACGGGGGCATCCCCAGGACCGAAAGGGACAGGATCGTCAGGGCGATCGCCATCCCCGGCTTTTCCTTCTTCAGCCCCGACAGGTCGTCGATGCTGGCCATCTCCTGGCCCTTGCGGCTCAGCGCCATGAGGCAGGCAAAGAAGGCCGTCACGTCGATCATGTAGAGGACCATGAAGATCAGCATGGCCTGCATGCCCATCTGGGTCCCGGCCGCGATGCCCAGCAGGGCGTAGCCGATGTTGGCGATCGAAGAGTAGGCCAGCAGGCGCTTGAGGTTGCGTTGGACCAGGCCGCCGACGCCGCCGACCACGAACGAGATGGCGGCGATGACCATCAGCACCTGGCGCCACTGCTCCATGGCCCCGAAGAAGCCATCCGACAGCGTGCGGGCGAACAGCACCATGGCCGCCAATTTCGGCGCGGCGGAGAAGAAGGCGACCATCGGCGTGGGCGCGCCTTCGTAGACGTCGGGGGTCCACATGTGGAAGGGCGCGGCCGAGACCTTGAAGGCCAGGCCGCAGATCAGGAACACCAGGCCGAACACGGCGCCCGTCCCTGCCCCGTCGGCGACCGCCAGCGCGATGTCGTCGAAGCGCAGCGAACCGGTGAAGCCGTAGATCAGCGAGACGCCGTAGAGCAGGATGCCGGAGGAGAGCGCGCCCAGCACGAAGTACTTCAGGCCGGCTTCGGACGCCTTGGCGTCGTCGCGGCGGAAGGCGGCCAGCACATAGAGCGCCAGCGACTGCAGCTCGACGCCGATGTAGAGCGCGATCAGGTCGCCCGCGGAAACCATCATGGCCATGCCAAGGGCGGCCAGCATGACCAGGATCGGGAACTCGAACTTCTTGTCGTTGACCCGGCCGAGCCAGGCGTCGCCCAGGAAGATGGCGACGGCGCTGAACAGGAAGATGGCGACCTTGGCGAAGGCGGCCATGGGATCCATCACGAACGAGCCGTGGAACATCTGGCCCAGCGGGACCATCGCGGCGGCCAGGGCGGCCAGCACCAGGACAGCTGACGCGACAACGCTGATCACGCCCGCGCCGCGGTTGCCCATGAAGGCGCCCTGCACGAGCAGCAGCAGTGCGCCGAGAACCACCAGGATCTCGGGCAGTGCGGGCGACTGGTTGTTGAAGAGCTCGAGCATGCCGTCCTCAGCCGCCGATCGCGGCGTGATAGGTCGAGACCACGGCGTTGACCGAGGTTTCGGTGATCTGGAACACCGCCGCCGGATAGACGCCCAGCCACAGGGTGCCGAGGATCAGGGGGGCGAACACCACGACTTCGCGCCAGTCGAGATCCTCGATGGCCTTCAGCGCGGGGTTGGTGATCGTGCCGAAGATCACGTTGCGATACAGGTTCAGCGCATAGACCGCCGACAGGATCACGCCGGTGGCTGCCAGCGCCGCGGTCCAGGTCGAGGCCTGGTAGGTCCCGGCCATGGTGGTGATTTCGCCGATGAAGCCCGAAGTGCCCGGCAGGCCGACGTTGGCCATGGAGAACAGCATGAAGGTCGCGGCGTACCACGGCATGCGCTCGGCCAACCCGCCGTAGAAGGCGATCTCGCGGGTGTGCATGCGGTCGTAGACGACGCCGACGCAGAGGAAGAGCGCGCCCGAGATCAGGCCGTGGCTCAGCATCTGGAACACCGCGCCCTGCAGGCCCAGCGCATTGCCGGCGAAGATGCCCATGGTCACGAAGCCCATGTGGGCGACCGAGGAATAGGCGATCAGCTTCTTGATGTCGGTCTGCCGGAAGGCGACCAGGGAGGTGTAGATGATCGCCACCACCGACAGTCCGAAGACCAGCGGGGCCAGCAGTTCCGACGCGTGCGGGAACATCGGCAGGTTGAAGCGGATGAAGCCGTAGCCGCCGAGCTTCAGCAGAATGCCCGCCAGGATGACCGAGCCGGCCGTGGGCGCCTGCACGTGGGCGTCCGGCAGCCAGGTGTGCACCGGCCACATCGGCATCTTCACCGCGAAGGAGGCGAAGAAGGCCAGCCAGAGCAGGATCTGGGTGTCCTTGTCGAACTGGAACAGCGAAAGCTCGGGGATCGAGGTCGTGCCCGCCGTGGCCGCCATGTAGAGCATGGCCGCGAGCATCAGGACGGAGCCCAGCAGGGTGTAGAGGAAGAACTTGTAGGCCGCGTAGACCCGGTCCTTGCCGCCCCAGATGCCGATGATCAGGAACATCGGGATCAGGCCGCCTTCGAAGAAGACGTAGAACAGGATCAGGTCCAGCGCGCAGAAGACGCCGATCATCAGCGTCTCGAGCACCAGGAAGGCGATCATGTATTCGGCGAGGCGATCCTCGATCGAT
>CAZRKY010000069.1:0-13327 GCA_964600375.1 uncultured Caulobacteraceae bacterium | reverse complement strand
CGGCCTTCCGACAGGACGATGATCTTCTTGCCGTCCGGGAATTCCACGTGGTGGACCTGGGGCTTGATCTCGTCCCACTTGAAGTTGCGCAGTCCCGCGATCTGGATCTCGGAATCGAAGTGGCCGATGTTGCAGACGATGGCGTTGTTCTTCATCCGGCGCATGTGCTCGACGGTGAGCACGTCCTTGTTGCCGGTGGCGGTGACGAAGATGTCGGCGGTCTCGACCGCGTCCTCGACCGTCTTGACGTCATAGCCTTCCATGGCCGCCTGCAGGGCGCAGATGGGGTCGACTTCGGTGACCACGACGCGCGCGCCGCCATTGCGAAGCGAGGCGGCCGAGCCCTTGCCCACGTCGCCGTAGCCCAGCACCACGGCGACCTTGCCCGACAGCATCACGTCGGTGCCGCGGCGGATGGCGTCGACCAGGCTCTCGCGGCAGCCGTAGAGGTTGTCGAACTTGGACTTGGTGACGCTGTCGTTGACGTTGATGGCGGGGAACGGCAGGTCGCCGCGCTCGGCCATCTGGTAGAGGCGGTTGACGCCGGTGGTGGTCTCTTCCGAGACCCCCTGGATGGAATCGCGAATGGCCGAATAGAAGCCGGGCTTCTCGGCCAGGTAGCGCTTCATGACGGCATAGAGGGCCTCTTCTTCCTCGTTCTCCGGGTTGTTGAGGACCGAGGGGTCCTTCTCGGCCTTGGGGCCCAGCACGCAGAGCAGGGTGGCGTCGCCGCCGTCGTCGAGGATCAGGTTAGGGTAGCCGCCGTCAGACCATTCGAAGATCTTGTGGGCGTATTCCCAGTACTCGTAGAGGGTCTCGCCCTTGACGGCGAAGACCGGCGTGCCGGCTGCGGCGATGGCGGCGGCGGCGTGGTCCTGGGTCGAGAAGATGTTGCACGAGGCCCAGCGGACCTCGGCGCCGAGCGCTTCCAGCGTCTGGATCAGCACCGCCGTCTGGATGGTCATGTGCAGGCTGCCGGCGATGCGGGCGCCCTTCAGGGGCTGGGCCTTGCCGAACTCGGCGCGCACGGCCATCAGGCCCGGCATCTCGGTCTCGGCGATGGCGATTTCCTTGTTGCCGTAGTCGGCGAGCGAGATGTCCTTGACGATGTAATCGGTCATGGCGGCGGGGCCTTTCGGGGGCGTTGCGGGGGACGTTTCCGGGGCGCTTCAGGCGCGCGCGGCGGTGGAATTGGGCGGCGCTATAGCCTGTCTGGGCGGGGATATAAAGATATCTTTATATGATCTCCCGGCCGCGTGTCGCGCCACGGGCGTCATCCGGCGCATGCGCACTGGCGCTCCGCGCCGGCGCCGCTAGTCTCGCCTTCGACCCTGGGGAGGATCTCGCATGTCCAAGTCTTTCAACCGTATCGCCGCCCGGGTCATGGGCGGCCTGGCCGCCCTGTCGCTCACCCTGGCCTGTGCGGCGTCCGCCCAGCCCCGGCCCGACGAGGTGCTGGTCATCCAGGCCGGACGACTGCTGGACCGGCCGGGCCAGGCGGCGCGGGGCCCTTCCACGATCATCGTGCGGAACGGAACCATCGAGGCCGTGCGCGATGGCTTCGTCGATCCCGCCACCGTGCCGGGCGGCAAGCTGGTGGACCTGCGCGACCGCTTCGTCCTGCCCGGCCTGATCGACAGCCACGTGCACCTGGACAGCGACATCGCCGGCGCGGCCGGCCAGCTTGAGGACGTGACCCTCAGCCCCGCGGCCATCGCCTACAACACCGCGGTGAACGCGCGGAAGACGCTGCAGGCGGGCTTCACGACGGTCCGGAATCTGGGCGACGGCTCGGGCGCCACGCTGGCGCTGCGAGACGCCGTGGCGCGCGGCGACATGGAAGGGCCGCGGATCATCGACGCCGGTCGTTCGATCTCGACCACCGCCGGCCACATGGACGCGACACTCGGGTTCGCCGAGGACCTGCATCCCTCCATCGGCCAGGAGAACCTGTGCGACGGCGTCGAGAGCTGCCGCCACGCGGTGCGGCTGCAGATCCGGCGCGGGGTCGACGTCATCAAGATCGCCACCACCGGCGGCGTTAACAGCCGCATCGGCGCCGGCGTCGGCCAGCAGATGTTCGACGATGAAGCCGCCGCCATCGTCCAGACCGCCCACCTCTACGGAAAGAAGGTCGCCGTCCACGCCCACGGCGCCGACGGCATCAAGGTGGCGTTGCGCGCAGGCGCGGACTCCATCGAACACGGCACCCTGATGGACGAGGAAGCCATCAAGCTGATGCTCAAGACCCGCGCCTACTACGTCCCGACGCTGTCCACGGTGAACGGCTACAAGGCGCGACTGGCGGCCGACCCGAACGCCTATGCGCCGGCCGTCCGCGCCAAGATCGAGTGGCGCATCGGCATCACCGGCAAGGCGCTGGCGGCGGCCTATCCGCGCGGCGTGCGCATCGCTTTCGGGACCGACGCGGGCGTCTCCATGCACGGCCGCAACGCCGACGAGTTCGAGCTGATGGTCCAGTTCGGCATGAGCCCCATGGCCGCCATCCAGGCCGCCACGGTCAACGCCGCCGACCTGCTGGGGATCAGCGACCAGGTCGGGACGCTGGAGCCCGGCAAGCAGGCTGACCTCATCGCCGTGACCGGAGACCCGACCCAGGACGTCACGGTGCTCAAGCGGGTGGGCTTCGTGATGAAGGGCGGGCGGGTCTTCCGGTCCTAGCCGCCGCTCATCGTCCGCGCGCAGGCCGCCGTCGCGGCCGCGTCCATGCCGGGGGTCAGCACGATCTGCTGGATCGTCTCGCTCCCCGGGGCGACGGGCATGAACCGGTAGACGGTCTCGGTCCCGTCCGGCGCCCTGACGCGCAGGCCGTATTCCACGGTTGAGTTCCCCGGCTCGCCGAACTCGCGCTTGACGATCTGCATGCCGTTGCGAAGCCCGGCGCGGTACGCGGGGGAGTCCTCGCGCAGGCCGGTCAGGACGTTGTTGGCCGCGGTGGTGGCCTCGGCGTCCCAGCCGCGGTGGAACTTCGGCCGCGAGATGGTCTCGACCCGGGCGCAGCCGCCGAACTGGTCATCGGCCAGCAGCACCGGGGCGCCGTCGCGCACGACCGAGGCGAGGTCCCCCGCCAGGTCGGGGCCGCCCGCCTGGCGGAACAGCTCGGCGAACAGGTCCGGCGCCAGCGGCGCCTCGCCCGCTTCGCGCAGCGCGGCGGCGCGGACGACCTGGGCGGCCAGCACGTCGTCGAGATCGCGGGCGCCGCGCGTGGCCTGGCGCAGTTGGTAGTCCCAGCGCAGGGCCAGCAGCATGCCGCGGCGGTAGGGCAGCTTCTGCACGTCCGGAGAGGTCCAGAACTTCGCCGCCACCTCGCTGTTGGGCGCCTCGCGCGACGGCGAGACCGCGTAGGCCATCAGCTCGCCGTTCACGTGCTGGACGAAATCCTCGAGCGACCAGATTCCCGCGCGCAGCAGGGTGCGGTGGGTCAGGAAGTCGGTGAAGCCCTCGCTGAACCAGTAGCCCAGGGCCTCGTCCTCGGGCGGGTGCGAGATGTCCCCGAGCGCGCGCGGCGACCAGGTGTGCATGTGCTCGTGGGCCAGCAGGTAGCGCATCGGCTCCAGCGTCGTGTCGGTTCCGGCGTAGAGCGCGAAGGCGTCGTCGAGCCCGGTGCCGCCGATCGACATCGAACCTTCCCGGGGCGTCATGGGGGTGAGGGCCACGAAGTAGGTCTCCCCCGGCGCCTTCCAGTAGTCGCGCTGGGCCTCCAGCACGCGGGCGATCAGCGAGGCGAAGTCCTCGGCCTTGAAGGCGCTCCAGCCGCCCAGCACGGCCAGGCGCATGTCCACGCCGTTGACGGGGCGGGTGTAGACCCGAAGGGTGGGCGAGCCGACCATGACGCTCTGCTGGATGTCGCCGACGCGCAGGCGCGCGCCCATCGCCGAGTGGTCGAGGTCCGAGGCCACCTTCCATCCGGCGGGCAGGGACATCCAGCGGAAGTCGGCGGTGCGGTCCTCGCCGTTCTCGGGGCCTGCGAACAGGCCGTGGCCGATGGCCGAGAACCAGGCGGGACGCAGGATCGGGCGATAGGGGTTGCCGCCGGGGTCGCCCACCGCCGGGTCCTTCTCATAGGCTGAGACGACGCGATAGCGGACGGTGATCGCGGCCCCGGGCGCATGGGTCAGCACGCGCGTCTGCGGCCCGTCCTCGCGGGCCCGGGCGCCGTCGATGCGCAGGTCGCGCAGGTGCTTCCAGTAGTCGGTTTCGCCGGCCCAGCGATCGGGCAGGCTCAGGCGCGTCTCCCCGTCGGCGTCGCCGCGGAAGCGCACCTCCACGGCGATCGAGGTCAGGGCGCCGTCGGCCACGACGGGCGCGGCGCGGTAATGCACGACATCGTCAGGGGCTGCGGCGCCCATCAGCAGGACGGCGCTGGCGGCGGCGAAAAGGGCTCTGGCTTTCATGGCGTCGCCCATAGCCAAGCTGCCCCGTGCGGACCAGTTAATTGACCGAAAGGTTCATTCGCCGGCCAGGGTTCGGATGCAGGCGGCGCGCTGGTCGGGGCTCATGTTCGGGGCAAGCACCACCTCCTGCAGCAGGATCGGGCGAGAGCCCTGCGGGCGGTAACGGATCACCTTGCCGCCGGTGCGGTCAACCACCTGGTACATCAGCTCGACGCGCGGATCGTTCTCCACCGCCGGCGACAGCCGACCGACGATGCGCATGCCGTTGCGCAGGCCCGCCGCATAGGCCGGGCCGCGGGGGTCGACGCCGTAGACCACCCCGCCCGAGGCGTTGGTGCTGGCGGAATCGAAGCCGCGGTCGAAGGCCCGGGTCTCGGTGGTCGCGACCCGCGCGCAGTCGCCGAACAGGTCGGCGGGCAGCAGCACGGGCGCGCCCTGGTCGACCAGCCGCTTGAGGTCCGGGGCGAGGTCGCCGCCAAAGCCGCGATAGGCCGCGCGCAGGTTGTCGACGGCGTTCCCGGTCGTCCCCTGACCCGCCGCCCGGTCGCGCATGGCCAGCACCACGTCGTCGAGATCGCGGGCGCCGCGCGTGGCCTGGCGCAGGCGGTGGTCCCACAGCGTCGCCAGCATCAGGCCGCGTTGGTACGGCAGGTCGGCGACCGCCGGGTCCTCCCAGAATCCCGCGGGCACAATGGAATTGGGGGCCCCGATGACCGGAGAATTGGCGTAGTCGCGCAGGATGCGGTTGTAGTCGGCGACGAATTCCTCGGGCGTCCACAGGCCCGAGCGCAGCAGGATGCGCAGGGTGTAGAAGTCGGTGAAGCCCTCGCTCAGCCAGTAGTCGAGCGGCTCGTCGCGGCCGGTGCGCACGCCGCCGACGCGGGTGGGGAACCAGACGTGCTGGTGTTCGTGGGCCACGATGTGGCGCAGCGCCGGCTCATCCACCTCGGTGGTCGACCACAGGGAAAAGGCGTCGCCCAGGCCCACGCCGTACTGGGCTGTCCCCTGGCCCGCGGGGGTGGTCATGGGTGTAACCGCGACGAAGAAGTCCTCGCCCCTGTCCCCCCAGAAATCCGCCGCCGCGCCCGAGATGCGGGTCATCAGCGCGGCCATCTGGGCCGGGGTGAACTTCCAGTCGCCGTGCATGGCGATGCGGATGTGGCCGCCCGGGGCCTCGGCGGAGACGATCTTCAGGTCGCTGCCGCCCACCAGCACGGCGTCGAACAGGTCGCCGGTGACATTGACCTTGCCGGGGTGGTCGAGGTCCGAGGCGACGGTCCAGCCCTGCGGCGTCGGGCCCCAGCGGAAGGCGGCGGGCCGGCCCGCGGGTCCGGCAACCTCGGCGAACAGGGCCCAGCCCAGGACGGTGAAGCGGTCCTGGCGCACCACGGCCCGGAAGGGCGGGCCGTCGCCGGCGGTCAGCTCGCCGGGGAAGTCTTGGCGAACGCGGTAGCTGAGCACGATCGGCGCGCCGGGGGCATGGGTCAGCTGCAGCTCGGACTTCGACACCCGCTTCAGGCGCGAGCCCGAAGCTCGCAGGTCGAACACGGCGCGGTAGAGGTCCTCGGCGCCGGACCAGCGGTCGGGCAGGCGCATGTGGGTGACGCCGTCGTCGTCGCCCTCCAGGGCCACATCGACGCGTAGGTCCGCCAGCTTGCCGGAAACCAGTTCGGGGGTGACGGTGTAGGTGATGGGCGCGGGGGCCGCACTGCGCGCGGCCCCCGTCCCCGAGGCGATGATGCAGGCCAGTGCGGCTATGAGCCAATGGCGCATGGTGACGGTCCCCCGACTACACCGGCCTTCACCCTACGCCGTTATCAGGACTTGCAAAGTGCGACCGGTGGAAGCTTGGCCGCACGGCGCGCGTCCGATCAGGCGCCCTGGCACCACTGGCCCATCAGGCCGGCCGGGACCTTTCCGCACCACGAGATCCACCAGACGTCGGTCGAGCCGATCCCGTAATCCTTGACCGTCCACCGGCCGCCGCTCAGTTGCAGGAAGGCCTCGGTGTGGACGCCATCGGCTTCCGGGTCGCGGTTGCGGATGGCGCCGCCGCCCTTGCGCTGGGGGGTGACGCGGACGAAGGCCCAGCCCCCGCCGACGCGGATCTCCTCGACCACGAACTGGACCGGGACGCCGAGATCGCGCTCGATCCTGGGCCGAAGCGCATCAAGGATGGCCTTGCGCTGGGGCGTGCCGGCCCCGGGCGAGCTGAAGGCGGCGGCGAGAACCGTGGTGGCGGAAAAGGCCAGGACGGCCGCGGCGATCAGAAACTTGCGCATGGAGCACTCCGGGATTGTCCCGGGAAGCTCCACGGTACGGTGGCCCTTGTCTACTTCTCTTCTTCGAAGCGGCCCTCGACCAGGGCCGAAAGCTGGTGGACCGCCTCATCGGCGTCGGGCCCCTCGGCCTCGATGTCGATGGTGCAGCCCGGACCGGCGCCCAGCATCAGCAGGCCCATGATCGACAGGGCGTCGACGGTGGCGCCGTCCTTGGTGACCCGGATTTCCGATTCGAACGCCGAGGCCGCCTTGACGAACTTGGCCGAGGCGCGGGCGTGCAGACCGCGTTCATTGCAGATTTCGACCGTGCGACGCGCCGACATCGGAGGCCCTACTTCTCGCCCGCCAGCACGTAGGAGGCGACGGAGATGTACTTGCGGCCGGCTTCCTGGGCCAGATGCACGCACTCCTCCAGGCTGGCCTTGTGGCGAACGCCCGCCAGCTTGATCAGCATTGGCAGGTTCAGGCCCGCGATCACTTCGGCGCCGGTCTGGCTCATGGTGGTGATGGCCAGGTTGGACGGCGTGCCGCCGAACATGTCCGTGAGCAGGATCACGCCGTTGCCGGTGTTCACGGCTGCGGCGGCGTCCAGGATGTCCTGGCGGCGGCGCTCCATGTCGTCTTCCGGACCGATGCAGATCGCCGCCACGCCCCGTTGCGGGCCGACGACGTGCTCCATCGCGGAAATGAATTCGGCCGCCAACCCGCCGTGGGTGACGATCACGAGCCCGATCATCCGAACCTCTTGCTCAGTTTCGAGCCCCTCTCGAACCGGCGGACCGTGCCGGGCGAAGGGGGCTAGATAGGCCCAAGCGGGCCGCGTTCCAAGCGTTCCCTATTTTTCTCTGCGCGTCGAAAGGGCGCGCTCGACCTTGATGAGGGCCGAGGCCTCCAGTGGATTGAGGTGGATACAGGGCAAATCCAGCCCTTCCAGAACCATGGATTCCGGCGCCGGCATGCGTTCGACCTCGGCGGAATCGCAGACCACCGCCAGGCAGGCGCGGCCGAACTGCAGGGCCGGCTCGATCTCGATGCCCAGGCCGCGGGCCTCGATCCGCCCGGCGATGGCCTCCGGCGCCCGGGCCCACAGCGCCCCGCCCGAGGCCCAGACCAGGCTGTAGTCATCCGAGACCAGCCGCCACCCCGCCTGCAGGGCGCGCAGGGCGAGATCGCTCTTGCCGGCGCCCGAGGGGCCGAAGATCAGGGCGGCTCGCCAGCAGCCGTCGGCCCACTTGGCCACGGCGCCCGCATGCACGATCACTGGAAACCACTCATAGGGGCGCCTCCGGCAGCCTGACGGTGAAGACGGCGCCGATGCGTTCGCCCGCTTCGTCCACGCGGTTCTCGGCGCGAATGTCGCCGCCGTGCGCTTCGACGATCTGTCGTGCGATCGAAAGGCCCAAGCCCGAGTTCCCCCCGAACACCGTCCCCTTTGGACGCGAGGTGTAGAAGCGTTCGAAGACGGATTCCAGATTTTCCGCCGGAATCCCCGGGCCGTCGTCCTCGACCCGGACCTGCGCCCAGGCGCCCTCGTCGCCCGCCACCCGGTCCAGCTCGACACGCACCTCGCCGCCCGGCGGGCTGAAGGAGCGGGCGTTGTCGATCAGGTTTCGGATCACCTGGCCCAGCGGCCCCTCGCGGCCCATGACCCGCAAGGCGCCCGTCTGGGGGGTGGAGAGGCTGACCCCGACATCGCCGGAGATGAAGTCCTGCCTGTAAAGCGCGGTGATCTCGCCCAGCAGCCGGGTCAGGTCCACCGACCGCGGGGCGTCGCGCGACAGCTCGGCGTCGAGGCGCGAGGCGTTGGAGATGTCGGTGATCAGGCGGTCGAGGCGATTGACGTCCTGCTTCAACAGGTTGACCAGCCGGTCGCGCTGGGCCGGGGTCTTGACCAGCTCAAGCGTCTCCAGCGCCGAACGCACCGAGGTGAGCGGGTTCTTGATCTCGTGGCTGACGTCGGCGGCGAAACGCTCGATGGCGTCCATGCGCGTCGACAGGGTGTCGGTCATGGTCTCCAGCGACTTGGCCAGGTCGCCGATCTCGTCGGAGCGGGCTTCGAGGTCGGGCAGGGAGATGGCGCGCGCGCGGCTCAGCCGCACCTGGTCGGCGGCCGCCGACAGCCGCAGAATCGGCCGCACCACGAACATGTGCAGCAGCACCGACGACAGCAGGGTCACCGCGAAGGCCACCAGGATGAAGGGCAGCAGCGCCATGCGCTGGGCCGCGACGATGGCGTCCACGTCCGAGGCCTCGACGGTCAGCACCCCCAGCACCGCCCGCACCCGCTTCACCGGCACCGAGACCGAGACGATGCGCCGGCCGGTCTCGGAGCGGCGCACGGTGGCGACGTTCTCGCCGGTGCCCAGGACCTGGGCGACCTCGCTGGCCAGCGCGGTGCGCGCCTCATTGAGGTAGCGGGCGTCCTTGGCCCGCGCGGCGGCGTCGGGCGCGGCCTTGCTGGAGCGGGCCGGCGGCAGGGGAGCCACGTCCACCCGCGAGGACACCAGATAGCTGTCGGTGACCAGCTGCCCCTCGCCGTCGAACAGCCGCGCGCGCTGGCCGGTGGGGATGTAGCGGTCGCGCATGACCAGCTGGGCGTTGGCCAGCTCCAGCCCCGGCGTCGGCTCGCCCGCCGTGGCCACGTCGGCGATGATGTCGGCGATCAGCTCGGCCTGGGCGGTCAGGGACTCGATCCGCGTTTCCAGCAGGCCGCGGCGGAACTCGTTCAGCACCAGGGCGCCGCCGACCAGGATCAGCAGGCCGAGCATGTTGAGCGCCAGGATCAGACGGCCAAGCCGCGATCCCGTGAACCGCCACCCCGGAAGGATGGACCGGCCGTTTTCAGCTTTCGCGGTAACGGTATCCGACGCCATACAAGGTCTCGATCGCGTCGAACTCGGGGTCTACCTGGCGGAACTTCTTGCGCATCCGCTTGATGTGGCTGTCGATGGTCCGGTCGTCGACGTAGACCTGGTCGTCGTAGGCCGCGTCCATCAGGTTGTCGCGGCTCTTCACGAACCCCGGCCGTTGCGCCAGCGCCTGCAGCAGCAGGAATTCCGTCACCGTCAGCTTCACCGGCCGGCCGTCCCACATGCAGTCGTGGCGGGCGGGGTCCAGCGTCAGCTTGCCGCGCTTCAGCGCCTTGGCCGCCTCGCCGGTCAGTTCGGTGCCGTCGTCGACATCGACGCCCGCGCGCCGCAGCACGGCCTTCACCCGCTCCAGCAGCAGGCGCTGGGAGAAGGGCTTGTGCATGTAGTCGTCGGCGCCGAGGTTGAAGCCGAGGATCTCGTCGATCTCCTCGTCCTTTGAGGTCAGCATGATGACCGGCAGGTTGGAGGTCTGGCGCAGGCGGCGCAGCACTTCCATGCCGTCCATGCGCGGCATCTTCACGTCCAGGATCACCAGATCGGGCGGATCGTTCTGCAACGATTCCAGGCCCGAGGCCCCGTCGTGGCAGGCCTTGACCTTGTGGCCGTGGCTTTCCAGCGCGATCGAAACCGACGTGGTGATGTTCTCGTCGTCGTCGATCAGGGTGATGTCGGCCATGAGTCTCTCCGATAGGCGTCTTGGGGCGGGAGGCTAACGAGCGTCGGCATTGCGCGCAAACCACCGCTCTTCAACGCGGACTTAATGCCTGTGGTCCATGGTGAAGGCAGGATTCAGGCGGGTTTTTGCATGGAACGAGGCCAGGTTCACTACGAAGTCTTCGTTCGCGTCTCCGCGCTCGCCCCCTGGCGGCTGGAGATGGCGACCGAGCAACGCGACGTGGCCACCACGCTCGCGGAGGAAATGCTGGCCGACAAGCGCGCGGTCGCCGTGCGCGTGACCAAGGAGACCCTCGACTCCCAGTCGATGGAGTTCAACTCGGTCACCCTGTTCACCAAGGGCGTGCCCGAGCCCTCGCGCAAGACCCGCGAGCGCGCCGCCTCGGCCGAGCCGCCGTGCCGCGCGCCGGCCGACCTCTACGCGTCCCACGCCCGCGAGACGATCGGCCGGGTGCTGGAGGACTGGCTGCGCCGCAATCGCGTCACCCCCTTCGAACTGCTGCACCGCCCCGACCTGGTCGAGAAGCTCGAGGCTTCGGGCATGGAACTGCAGCACGCCATCCAGAAGATCGCCGTGCCGGAAAGCCAGGCCGTGGGCCAGCCGGTCCACGACGTCATGCGCGCCTACCAGCGCCTGACCGAGCAATCGATCGAGATGGTCATCTCGGCCGGCCGCAAGAACCGCTTCCCCGACCTGTCGCAGCAGTCGATCGCCGACGTGGCGCGCAAGCTGGTCGGCGATCCGGACCGCACCTTCGTCCTCGGCGGCGCCATCTGCGGGGCCCTGGCCCGCGCCGCGCGCCCCAGCGACAAGGTCGGCTTCCTGCTCGACTTCGTGGAAGAAGCGCCCGACGAGGCCCAGCCCACGGCGCTCATCCGGGTCGTGGTCGAACAGCCCCTGGCGGAGATCCTCGCCTCCCCCGCCGGCCTCGCCGACGTGCTCGGCCCGGACCTGGACCTCGGAGCCACCCTGGCGGCGCTCACCCGCATGGCCGCGCCGGACGAGGTTGAGGCCCTGATCCGCATGGAGCCGGGCCTGGCCGAACTGATCCCTGTCCTGACCGGCCCGGCCGCGCGCCTGGGCCAGCAGATGCGGGCCGGCGCGTTCAAGATGCTGGGCGCCTACATCGCCCGGCGTGTGATCCGCGAGCTGTCCGGCCCCCGGCGGCTGCGGCCGTCCGACGCTCGCGGCGAGATCGACATCCTGCGCGCGCTCGCCATGGCGCTCACCGCCTCGGCGGGTCGGCTGCTGTCGCTGGACGAGGTGCAGGAGGCCTTCCAGGCCCGGTCCCGCTCGATCGTCACCTCCGACTTTGTCGAGGCCTTTCTCAAGGAGGCGGTCACCGCCCGTGAGGAGGCCGAGTCCCTGGTCTGGCTGTGCGAGAACGTCACCGGCGCGGCCAACAAGCGCGAGGCCGCCCGCTGGCTGCTGGCCTGTGTCGCCGCCCTGCGCTTCGAGAAGGAAGCCCGCCACAGCCCCGAGAGCCCGGCCGCCAGCCTCGGCCAGCTCGCCGCCCTGCAGCGCTCGGTGCGCGGCGCGGGCCTGAACGAGGGCGACACCGACCAGATCGTGCGCAAGCTCGGCGAGGTGGGGGCCCAGGTCGAGTCCGACGCCCGCATCTGCGACCAGATCGCCCGCGCCCCGGTCCCGCCGCTGCAGAAGCTGACCCTGTTGCTTGGCCTGGCGTCCGGCCAGGGCGCGCCCTTCGGAGGCGCGACGGAAAAGGCCAAGGGCGAGGTCGTGCGCCTGCTCAAGGCTCCTGCCGCCCGCGAGGCGCTGGCGGCGGCGCCCGAGATGGCGGGGCGGATCAAGCCCATGCTGCAGGCGGCGGGCCTGGCGGCCTAGGGCGTACCGTCCGCCTCGGCCTCTTCGCCCTCGCCCAGCAGGGCCGCGCGCTGGGCCGCGTCCATGAACGGATCGACCGCCATGGGCGCCTGCATGCCGAAGAACCAGATGTACCGGCGCCCGGAGGCCTCGTCGCGGGTGTCGAACAGCCCCAGGCCGAAGTGCTGTCCCAGCAGGGCCTCCAGGTCGGCGAACCCCCATTCGCGCAGCAGGCCCACGCCGTAGGCGTCCAGCGCCTCCTCGCCGTACCAGCTGATCTGGCGCTCGCGGTCCTGGATCTCGACCGTGAAGCGGTCCAGCGCCGTGGTCTCGTAGATCAGGGCCGCGCCGGCGGGCTTCAGCACCCGGCGCATCTCGGCGATCACCGCGCCCGGATCACGCACGGTGGCCAGCAGGCCGTTGCAGAAGACCACGTCGAAGCTTGCGTCGGGGAACTCCATCTCCGCGGGGTTGCCGACGACTTCAGGGTTGTCGCGCGGGAAGGCGTCGAAGGTGACCACCCGCTTGGCGCCGAAGGCGTTCAACATGACCTTGTCCGCGTTGTCCGGCCGCAGCGCCAGCACCCGGGCGCCGGCCATGGCGCCGTCGCCGCCGAAATGGGTGCGGAAGGCGCTGGCGAAGGCGCGATGGCGCTCGACCGACCCGCACTTTGGGCAACTCACCGAGGGCCGCCCGGGCAGGTCGCCGAAGTGGCTGCGGGGCGTGTCGCAGATGGGACAGGCGTCGGCCTCGACGGGGGCGTCCGCCGCCGGCTCCGATTCGATGTGCTCGCCGTCCATGCAGAAAGGCTAGCGGCGGGGGGTTAACGAGAAAAGCCCGGGGATCGCTCCCCGGGCTCTCGTCGCATTCATCCGACCCGGTCTTACGGGTTGATGTTGATGGTGGCGCGGCGGTTCAGCGGCTCCTTGACGCCGTCGCCGGTGGCGACCGCGGGCTCGCTCTCGCCCTTCCAGTCGACCGACAGGGCCGAGCCGTTGACGCCGAGGCTGACCAGCGAGTCGGCCACCGCCTTGGCGCGGCGCTCCGACAGGCGGATGTTGTAGGCGGCCGAGCCGGAAGTGTCGGCGTGGCCGGTGACGATCACGCGCGAGGCGCCGCCCTGCTGGGCGTAAGCCGCGGCCTCCTGCACCACCGCCTGGGCTTCCGGGGTCAGCACATACTGGTCGAACGGGAAGTAGACGGTGAAGTCGCGCACCTCGAGGGCCGGCGGCGGCGGAGCGGGGGGCTCCGGCGGCGGGG
>CAZRKY010000068.1:0-13349 GCA_964600375.1 uncultured Caulobacteraceae bacterium | reverse complement strand
CGGACACCGCGCCCTTCAGCAGGCGGGCGTTCACGGGCCAGGTCACGTCGCCGGGCCGAGGCGCCATCAGGGCGTCGCAGAAGGACGGGGGCGGTTCGGGGTTGGTCCAGCCGCGCTGCTCACCCGCCGCCAGCGAGCGGGCGTGGTCGTCGTAGTCGCGCGGTTCGGCGACGTAGATTTCGGTCGCGGGGCTCAGCGTCTCCATGGCCAGCGCAATGCCGCCGACCAGACCGCCGCCCGAGGCCGGGGCGCTGACGGCGTCGAATTTCACGCCCAGAACCTTCGCCTGCTCGGCCATCTCCAGCCCGACCGTCCCCTGGCCGGCCATGACGTGGAAGTCGTCGAATGGCGGGACCAGCACCGAGCCGCGCTCGGCGGCGATCTCGGCCCCGATGGCCTCGCGGCTTTCGGTCCAGCGGTCGTACAGGCGAACCTCGCCGCCGAAGTGTTTCACGCCTTCGATCTTCACCGCCGGGCAGTCGGCCGGCATGACGATCAGCGCCCGCGTCCCGATCCGCTGGGCCGCGGCCGCCACGCCCTGGGCGTGGTTGCCCGAGGAATAGGCCACCACCCCGCGCGCCTTCTCGTCGTCCGAGAAACGGCTGATACGGTTGTAGGCGCCGCGGAACTTGAAGCTGCCTGAGACCTGCAGGGTCTCGCATTTCAGCAGCACCCGCCCGCCGACGCGCTCGTTCAGCGCCGGATTCTCGATCAGGGGCGTGACGATGGCCTGGCCGGCCAGCCGGGCGGCGGCGTCCTGAATGTCTGCGAAAGTGGGCGAAGAGGGTGTGGTCATGGCCGCGCTCTTATCCGAAACTGGCGCGCGCCGCGACGGAGCTTCGCCTTGGACCCGCTGATCCTCGCCATCGACCAGGGCACGACCTCGACCCGGGCCATCGTCTTCGGGCTGGACTGGAAGCCCAGGACCATTCGCCAGATCGAACTGGCCCAGCACTATCCCAAGCCTGGCTGGGTTGAGCACGACGCCGAGGAGATCTGGCGCGCGGTGGTCCAGACCTGCCGCGAGGCGATCGCCGACGTGGGCGGTCCGCACCACATCGCCGCGGTCGGCATCACCAACCAGCGCGAGACCACCACCCTGTGGGAGCGCGAAAGCGGCCAGCCCCTGCACCGGGCCATCGTCTGGCAGGACCGGCGCACGGCCAACCTCTGCAACAACCTGGCGGCCCAGGGCCTGGCGCCGATGGTCCAGGAAAAGACGGGGCTGGTGCTGGATCCCTATTTCTCGGCCACCAAGATCGCCTGGCTGCTGGACGAGGTCCCCGAGGCGCGGCTGCGGGCCGAGCGGGGCGAGCTCTGCGCCGGCACCATCGACGCCTACCTGATTCACCGCCTGACCGGCGGGACCGCCTTCGCCACCGACGTCACCAACGCCTCGCGCACCTCCCTCGTGGACCTGAGGGGCCACGATTGGGACGACGAGCTGCTGGGCGTCTTCAGCGTGCCGCGCGCGGTGCTGCCCGACATCCGCCCCTGCGCCGGCGCCTTCGGAACGGTCAGCGAGGCCCTGTTCGGCGCCGCCATCCCGATCACCGGCGTGGCGGGCGACCAGCAGTCGGCGCTGGTTGGTCACGCGGCGCTCCGGCCCGGCGGGGTCAAGGTCACCTACGGCACCGGGGCCTTCCTCGTGATCAACGTCGGGGCCGAGCCACGCCAGTCGCACAACAAGCTGTTGGCCACCATCGGCTATGAAACGGTGGCAGGCCGGGCCTTCGCCCTGGAGGGCTCGATCTTCTCCGCCGGGTCCACGGTGCAGTGGCTGCGCGACGGCCTGCAGCTGATCGAGGACTCGCGACAGTCGGAGGCCGTGGCCCAGGCCCTGCCGGACAACGGCGGCGTCTATCTCGTGCCCGGTTTCACCGGCCTGGGGGCGCCGTGGTGGAACGCAGAGGCGCGCGGGGCGGTCATGGGCCTGACGCGCGACACGACGCGGGCGCACCTGGTCCGCGCCGGGCTTGAGGCTCTGGCATACCAGACCCACGACCTGCTCGAAGCCCTGGCCGCCGACGGGGCGCCGAAACCGACCATGCTCAAGGTCGACGGCGGGGTGACCGCCAACGGCTGGGCCATGCAGTTCCTGGCGGACATCACCGGCGTGCCGGTCGAGCGCCCCGCCTTCCAGGAAATGACCGCGCTGGGCGCCGCGCGCCTGGCGGCCCTGGGCGCAGGCCTGATCGACACCCTGGACGTCGCCCCGGCCGAGGCCCCCGCCCACTGGGAGCCGAAGATGCCGGGCGACGAGCGCGACCGGCTGCTGGCCGGCTGGAAATCAGCGGTGGGCGGCGTGCTGGCGATGGCCGGCGCGTAGGGCCCCACAACAGCCTCGCTTGCGTCACCCGAAACTGGTTGCATAATGCAAGCAGAAGCGCTGGGGCGCCGCACGCGCAAGGGAGCTCACCATGGCCAAGCTGGTCTTCGCAATGAGCCAGTCGCTGGACGGCTACGTTGACTATGATGCGATGGGCATACCGGACCCGGGGCTGTTCCGGCACTGGATCGAGGCCGTCGGCGGCGCGGCCGGGTGCCTGTACGGCCGCGGCATCTATGAGCTCATGCGCTACTGGGACACGGACGACGCGTCGTGGGGCCCCGACCAGGCGGAGTTCGCCCAGGCCTGGCGGTCGCGGCACAAGTGGGTCGTGTCGCGCAGCCTCAAGAACGTCGGGCCCAACGCCACCCTGGTCACGGACCTGGAGGCTGTGGCGCGTGACCTGAAGGCGCGGCTGGAAGGCGTGATCGACGTCGCTGGGCCGGTGCTGGCCGGCAGCCTGACCAAGCTCGGCCTGATGGATGAATACCGCATCTACCTGCGCCCCTACGTGCTGGGCGGCGGCGCGCGCTTCTTCACCGACCCGCGGCCGCCGCTGCGGCTGCTCGGCAGCGAGCTGATCGGAGCCGACACGGTGCGGGTGGCGTACGCGCCGGCCTAGGATTCCCTCTCTCCAGCGGAGACGGCGCCGCCTTCTGCTCACGGTTCCTTGAACACCCCACGCTTGCGATTCCTCCGCCACAGGAGGAACGATGAAGCCAAGGCCCACCTCCTCGGCCGTCCCGGCCCCGGAGGCAGAGAGCCACGGGTGTGCGCGGGGACCGCTCCTGCGGTTGTCGCGCGACGACGACCGAGAGGAGACGACCCTATGCCTGGCAGAGCAGATGGCGCGCGGGCGATCGCGCTGGTGGGACCCAACGGTACGGGTAAGACGGCCTTGATGGAGGCGCTGCTGTTCGCGGCCGGCGCCATCGAGCGTCAGGGCGGCCCCGGGTCCACGGTCGGCGACGCCAGCCCCGAGGCCCGCGCGCACGGACTGTCCGTCGAGATCAACGTCGCCGACTTCACCTTCATGGATGACCGCTACGCCGTCATCGACACCCCCGGTTCCATCGAGTTCTTCGCCGACGCCGACCATGCTCTGCAGTGCGTGGACCTGGCGCTGGTGGTCATCGACCCCGACCCCGACAAGGGCCTGTTGCTGCAGCCCATGCTCAAGGAGCTTGAGCGGCTGGGCGTGCCGCGCGCGGTGTTCGTCAACAAGATCGATCAGGCCCACGGCAAGATCCGCGACCTGCTTTCGGCCCTGCAACCATCATCCAGCACGCCGCTGGTGGCCCGCCAGATCCCCATCTGGAAGGACGACAAGGCCGCCGGCTTCGTCGACCTGGCGCTGGAGCGCGCCTACCTCTACCGGCCCGGCCAGCCCTCCGAGCAGGTGCCCCTGCCGCCCGACCTCGCCGAGCGCGAGGCAGAGGCCCGCTTCCACATGCTCGAACAGCTCGCCGACTATGACGATGTGCTGATGGAGCAGCTGCTCTCCGACATCATCCCGCCCCAGGACCTGGTCTTCACCGACCTGGTCAAGGAGACCCGCGAGGGCCTGATCACGCCGGTCTTCTTCGGCTCGGCGCTGAACGGCTTCGGCATCCGCCGCCTGCTCAAGGCCCTGCGCCACGATGCGCCGGGCCCGGAAGCCGCCGCCGCCCGGCTCGGGGCCGACGGTGACTGCGCCTACGTCTTCAAGACCGCCCACGCGGGCCAGATCGGCAAGCTGACCTATGCGCGGGTGCTGTCGGGCAAGATCGCCGACGGCGCCGAACTGACCCTCGGATCGGGCGCGAAGGCCCGCGCCTCGGGCGTCTTCTCATTGCTGGGCCAGACGACCCGGAAGATCACATCCGCCGCCCTGGGCGATGTGGTCGCCATCGGCAAGATCGAGGACGCGCGCGCCGGCGACCTGCTCAGCGCCGACGGCCGGGCGCGCAAGGCGAAGACCTCGCCGGCCAAGCGCCCGCCGGTCTACGCCGTGGCCATCACCACCGCCGACCGCAAGGACGACGTGCGCCTCTCCGGCGCCCTCGCCAAGCTGTTGGAGGAGGACCCGGCCCTGGAGCTGGCCCACGACCAGGAGAGCCATCAGACCCTGCTGCAGGGCCAGGGCGACGCCCACCTCAAGGTGGCCATGGAGCGGCTCAAGCGCCGCTACGGCGTCGGCGTCGTCGCCGAGCGTCCGAAGACCGCCTACAAGGAAACCATCCGTAAGAAGACCTCCATCCGGGGCCGCCACAAGAAGCAGTCCGGCGGTCACGGCCAGTTCGGCGACGTGGTGCTGGAGATCGCGCCGCGGCGCAGGGGCGAGGGCTTCCTCTACGCCGATCGCATCACCGGCGGGGTGGTGCCCAAGCAGTGGATCCCCGCCGTAGGGGATGGCGTCCGGGATGCTTGCGAGAAGGGGCCGCTGGGCTTCCCGGTGGTGGATGTCGAGGCCGTGCTGGTCGATGGCAGCTACCACGCCGTGGACTCCTCGGAGCTGGCCTTCCGTACGGCGGGCCGCATCGGCATGAGCGACGGCCTGCGCCAGTGCGACTCCCTGCTGCTCGAGCCGGTCGAGAAGGTGACCATCTACGCCCCGTCGACGGCCACCTCGCGGATCACCTCCTTCGTGTCGGGCCGGCGCGGCCAGATCCTCGGCTACGACACCCGCGACGGCTGGCCCGGCTGGGACCGCATCGAGATCAACCTGCCCCAGGCCGAACGCCAGGACCTGATCGTCGAGCTGCGCTCGGTGACGCAGGGGCTGGGGTCCTACGAGAGTGAGTTCAGCCACATGGCCGAACTGACCGGCCGGCTGGCGGACGAAGTGGTTCAGAAGCACGCCAAGGAAAAGGAAGCGGCCTAGCGGATCGGGGGAGGCGCGCCCGCCCGCCCGGGGCGCCTCCCCGGCCTTGCCCGCATTCGCCTGTGGCGCTCACGCCATGGCAGCGTGGCCGCGCTTGTCGTATGACTCCGGCTTGCAGGGCAGGCGGAGCTAGGTCCCATGGACGCCGGGTATGAACCGAAGGGCTATCTGAAGAAGGTGCTCGGCGATGACGAACGCATCCTGTTCGCCGTGCGCCAGCATCCGCTGTTCTTCCTGCGTCACATCTCGTGGTCTCTCACCTTCACCGTCTGCATCATCGCCGTGGTGCTGTGGGCCCAGCTCGGCTTGGTCCCGGGCAACCCGATGATGGCGGCCGGCTACGGGCTGCTGGTCATTCCGCTGGCGGTGATCTGGTGGGCCTATCTGGTGTGGAAGAACCACGCCTTCATCGTCACCGGCCGCCGCGTCATCCAGATCAACGGCGTGCTGCGCAAGGAAGTCGTCGACTCCCTGCTTGAGAAGATCAACGACGTGAAGACCGACCAGTCCCTGATCGGCCAGTGGTTCGACTATGGCGACGTCGAGATCCTCACCGCCAACGAGGTGGGCAACAACAACTTCCACCAGATCTCCTCGCCGCTGAAGTTCAAGCGCGCGATGATGGAGGCGAAGGAAGCCCTGGCCCGTCTGCACAACGGCCCGGACTAGCTTCCCTCTCCGGAGGAGAGGGAGGTCCCAGCGAGCCGGAGACGAAGGCGCAGGCCTGCGCTGGAGGGTGAGGCGGCAACGCTACGCTGGCCCAAGTCATGGTTCCCCCTCAACCTCCCGCGCCAAGAATCTACGCCTTCGGCTCCGATTGCGCGGGGCCCTCGTTGGCGCTCCGCGCCGCCCTTCGGGTCTCCTCGGGAGAAGGAGACAAGCGTCGCCGTTCATCTCCGCGTCACCTAGCTGAACCGCGAGTGACTCTAGCGCGTCAGTAGGCATTCAAGCGCCGGATTCGAAAGCTCCACCGTCTGCGATCCCGCAGGCAGGGGAGCCTCAACATGTTCGCGAATGCTCGCGTTCTGACACTGACAGGATCGGCCTTGGGGGCCGTCCTGATCGCCGCGGCCGGCCTGGCCGTCACCACCCATCCTGCCGGGGCCCAGACCGCCCCGCCATCCAGCGACGAGATGCGACGCCTCGACGCCGCGCCGGCGATCTACCTGCCGGACGCCGGGCAGGCGGGCTGCGACATCGCGCGCCTGACCTCGGCGACCATCGGAGAGGGGCCGTTGCTGATTTCGAGCATCGGCATCGCCGCCGCCGGACCGATCGATCCCTTCGATCTCAGCCAGGAGACAGCGCCCTTCATCGGCCGCTCGGTCGACCAGGCCTCGCTGGACAAGCTGGCGGGCCGGATCGCCTGCCTGGCGCGCTCAAAGGGCGCCGTGACTGCCGACGCCGGGATTGTGCAGGCCGAGACGCCGGGCGTTTGGCGCCTGACCGTCAAGGAAGGGCGGGTCGAGGCGGTCGTCATCGATACCGGCGATCCGCGCCTGGACGCCTTCCTGCGCCGCGCCTTCGGCCAGGTGAGGCCGGGCCAGCCGCTGAAGGCCTCGGCCCTGCGCCAGGGCCTGGCGCTGGCCAACCGGCAGGGTGTGTGGAGCGTCAGCCTCAAGGCCGCGCCCAGCGCCGCCGACCCCAGCGTCGTGACCCTGGTCATCGACGCCCCGATCCCGGACGCCCATGTCTTCGCCAGCATCCAGAACAACGCGCCCTCCAGCGTCGGCGAGTGGTGGGGCGGGGCGACCGCGATCGTCAACGGTGTCACACCCGCCTACGACCAGACCCAGATCGGGGTCTTCCATTCCCTGACCGGCGACCGCCAGCGCGGGGTGCAGGCCTCGTCACGCGTGCTGCTCAATGACGACGGCCTGGGCGGCCGCGTGGACCTTGGCTGGTACGAACAGACGCCGGACGAGCGGGCGCCCCTGCCCGACACCCACGGCGAGACGCGGCTGGCCCGCATTGAGCTGGACAAGCCGCTGGCCACCGCGCCGGGTGTAGTCGTCTTCGGTCGCGCGGGGCTGGAATCGGTCAGCCAGCGCACTGAATTGCTGGGCGGACCGACGACGGCGCGGGACGACCTGACGGTCGGCTATCTCGGCGTGCACCTCGATCGCGTCGATGGCGACAGCGGCCAGAGCGCCGACCTTTCGGTGCGCCAGGGCCTGGACGCCCTGGGCGCCAGCCGGCCGGGCGATCCGCTGCTCAGCCGCCCGGACGCCAACCCGCAGGCCACGGTGGTCCGCGCCGAGGCGTCGGCCCACCGGCCGCTCGGCGGCGGGACCATCCAGGCGCGCGTGCGCGGCCAGTGGAGCGACGACGGCCTGCTGGCCTACGAGGAGTTCAACTTCGGCGGCACGCCCGGCGGGCGCGGGCTCGATCCCGGCGCGCTCTATGGCGACAAGGGCGTCGCCGTGGGACTCGACTGGTTCGGCCCGGCCCGCGACATGGGCGGCTGGAGCGTCAGCCCGCTCGCCTTCATCGAGGGCGCACAGGCCTGGAACAACGACGACTACGGCCCGCGCCGTTCGCGCATCGCGCTCGGCGGCGGCGGCCTGCGCATCAAGCTCGGCGACAAGGCCCAGCTCGACATCGTCTACGCCCGGCCGGTCGGCAAGCCCAAGGGCGTGGACGAGGACCGCTTCGGGCCGCGCCTGCTCTTCACCCTGACCACCCGCTTCGGCGGGCGCTGAGTGGCCATGGGGGCGTGGTCATGGAAACGATCCTTGAGGGGATCCAGGGCGGAGCCGACGGCTTCGCGGGCTGGGTTGACGCCGACGGTCCCTACCGGGTCCTGACGGCCTACTGGGGCGGGGTTCAGCTGACGCTGATCATCGTCTCGGTGTTGATCTTCATCTCGTCGCTGGACGACCTGTTCATCGACTTCTGCTACTGGCGCCTGGCCATCGGCCGGGGGATCAAGAGCCTGTGGAAGAAGCCGCCGGCCCAGGTTCGGCTGCAGCGCGCGCCCGAGAAGCGCATCGCCATCATGGTGCCGGCCTGGCAGGAGAGCGAGGTCATCGCCTCGATGGTGGCCAACACCCTCTCGACCTTCGACTACGAGCGCTTCCACATCTTCGTGGGCGTCTACCAGAACGACCCGGCCACCCAGGCCGAGGTCGCCCGGGTGATGCAGCGCTTCGGCAATGTGCACATGGCGACCGTGCCCCGCGACGGGCCGACGTCCAAGGCCGACTGCCTGAACATTCTGGTGCACGGCATCCTGGCCTGGGAGGCCGAGAACGGCGAAACCTTCGACGTCTTCCTGATGCACGACGCCGAGGACGTGGTGCATCCCTTCGGGCTGCGCACCGTCAACTGGTTCATCGAGGGCCAGGGCATGATCCAGCTCCCGGTGCTGTCGATGAACCGGCGCTGGTTCCGGATGGTGGCGTGCCACTACATGGACGAGTTCGCCGAGTTCCATACCAAGGACCTGCAGGTCCGCTCGGCCATGGCCAACATGACGCCGTCCGCCGGCGTGGCCACGGCCTTTGCGCGGGACGCCATGCTGGCGCTCAGGCTCGAGAACGACAACCAACCCTTCAACACCGACAGCCTGACCGAGGACTACGACGTCGGCCACCGGTTGCGGGCGCTGGGCTTCACCTCGGCCTTCGTGCGCTATTTCGCCAAGGTGCTGCGGTGGCGGAAGGCCTGGTTCCGGCCCGGCCAGGTCCAGGTGTTGCAGCGCGAGCTGGTGGCCACCAAGGAGTTCTTCCCCGACCGCTGGACCGCCTCGGTGCGCCAGAAGTCGCGCTGGATGCTGGGCATTTCCTACATGGGCTGGCGCCAGCTGGGCTGGTTCGGCGACCTGGCCAACCGCTACTTCCTGTTCCGCGACCGCAAGGCCCTGATCACCGCCCCCACCGGCGCGCTCGGCTACCTGATCGTGCTACAGTATTTCGGATGGGTGGGCCTGACCTGGGTGTGGCCGCGCGCCGCCGACCTTCCGCCGCTGGTCGAGCAGCGCTGGGTCTGGGACCTGATCCTGGTCAACTTCCTGTTCCTGCTGAACCGGGTCGGCCACCGCATGTGGTTCACCCTGTCCAACCACGGCAAGCGGCACGTCCTGCTGGCGCCGGTCCGGATCGTGGTCTCCAACATCATCGGTTTCCAGGCCTTCTGGCGGGCGCTCAACCAGTTCGTCGGCCACCTGATGAACGGCAAGCCGATCGCCTGGGACAAGACCACCCACGCCTTCCCGTCTTTCGCCGACATGCAGCGGAGCCGTGGGCGGATCGGCGACCTGCTCAGGTTCTGGAACCACGTCGAGGTGTCCGCCCTGGACGCCGCCCTTGCAGCCCAGAAGCAGGCCTACCGGCCGCTGGGCCTCTTGCTGGTCGACATGGGCGCGGTCGAGGACCAGCATCTGGCCGAGGCCTTCGCCGAGCGCGAGGAGAGCCAGGCGGTCGCCTGCGACGCCTTCGCCATTCCAGCCAGCGTGCTGGCGACGCTCAAGCCCCGCCAGGCCGCCCGCTGCGGCGTCGTCCCCATCGCCCGCGATGGCGACCGCATCGACCTCGCCGTGGCCGAGCCGGTGGCGCGTGAGGAAAAGGCCCGCATCGAGGCGGTCTGCTCAGGCCACGGGATCAAGACCGTGCGCTGGGCCTATGCGCCGCTCAGCGACCTGGCCTTCGCCGTGCGCTGGGGCTGGAACCCCGGACCCTGGGCCGCCAGCCAGGCCCAGACCGACGCGATGTTGCGGCTGGGAATGATCGACGCCCACGGCGCCGAGCGGCTGTGGCGCCAGGTTCGGTCAGGCTATGCGCGGCTGGGCGACATGCTGGTGCGCACCGGCGCCATCGGTCACCGCAAGCTGCAGGCGGCGCTGGAGGGCTACTGGAGCCAGCCGAAGCGGCTGGGCGATTACCTGGTCGAACAGGGCGTGGTCACCCCTGAGCAGGTGCGCGCGGCGCTCAGCCGCCAGGGCGGCCCGCCGGCGGACATGATCGCGTTGGCGGTGCGGCTCAGCCTGATCGACGAGACGCAGGCCGCGCAGGCGCGGCTGGAGGCAGGCCATGGCTGAGTACCGCCCCTATGGGCTGATGCTGGATGAGGTGAGGTCCTCGGTGTGCCTTTCCTTCCCCCTTGAGGGGAAGGAGGTCCCGGCGCGCCGGAGCGCAGCGCAGGCCCGCGCCGGAGGAAGGGGGTCTCCCTTCGCCGTCGGCGCGACCCCCCATCTCCCGCGCGAATACCTTCGCGGCTGACGCCGCTCCGGTGCGCGGGGCCCTCTTCCCCCTCAAGGGGGGAAGGAGATCAGAACGCGCTCTCGCCGGTGATCGCACGGCCCAGGATCAGGGCGTGGACGTCGTGGGCGCCTTCGTAGGTGTTCACGGTTTCCAGGTTCATGGCGTGGCGCATGACGTGCATTTCACCGGTGATGCCGGCGCCGCCGTGCATGTCGCGGGTCTCGCGCGCGATGGCCAGCGCCTTGCCGCAGTTGTTGCGCTTCATCATCGAGATGGCTTCGGGGACCCAGGCGTTCTGGTCGAGCAGGCGACCAACGGCCAGCGCGCCCTGGTAGCCCAGCGCGATCTCGGTCGACATGTCGGCCAGCTTCTTCTGCACCAGCTGGCGCGACGACAGCGGCCGGCCGAACAGGATGCGCTCGGAGACGTAGTCGCGGGCGCGCAGGAAGCAGTCCTCAGCCGCGCCCATGGCGCCCCAGCTAATGCCGTAACGCGCCTTGTTCAGGCACGAGAACGGCCCGCGCAGGCCCTTCACGCCCGGCAGCAGGGCGTCCTCGCCCACCACCACGTCCGACAGGCCGATGTCGCCGGTGATCGAGGCGCGCAACGAAAGCTTGCCCTCGATCTTGTTGGCCGAGAAACCGGGCAGGCTGGCCTCGACGATGAAGCCGCGGATCTCGCCGTCCAGCTTGGCCCAGACGATGGCGATGTCGCTGATCGGGCTGTTGGTGATCCAGTACTTGCCGCCGTTCAGCCGGTAGCCGCCGGCGACCTTCTCGGCCCGGGTCTTCATCGAGGCGGGGTCCGACCCGCCGTCGGCCTCGGTCAGGCCGAAGCAGCCGACGACCTCGCCGGCCGCCATGCGGGGCAGCCACTTCATCTTCTGCTCTTCGGAGCCGAAGGCGTAGATCGGGTACATGGCCAGCGACGACTGCACGCTCATGGCCGAGCGGTAGCCGGAATCCACCGCCTCGATGGCGCGCGCGATCAGGCCGTAGGCGACGTGGCTGACGCCCGAGCCGCCGTACTGTTCCGGCAGGGTCGCGCCCAGGAAGCCCATCTCGCCGAGCTCCTTCATGATCTCGGCGTCGAAGCGCTCGTCGGCGAAGGCGGACACGACGCGCGGCAGGAGCTTGTCCTGGGCGTAGGTGCGGGCGGCCTCGTAGATGGCGCGCTCGTCCTCGGTCAGCTGGCCGTCGAGATCCAGCGGGTCTTCCCACTTGAAGGTCTTGGCGGGCGCCTTGGCGGCTGCGGCGTCGAGCGGCATGGTCATTTCTCTCGTCAGGCGCGCAGAATATCGCTTCGGCGCGGCCCGTGCTATCTGGGGTGCTTCGGCTGACTAACGCCGTTCGGGGGAGCCTCTAGCTCAAAGAAGCCCCGCGAAACAGGGGGGCCTGACCAGGGAATGTCCGTGCAAGCGACCGATCGCACTCACGCCGCGCCGCAGGCGGCGCAGGGAAGCAGCGCCTTCGACCGACTGTTCCTCGAGCATCCGCGCGATGTGAAGGAAACCTATTTCGAGCACTTCGGCCATTCCGCCAGCTACGGTTTCCGCGTGCTGGGCATCGCCGCGTGCTGCTTCATCCACGCCCTGATCCCCGGCGTGCACAAGACCACGGCCTCGAAGAGCATCTGCAAGCTGGCCGACGAACTGGACGACCGCGCGCAGGAGGCCCGCGAAGAACGCTGCCGCCAGTCGGGAAGCTACGACCCGGGGCTCTGACTCCGCCCACGCCTCTCCAGTCCGTTATCCTCGGACAAGCGCGCAGCGCGCCGATCCGAGGACCCAGCAGCGAAACCCGCAAAGCTGGACGCCATCCAACGCCTTCATCGACGTCGGCTCTGCAGGATCCTCGGGTCTGCGCAGCCTGCGGCTGCTTCGCCCGAGGATGACGGGAGGGTATGGGTAGTCCCATGACCGAATCCCCCACTCCCACCGGCCACGCCTCAGGCCCCCTCGCCGGCGTCGTCGTCCTCGACATGTCCCGGGTCCTCGCCGGTCCCTGGTCGACCCAGGTGCTGGCCGATCTCGGCGCCGAGGTGATCAAGGTCGAGCGGCCGGGCGCGGGCGACGACACGCGCGCCTGGGGGCCGCCCTTCACCACTGACCTCGACGGCAAGCCTTCGGACGCCGCCTACTATTTCGCCGCCAACCGCAACAAGCGCTCGATCACCGTCGACATGGCCAAGCCCGAGGGCAACGCCCTGCTGCGCGAACTGGCGGCCAGGGCCGATGTGGTGGTGGAGAACTTCAAGACCGGGGGGCTGGCCAAGTACCACCTCGACTACGCGTCGCTGAAGGCGGTGAACCCGAAGCTGGTCTATTGCTCGATCACCGGCTTCGGCCACGATGGGCCCCACGCCCACAGCGCCGGCTACGACTACATGATCCAGGCCATGGGCGGGCTGATGTCGATCACCGGCCAGGCCGAAGGCCACCCCGGCGGCGAGCCCATGAAGGTCGGCGTCGCGGTCGCCGACCTGTTCACCGGCATGTATGCGTCCAGCGCCATCCTGGCGGCCCTGCTGCACGCGCGGACGACCGGTCAGGGTCAGGCCATCGACATGGCCCTGTTCGACGTCCAGGCGGCCATGCTGGCCAATATCGCCACCAACTGGTTCGTGTCCGGCCAGGTCCCGGCGCGGATGGGCAACGCCCACCCCAATCTGGTGCCCTACCAGCCGTTCTCGACGGCGGACGGAGCCATCGTCATCGCCGTGGGCAACGACGGCCAGTTCCACGGGCTGTGCCGGGTGCTGGGCGACGCCGGCCTGGCCGACGACCCGCGCTTCGTCGGCAACGCCAACCGGGTGCGCAACCGCATCGCGCTGATTCCCCTGCTCACCGCCCACACGGTCACGCGCACCACGCGGGAGTGGATGGATCTGCTGGAGCCGGCGGGGGTCCCCTGCGGTCCGATCAACACGGTCGACATGGTGTTCGACGAGCCTCAGG
>CAZRKY010000067.1:0-13406 GCA_964600375.1 uncultured Caulobacteraceae bacterium | reverse complement strand
GCCCAGGCTGGAGCCGCGCTCGAGGTCGCCCAACGCATCGCCGTAGCGGTGCTGGCCGATGCGGGCGGCGCCGCGGTTGACCAGGGCCTCGCCCAGGTTGGGGTTGATGCGCAGCGCCGCGTTGAAGTCCGCGATGGCCTGGTCATAGGCGCGGGTGCGCAGGCGCAGGACCCCGCGGTTGACGAAGGTGGCGGCCCGGTCGCGGGGACTGAGCGCCTCGTCGCGGAGCGCCTGGTTGCAGGCCGCGACCCCGTTGGAGCTGGCGCCCGGCTGGAGGGCGGCGAGGGAACACTGGCCAGCCAGGCCGTCGCCGAGCACGAGCACGGCGGCGCTGGAGGATCCGGCGGCGAGGAGGGACGCGGCGAACACGGCCGCCGCGAGGTGCAGGGCTTGTTTCATACCGCGATAGTGCGCCGGTCGCGGACAAAAGAAAACGGCCCGGGACAGGTCCCGGGCCGCAAACTTTCGGTCGTCGGTCGACGACGGCAGGCGATCGGGCTCTAGAGTTCGCCCGGACCGGCGTTGGCCATGGCCTCGCCGGCGCCGCCTTCCTTCATGTCTTCCGCGGCTTCTTCGGCGATGGCGCGCTCTTCCTCGAACTGGGAAGCGATCACGTTCTCGCCCTTGGCCTGACGTTCGGCCTCGTCCTGCGAACGGGCGACGTTCACCTTGACGGTGATGGTCACTTCCGAGTGCAGGCGGATCTTCACCTCATGGACGCCGAGGGTCTTGATCGGCAGGTTGAGGACAACCTGCGAACGCTCCACATTGCCGCCTTCAGCCTTGATGGCGTCGGCGACGTCGCGGGCGGCGACCGAGCCGTACATCTGGCCGGTTTCGCCGGCCTGACGGATCAGGACGTAGGACGTGCCGTCCAGGGCTTCGCCCTGCTTTTCGGCCTCGGCCTTGTTGGCGGCGTTGCGGGCCTCGATCGTCGCGCGCTGGGCGTCGAAGATCTTCTGGTTGGCTTCCGTGGCGCGCAGGGCCTTGTTGCGGGGCAGGAGGAAGTTACGGGCGAAGCCGTCCTTCACCTGGACCGTCTCGCCGATGCCGCCGAGGCGGTCGACGCGTTCGAGCAGAATGACTTTCATGTGCTCTGGTCCTTACTTCACAACGTACGGCAGGAGCGCCAGGAAGCGGGCGCGCTTGATGGCGCGGGCCAGTTCCCGTTGCTTGATCTGCGACACGGCGGTGATGCGCGAGGGCACGATCTTGCCGCGCTCGGAGATGTAGCGCTGCAGGAGCTTGACGTCCTTGTAGTCGATCTTCGGCGCGCCGGCGCCCGAGAACGGGCAAACCTTGCGGCGGCGGAAGAACGGGCGGCGGGCGCCGCCGGCGCCGGCAGCGGAGCCGGGGGTGGCGGGAGCTTCAACGTCGGTCATGATTTCTCTCCCTACACCAGGTCTTCGTAGCCGCCGCGCGGGCCGCCCGGACGATCGCGTTCGCGTTCGCGCTCACGTTCCTTGCGGGCCAGGATCGGCGACAGTTCGAGGTCCAGCTCGTCGACGCGGACGGTCATGTAGCGCAGCACGTCCTCGTTGATGGACAGCTGGCGCTCCATCTCCTTCACCGCCGGGGCGGGGGCGTCGAGCGCCAGGAGGGAGTAGTGACCCTTGCGGTTCTTCTTGATGCGGTACGTCAGGTTCCGGAGACCCCAGTACTCGATCTTGGCGACCGAGCCGCCGCCTTCTTCGATCAGGCCCTTCAGCGTGTCGTTCAACGCCTCGGCCTGCTGCGCGGAGATGTCCTGCCGCGCAATGATAACGTGTTCGTAGAGTGCCATTTTCCTCTTCCTTTGCGGAGGCGGCGCTTGTCCCGGCGGAAGGTCCGGGGAAGCGATGGATCCGTTCGCGTCGACCGCGCTGAATGCGTGGTCAGTTGAAAGCCGCGAGGGACCGCCTTCCAGAGAGCGCGCGGATGTACGCGAAAGGCGCCGCAAAGGCAAGCGCGGGAAGGGCTAGTCGGTCAGATGCCCGGTCGCGGGGTCGAAGCGCAGCCGCCGGCCGCAGGGCTTCTCGTACTCGCACTCGGCCTCGAGCTCGGCGGCGTAGAAGGCCGCGGGCGTCGAGGCGATGTCGATGCCGTAGCGCATCTCCCTGCCCTCCAGCGCCAGCCGGGGCTGGGCCGCGTCGCCGCCGGTGACGAAGACCATCATCGACAGGTCGGGCTTGCTGTCGGGCGGGACGCCGTCGCGATAGTCGCAGTCCATGTAGGCCGAGCCGACCACCCAGTCGCGGGCGCCGTCGCCGTCGAGGTCGGGGATCGAAGTCACGCCCCATTCGGCGTCATAGCGGCCGTTCGTGGCCTGGCACTGCATCTGGGTCCGTTCCAGCGCCGCCAGCACCGGCGCGGGGGCGCGCGTCAGGTCGGCCTCCGCAAGCGCGTGGGGGCCGCCCGCCAGCCAGGTGTGATTGCCCGGCGCGGCGGTCTCGAGGAAGGCGCCGGCCTGTTCGTTCCACAGGTAGCTGCGCGGGCAGGCCTGGACGCCATAGCCGCCGCAGAGGCTGCCATGGAAGTCGAGGTCCAGCCGCGCCACGCCGCCGCGGCGGCTGAGCTTGAAGAGGCGCATGCCGACGCTCATCACGCGGCGGTAGCTGTCGCCCGGCCCCGACACCCACAGCTCGTTGCGACAGCCGCCGGTGCCGCACCACAGCGAGGCGTTCGGGGCATGCTCATAGTCGACGCGCCAGTCGGGCTTGCCGTCGCCGTTGATGTCGACCTTGGAGAACATCTCGGCGGGCGGGGTGGTCAGGTTGGCGGGCGGGGTCTGGCCGTCCTCGACCAGCACGACCGACTCCCGCGCCAGGTTGGCCTGGACGCTGTCGAACACCGGGCGCGGCGGCGTGGCCGCGGCGCTCGCGGTGCAGGCCGCAAGGGCCAGGCCGAGGGCCAGGAAGGGCAGGGCGAACAGTCTGGTGCGAGTCATCTGGCGCGGCTCCATCGACGCCCGAGCATTCACCGGCAAAGGCGTCGTCGGCAAGGCCTGCGGGGGCCCTGAAACATCTATTTTGGCGTCATCCCGGGTTTCGGTGAAATCCCAGGATGCCGGCCCATCCTAGGGATTCAGCGCCGCCTTCAGGAAGGCCGCCATCCGGGGCCAGGCCTCTGCCTGGGCATGGGCGTTGGCCCGGGCGCTGCCGCCGCGCACCACGTCCGGCGCGGTGGGATAGAACCCGTCGCCCGCGGTGTCGTGCCCGACGCCGGGGAAGACGAGCAGCGTCGTGTCCAGCCCGGCGGCGCGGCGCGACGCGACGATGTTGCGGGCCATCCGGCCGGAGGCCCACAGCCGGTCATCGTCGCCGGCCACCAGCATCAGCCGGCCGCGATAGTCTTCCACGCGGATGCGCGCGGCGGCTTCGCGCTCGGGATGGGCGGCGCGGCCCTCCTCGTGCACCTTGAGCAGGTCGGCGCCGGGCCCGGCCAGCAGGGCCTCGACGAAGCCCTTGTAGGGCATGAAGGGCAGGGGCTGGCCGCGGAACGAGAAGGACGACCGCGTGCCCTCCGCCTCGATCATCTCCAGGCCCCAGCCCTCCCAGACCAGGTCCGAGGGCGCGTAGGCGACCACGGCCCTGATCCAGTCGAACTTGCTCGCCGCGATCAGCGCGAACTCGGCGCCCTTGGAGCCGCCGAACAGGCCGATGCGCCCGGCGTCGGCCTCGGGCTGGGTCCGCAGCCAGGCGCGCACCGCCGCCAGCTGGTCGACGCGGATGTCGATGAAGCTGCCGGGAAGCTCGGGGATTGCTTTCGGCCCCTGGCCCCAGTCGGCGGAATAGTAGGGCAGGCCGACCACCGCGTAGCCGAGCGAGGCGAGCGCCGGCCCGAAGCGCCAGCTTGCCCCGGTCCCGCCTTCGGCGCCGTGCAGGACGATGATCACCGGCTTGGGCCTGCCGTCCGGGATGACGTGGAACAGCGCGGCCGGGAAACCGGAAATGGCGGTGGAGGTCACGCCGGGCCGCACGGCGCGGACGCTGGTCATGGCGGTGGCGAGGACGGCGTCCCCGGCGCGGGCCGTGAAGCGCACTTCGCCGCTCTTCCAGTCCGTCGGCGCGGCGCGGCCCTGGTCGGTCATCGACCAGAAGGGGCCGGCCCGGTCCGCGCCGGCCCAGCTGCCCTCGATCGGGGCGTCACGGCCGAGGTCGATGCGGCCGCGGCGATCGGCCCTGAACCGCGCCGCCGAGCGGAACAGCCGCCCATCGTTGAAGCTGCGCTCCGCGGCGATCTCGACGGTCTGGCCCGGCGAGAGGTCATTCACCACCACCGTGCCGGGGTCGCCGGGCAGGGCGCCGCGCTGGGGCCGGAACTCGAAGCTCTGGGCGTGGGCCCAGGAGGACGCCAGGGCGCACGGGGCCAGCGTCGCGACCGCGAGGGCCGCGAGGAAGAGACGATTTGTCATGTCAGGGGACCTTGTTCTGGGTCGTTGGAATCTAGGGGTGTTGGAGGTTCAGGTCGGCCGGGCCGGGGGCGGATCGGTCCAGAAGAAGATGTCGTCCACGCCGCGTCCGAAGACGTGAGCCAGGCGCATGGCCAGCTCCAGCGATGGGGCGTAGCGGCCGCCTTCCAGGGCGATGATGGTCTGGCGCGTGATCCCGGCGGCCTTGGCCAACGCCTCCTGGGTCATCTCGCCGTGCTCGAAGCGAAGGCGGCGCAGGTGGTTGCCGATGGGGGACGCGGCCATGCTCAGCCCTGCCGATGGTCGTGCGCATAGGCGATCAGGCGCGTCAGCTGTTTCACCACCTCCGACAGCACGATCAGGCCGATGATCAGGTTGGCGATGAAGAAGTGGGTGAAGCCGTCGAGCCCCGGCGGCGGGATGAAGGCGAGGTATAGCGACAGGACCACGATCGAGCCGCACAGGCTCCAGTAGCCGGCCACGTTGCCCCGGTTCTGGAAGGCGTGGTCGCGCTCGTCGCGGGTTCGGTCGCGCGAGCGCACGATCAGGTAGCCGGCCACCGCCCCCGCGACCAGGAGCCAGCTGTCCAGGGCCAGGGTATTGCCCGCGCCGACATGCAGGTCGGTGCGCTGGCTTAAGCCCCCGACCATGTGTCCGGCGATCACCGCATAGCCGACCAGCGCGTGCCAGGCTTCGCGCTCAGGGGGGCCGGGCTCGTCGCCGGTCAGGGCCCGATTCGCCCACCAGGCCCGGGCGGCGAAGGCGGCGGCGATCAGGATGGCTACGCCGATGAAGCCCGGCTGCACAGGCCAGGGCAGGCCCTGCAGGCTCAACCCCCAGCCGACGGCGAGGCTGATCAGGAAAACGACGGCGATGCGGACCAAGGGTAATCTCCAGCAGACAAGATGTATGCTAAAGCGGACATTATGTCCGGTCAAGCGGCCATCTGGCCCCGCTTGCCGCGTCCGGCGGCTTGGCCTAACCCTCCGCGCCGAACCGCGAGAGGATTCCGGCCATGAGCCTAGCCTTCCTTTTCCCCGGCCAGGGCAGCCAGGCCATCGGCATGGGCGGCGAGCTGGCGGAAGCCTTCGCCCCCGCCCGCGAGGTCTTCCAGGAGGTCGACGACGCGCTGGGCCAGAAGCTGTTCAAGCTGATGCAGGAGGGTCCCGAGAGCGACCTGACGCTGACCGAAAACGCCCAGCCCGCCCTGATGGCGGTGTCGCTGGCGGTGGTGCGCACGCTGAAGGCCGAGTTCGACATCGACATCACCAGGGCCAACTTCGTGGCCGGCCACTCCCTGGGGGAATACTCGGCGCTGGCCGCCGCCGAGGCGATCACGCTCGCCGACACCGCGCGCCTGCTGAAGCTGCGTGGCCAGGCCATGCAGCGCGCCGTGCCGGTGGGGCAGGGCGCCATGGCCTCGCTGATCGGCCCGAAGACCGACCTGGCCCTGGCCGAGGAAGCCGCCAAGGCCGGCTCGGAAGTCGGCGTCTGCGTCGTGGCCAACGACAACAACAACGGCAACATCGTCATCTCCGGCGACAAGGCCGCCGTCGACAAGGCCATCGAGAAGGCCAAGGAACTGGGCGCGCGCGCCATCCCGCTGAACGTCTCGGCGCCCTTCCACTGCCCCCTGATGCAGCCCGCCGCCGACGAGATGGCCACCGCGCTGGCCGCGGCCGAGATCTTCGCGCCGCGCACCGCCGTGGTCGCCAACGTCACGGCGCGGCCGACGCTGGACCCCGAGGAGATCCGCCGCCTGCTGGTCGAACAGGTCACCGGCCGCGTCCGCTGGCGCGAGAGCGTCGAGTGGCTGGCGACCGACGGCGCCGTCACCCGCTTCGCTGAAGCCGGGGCCGGCAAGGTGCTGTCGGGCATGGCCAAGCGCATCGCGCCGGACATCGAGGCCACGCCGCTGAATACGCCGTCCGACCTGGAACAGTTCGCGCGCAGTTTGGCGTGAGTTCGAATCTCCCTTTCCTTCAGGAAAGGGACAGGCCGCGCCAGCGGCCAGGGTATGGCCCAGCTACGGTGGCCGGTTTTCACGAGCCTGACGGTCGCAAGACCACACCCGTCAGCTTCGCTGCCACCCTCTCCTGAAAGAGAGGGAGAGGAGAATGAGATGTTCGACCTGACTGGAAAGACCGCGCTGGTCACCGGCGCCACCGGCGGCCTCGGCTCAGCCATCGCCAAGGCGCTGCATGGCCAGGGCGCGACCGTTGTGCTGTCGGGCACGCGCGAGGGCGTCCTGCAGGAGCTGGCGTCCGAACTGGGCGGGCGCGCCCATGTCGCGGCCTGCAACCTGTCGGACCCCGCCGCCGTCGACGGCCTGGTGGAAGCCGCCGAGACCGCAGCCGGCGCGGGCCTGGACATCCTCATCGCCAATGCGGGCATCACCAAGGACGGCCTGTTGATGCGGATGAAAGACGAGGACTGGGACGCGGTCATCCGGGTCAACCTCGAGAGCTACTTCCGCCTCTCGCGCGCCGCGATGCGCGGGATGATGAAGCGTCGCGCCGGCCGCATCATCGGCGTCACCTCCGTCGTCGGCGTCACCGGCAATCCCGGCCAGGCCAACTACGCGGCGTCCAAGGCCGGGATGATCGGGTTCTCCAAGTCGCTGGCCCAGGAGGTCGGGTCGCGCGGCATCACGGTGAACTGCATCGCGCCCGGCTTCATCACCTCGCCCATGACCGACGTGCTGACCGAGCAGCAGCGCGAGGCGATCCTGACCAAGATTCCCTCAGGCCGACTCGGCACCGGCGAGGAGATCGCCGCGGCTGCCGTCTACCTGGCGTCTGACGAAGCCGCATACGTCACTGGTCAGACCCTTCACGTGAATGGCGGCATGGCGATGATCTGATGCAGGGGCCGTGCTTTTTCGCCCCGCGTGACTATGTTACGCCCCAACATCGGGCCCTGAGCTTCCGTTAGGGCTTGCGAAAGCCGCGTCGGCATGACACCGAACGGCGCGAGAGCCGCCTCGAGGCGGTGAGAACACAGAAGGCACAGACGAATGTCCGATATCCTCGAACGCGTACGCAAGATCGTGATCGACCACCTGGACGCCGACCCGGACAAGGTGACGGAAAAGGCCAGCTTCATCGACGATCTGGGCGCGGACAGCCTGGATAACGTCGAACTGGTCATGGCCTTCGAAGAGGAATTCGACATCGAAATCCCCGACGACGCCGCCGAGCACATCCAGACCGTCGGCGACGCGGTGAAGTTCATCACCGAAAAGTCGGCCGGCTAAGCTTGACGCCGGTTTGAAGTCGCGGCCGCCGCGCCGCCTCCCTATCTAGGGGGGCGGGGCCGGCCGCGAACTTTTTTGTGGGTAACGGGATCAACGTCATGCGCCGTGTCGTCGTCACCGGAATTGGATTGCTGACCCCGCTCGGTTGGGGTGTGGACGCCACCTGGAAGCGCCTGCTGGCGGGCGAATCAGGGGCGGGCCGGATCACGGCCTTCGACGTCTCCGACTACGCCTGCCAGATCGCCTGCGAGATTCCGACCGTGGACGGCCGCGGCGGCGGCTCGCGGGACGACCCCGGCTCCTTCGACCCCGAAAAGGTCGTCTCCTCGCGCGACCGGCGCCGGATGGACGACTTCATCATGTACGCCCTGGCCGCGGCGGACGAAGCCCTGCGCGACGCCAACTGGCCCCCCGAAGACGAGGCCGAGAAGGAGCGCACCGGGGTCATCATCGGCTCGGGCATCGGCGGGCTGGGCCCGATCGAGGAAGCGGCGCTGGAGCTGAAGGAAAAGGGCCCCCGCCGCGGCGTCGGCCCCTTCTTCATTCCCTCTTCGCTGATCAACCTGTCCTCGGGCCAGGTCTCCATCCGTTACGGCCTGAAGGGCCCCAACCACGCGGTCGTCACCGCCTGCGCCACCGGCGCGCACGCCGTGGGCGACGCCTTCCGCATGATCCGCTACGGCGACGCCGACGTGATGGTGGCGGGCGGCACGGAAAGCTCGATCGTGCCCCTGGGCGTGGCCGGCTTCATCGCCTGCCGCGCGGTCTCCACCGGCTTCAATGACACGCCCGAAAAGGCCTCGCGCCCCTACGACAAGGACCGCGACGGCTTCGTCATGGGCGAGGGCGCCGGCATCCTGGTGCTGGAAGAGTACGAACACGCCAAGGCCCGCGGGGCCAGGATCTACGCCGAGGTGGTCGGCTACGGCATGTCCGGCGACGCCTACCACATGACCGCCCCGGCCTCGGACGGCAACGGCGGCTATCGCGCCATGGCCGCCTCGCTGAAGGACGCGGGCATCAGCCCGGCCGACATCGATTACATCAACGCGCACGGCACCTCGACGCCGCTGGGCGACGAGATCGAACTGGGGGCCGTCGAGCGCCTGCTGGGCAATGCGGCGGGCAAGGCCACCATGTCCTCGACCAAGAGCGCCATCGGCCACCTGCTGGGCGCCGCCGGGTCGGTGGAGGCCGCCTTCTCGTGCCTGGCAATCCGCGACCAGATCGCGCCGCCGACCATCAACCTCGACAACCCCTCCGTCGAGACGGCCATCGACCTGGTGCCGCACAAGGCCAAGCCAATGAAGATCGACTACGTCCTGTCCAACAGCTTCGGCTTCGGCGGGACGAACGCATCCCTGGTCTTCAAGCGCGTGGCCTGACGTGGCCCCGACAGCTCCCCGCCAGAAGCCGGCGCGTCTGATCGCCTTTCTGGCCGGGCTGTCGGCCACCCTGTTCCTGGTCTTCATCTTCGCCGGTGTCGGGCTGTGGATGACCCTTTACGGGCCGGGTCCGAAGACGGCGTCGGGCGCCGACACCATCGTCATCCTGCGGCCTGGCTCGGGCGTCTCGGAGATCGCCTCGACGCTGAAGCGGTCCGGGGTCATCCGCTCGACCGACACCTTCCGCCTGGCGGTGCAGCTGACCGGCGCGGACCGCGGGCTGCGTGCGGGGGAATATCAATTCAAGTCCTGCGCTTCGCTCGACACCATCATCCGAAATCTGAAGACTGGCAGCGTGGTCCGCCACTTCGTGACCATCCCCGAGGGCCGCACCTCGGCCATGGCCGTGCGCATCCTGATGGCCGAACCGGTCCTGACCGGCACGGTCACCGTCCCGCCCGAGGGATCGATCCTGCCCGAGACCTATGAGGTCACCCGCGGCGAGAGCCGGGCGGCGGTGCTGCAGCGCATGACCGAGGCGCGCAACAAGGTGCTGGCCGAGTTGTGGGAGAAGCGCGCCCAGGGCCTGCCCATCAACACGCCGGAAGAGGCCATCAACCTGGCCGCCATCGTCGAGAAGGAGACCCGGCTCGGCGCCGAGCGCCCGCGCGTGGCCGGGGTCTACATCAACCGCCTGCGCCAGGGCATGCCGCTGGCCGCCGACCCGACCATCATCTACGGCATCTCCAAGGGCGAGCCGCTGGGCCGCGGCATCCGCCGATCGGAGCTCGATTCCGACAGCCCCTGGAACAGCTACCGCCACGCCGGCCTTCCGCCGGGCCCGATCGCCAATCCGGGCCGGGCCTCGATCGCGGCGGTGCTGAACCCGATGAACACGCGCGAGCTGTTCTTCGTCGCCAACGGCACCGGCGGGCACTCCTTCGCCGTGACCTCGGCCGAACACGAACGCAACGTGCTGCGCTGGCGCGAGATCGAGGCCGCCCGCAAGGCGCGGCCGGAAGGCTGAGAGCCGATGAGCTTCTCCGGCATGACCGGGTTTTCGCGGGTCGAGGGCGCCCAGGGCGACTGGAGCTGGGCCGTCGAGGCCCGCTCGGTCAACGGCCGCAACCTCGAGACCCGGGTGCGCACCCCCAGCGGTTTTGACGCGCTCGAGCGCTCGACCCGCGAGGCCTCGCAGGCGCGGTTCGCCCGCGGCCAGGTGACGGTGAACATCCAGGCCCGCAAGACCGAGACGGTCTCGGCCGTTCGGGTGAACCAGGAGCTGCTGGACCGCTATCTCGAACTCAGCCGCGCCCAGGTCGCCGCCGGCGACGCCGCCCCGCCCACGGCCGACGGCCTGCTGGCCCTGCGCGGCGTGCTGGAGGTGCTGGAGGAGGAGGACAACGCCGAGGCCCGGGCGGCCGTCGAGGCCGCCATGGCCGCCGATGTCGCCCGCGCCCTGGACCAGCTGAAGGCCTCGCGCCAGACCGAGGGCGCGGCCCTGCTGCCGGTGCTGACCGCCCAGGTCGACGCCATCGCCGCCCTGGTCCACAAGGCCGAGTCCGAGGCCGCGGCCCAGACCGCCGCCATCAAGGAGCGCTTCTCGCGCCGCCTGAACGAACTGCTGGCCGACACCTCCGCCATGGACGAGCGCATCGTCCAGGAGGCCGCCGTCCTGGCCGCCAAGGCCGACGTGCGCGAAGAGCTGGACCGCCTGGCCGCCCACATCGACGCGGCCCGCACCCTGCTGGCGGCGTCGGGAAACGGCCGCCGGCTGGACTTCCTGGCCCAGGAATTCATGCGCGAGGCCAACACCCTGTGTTCGAAGTCGGCCACGACAGCCTTGACCACCGTCGGTCTGGAACTCAAAGCCGTGATCGAACAGCTCCGCGAGCAGATCCAGAATGTCGAATAACCGCACCCCGCGCCGCGGCGTCCTGCTGATCGTCTCCAGCCCCTCGGGCGCGGGGAAGACCTCGCTGTGCCGCCGCCTGATGGCCGACCACGCCGACCTGGTGCTTTCGGTGTCGGCCACCACCCGCGGCATCCGCCCGGGCGAGGTGGACGGACGCGACTATCACTTCGTCAGCGACGCCGAATTCGACCGGCTGATCGCCGAGGAGGCCCTGATGGAATGGGCCGACGTGCACGGCAACCGCTACGGCTCGCCCAAGGCGCCGATCTATGACGCGCTGAAGGGCGGCAACGACGTGCTGTTCGACATCGACTGGCAGGGCGCCCGCGACATCGCCGCCAAGGCCCCGGAGGACGCCGTGCGGGTGTTCATCCTGCCCCCCAGCCTGGCCGAGCTGAAGCGCCGGCTGGTGACCCGCTCCCAGGACGCCGACGACGTCATCGAGCGCCGGGTCGCCAACGCCAAGGACGAAATCGCCCACGCGGGCGACTTCGACTACATCTTCGTCAACGACGACTTCGATCGTTCGTATGCGGAACTGGCTCACATCTACCACGCCGAACGCTCGCGCCGGCCGCGGAACACCTGGCTGGAGGCGTACCGGGCCGACTTGCTGGCGGAAGACGTCTAGCGGGCGGGCAGGGCTGCGCGGAAGAAGCGCACCACCTCGGCGTTGAAGCGGTCGTGGAAGGCCGTCCGGTCGAAGCCCGGGGCCGAGCCGCAGAGGGCCGGTTCAGCGGCCAGGACCGGCGGCGGGCAAGGCGTCAGGAAATCGAAGTGACCCGCGCCGTCCACCCTGTGGAATTCGGCGCCGGCGACCCGGTCGCGGACCGGTTCGACATGCCACGGCGCAACCAGGATCTGGTCGTCCGCGGCCTGCCACAGCTGGACCGGGATGTGGATCGAGGCGAGGCTTTCGTCGGTGAAGCTGTAGCCAAGGCCGGGCGCGGCGGCCACGACCGCCCGGATGCGCGCGTCGCGACGCCAGCCGACGTTGGGGTCGGGCTTCATCGGGGCCGCGGCCAGCAGCCTGCAGTCAAACATCTCCGGGAGGCGGCGGCAGTGGTCGCGCACGCGTTCGGGATCGACCACCGCGCCCGCGGCGGCCATCACCGTGAAGCCGCCGGCCGAGAAGCCGAAGGCGCCGACGCGGCCGGGATCGAGGCGGCCGCGCTCGGACCACTCGCCCAGCACATAGTCCAGCAGCCGGCGCAGCTGGACCGGACGGCCGGGCAGGTCAGTGGCGCGCGACTGGTCACGGTAGTTGTCCCCGGGATGGGTCAGGGCCACGGCGACGAACCCGGCCTCGGCCAGGGCCGCGGCGGTGTCGGCATGGCCGGCGAAGGAGCCGCCGTTGCCGTGGGAGATGATGATCAGCGGCAGGGCCTCGCCGACGATGGGCGCGTCCAGGGCGACCGATGGGCGGATCAGGCCCATGTTCACCGGCGCGGCCGGGGCGTCGGCGGGGTACCAGACCCCGGCCTCCATGGTCCCGCCGTTTCCGTCCGGGACGGCCAGACGCCGGAAACCGACGGAGGCGAAAGCCGGGGCCGCGGCGGTCAGGCCGATGGCCAGGGCGGCGAGGGTGATGAGCAGGCGTCGTAGGTTGAGCATGATTGGCTCCCGCGTTGAGGAGCCCTCGATTTGTCCGACGTCCGGACCGGTCGCCACAGGGTTTGCGTCTTTCGGCGAACGGGTTCGCGAACGGGCGAACGGGCAGGGCGCGCAAACCGCCCAGCTTTCGCTAGTATCGCGGCGATGACGACCGCCGCGCCTGACTTCGATTCGCCTCGCGCCTGGGCCATCGACGCCGCTGTCTGCGTCGCGGTGGGCGTCGTGCTGGGGGTGCTCGGGCCCTTCGGCAGCTTCTTCAACGGGCCGCTGCTGCCGCGGCTGCTGCAGTGGACGCTGAGCTCGCTGGCCATCGCGCTCGTCTATGGCGCGGCGTTGCGCGCCGTGCGCCCGCTGGCCCGCCGCCACCACATCCCGGCCTGGGCCTGGGTGTCGGCGGTGGTGGTGGTCGCGGCCCTCCCGGTCTCGGCGGCGACCCGCGTCGCCAGCGTCGCCGTCTGGCCCTTCATCGAGAAGATCAGCTGGCTGGACTGGTACGGCCAGTCGGTGATCACCAGCCTGCCGCTGACGGCGATCTACATCTTCCTGCGCGTGCGCCTGGCCGAGCCGACGCCCGCCGCGGCGATCCCGCCGCCGTTGCCCCCCGCCGAGCCGCCGGCCCCGGCCGAGCCCGCGCCCGATGCGGACGCGCCGGGCATCGCCTTCCTGCGCCGCCTGCCGCCCCGGCTCGGCCGCGACATCCTCTGCCTGGTGATGGAGGACCACTACGTCCGCGCCCACACGGCGCGCGGGTCGGACCTGATCCTGCTTCCCCTGCACAAGGCGGTCGAGGAGCTGGCGGGGCTTGAGGGAATGCAGGTGCACCGGTCCTGGTGGGTGGCGCGCGCC
>CAZRKY010000066.1:0-13479 GCA_964600375.1 uncultured Caulobacteraceae bacterium | reverse complement strand
CCCCGGCCCATCGCGAGTCGACCCTGTCGTGGATGACCTCGATCTTCAATTCGGCCCTGGGCCAGGCCGCCCGTGATCGCAAGCTGGATCCGGCCGTCCTGCGCGCCACCATCGAGGGCGGGCCGTGGTCGGCCGAGGAAGCCCGCGCCCGCAAGCTGATCGACCGCGTCGGCCAGGTCCACGAGGTCGAGGCCGCGATGCTGGCCCGCGCCGGCGACGGCGCCAAGATGATCGACTTCGAGGATTACGCGGCTTCGGTGGCCCTGACCGAGCGCCAGCACGGCCCGGCCATCGCCGTAATCAACGCCGAGGGCCCCATCGTCACCGGCGCCGGCGAGGCCGATCCCTTCGCCCGCGAAAGCACCATCTACTCCGACGAGATCGCCGAGGCCTTCTTCAAGGCCATCGAGGACAAGGACGTGAAGGCCATCGTCTTCCGCGTCTCCTCGCCGGGCGGCTCCGACACCGCCTCCGAACAGATCGGCGCCGCCGTGCGCGCGGCCAAGGCGGCCGGCAAGCCGGTGGTGGTCTCCATGGGCACCTACGCGGCCTCGGGCGGCTACTGGATCTCGGCGGACGCCAGCCACATTGTCGCGAACCCCTCGACCCTGACCGGCTCGATCGGCGTCTATGGCGGCAAGTTCGTGCTGGGCGACCTGGCGGCGCGCTTCGGCCTCGACATGCGCGACCTGACGGTGGGCGGCGACTACTCCAATTCCTTCAGCCCGACCTCCAGCTTCACCCCGGCCCAGCGCGCGGCCTTCGCCAAGTGGATGGACCGCATCTACGAGAGCTTCATCCAGCGCGTCTCGATCGGTCGCAAACTGCCGCCCGCCCGCGTGCGCGAGATCGCCAAGGGCCGGGTCTGGACCGGCGCCCAGGCGCTGCAGCTGGGCCTGGTCGATGAACTCGGCGGCTTCAACACCGCCGTCGCCCGCGCCAAGGTCCTGGCCCGCATCCCGGCCGACCAACAGGTCCGCTTCAAGCGCTTCCCGACCGAGAAGACCTTCTTCGAAGGCCTGTCGGAGGCGATGGGCGTGTCGTCGGCGTCGATACGCTCGCTCTCCACGGTGGGTTACCTCCTGACCGACCCGCGCGCCGAGGCCCTGCTCGACGACGTCGCCGAGGCCCGCATGCGCGAAGGCGGCCGGGCGGCTGTGCTGTCGGATGCGCCGCGGGTGGATCGCTAGACTCTTTCTTCTCCCCTTGAGGGAGAAGACTATCCGCGCACGGAGCCCGGTCACGGGCTCCGTCCTTGGCGCGGCAAGATGAGGGGTCGCGCAGCGGCGTAACCCCCCATCCTCCCACGCGAGGACGGCCCCGCTTGCGCATGGCCGTGCGTGGGTTCCCGCCTTCCCCCTCAAGGGGGGAAGAAATCAGAACAGCACGCCCGGGTTCATGATCCGCTTCGGATCGAGCGCCTTGCGGATCGCCCGCATGGTCTCGACTTCGACCGGCGTCTTGTAGCGTAGGGCGTCGCCGGTCTTCAGCCGGCCCAGGCCGTGCTCGGCCGAGATCGAACCCTCGTAGCGCGCGACGATGTCGTGGACGATGCGCGAGCCCTGGTCGCGCAGGGCGTCGAAGGCTGCCGGGTCAGCCCCTTCCGGCATGATCACGTCGTAGTGGATGTTGCCGTCGCCGACGTGGCCGAAGGCGGTGACCCGCACGCCCGGATGGAAGCGCTCCACCGCGGCGGTGGCTTCCTCCAGCATCGCGGCGACCTTGGAGATCGGGGCGGAGATGTCGTGCTTCCAGCCCGCGCCCTCGGGCTTCTGGCCGGCCGACTGGTCCTCCCGCACCCGCCAGAAGTCCTTCACCTGCTGCTGGCTCTGGGCCACGGCGGCGTCGAGGATGGTTCCGTCCTCCAGCGCCTGCGACAACAGTCGCTCCATCGCCGCCTCGGCCGCGCCGGGCTCGCCTGAGGCCAGCTCGACCAGCACCGTCCAGGGATAGGCGCCGTCCGGCAGCGGATCGCGCGTGCCGGGGATGTTCTTCAGCACCATCCGGGTGCCCAGCCGGCTCATCAGCTCGAAGGCGTCCACCCCGCCGCCGGTCTCGGCCTTGGCGCGATGGAGCAGCTCGACCGCCCTGGCGGGGCTTTCGACCGCGACCACCGCCGTCGCCCGCGACCGCATCAGCGGGAAGAGCTTGAGACTGGCGGCGGTGATGACGCCCAGGGTCCCCTCGGCGCCGATCAGAAGCTGCTTGAGGTCGTAGCCGGTGTTGTCCTTGCGCAGGCGCTTGAGGCCCCGGAGGATCTCGCCGTTGGGCAGCACCGCCTCCAGCCCCAGCACCAGGTCGCGCATCATCCCGTAGCGGAGCACCGCCACGCCCCCGGCGTTGGTCGATATATTGCCGCCGATGGTCGCCGTGCCTTCGGCGGCGAGGCTGAGCGGGAACAGCCGTCCATGCTGCTCGGCCGCCTGCTGCGCCTCCAGCAGGGTGACGCCGGCCTCGACCACCATGGCGTCGTCGATCGGGGCGACGTCGCGGATGGCGCGCAGCTTTTCGGTGGAGAGCAGCACTTCGCCCTCGGGGATCTGGCCGCCGACCAGGCCGGTATTGCCGCCCTGGGGGGTGATCGCCACGCCATGCTCGGCGCAGATGCCGACAATCGCGGCGACCTCCTCGACGGTGCGGGGCAGCACCAGCAACGGGGTCTGGCCGCGCCAGCGTCCGCGCCATTCCATCAGCTTGGGCGCCAACCGGCTCGCGTCGTCGCTCCAGCCCTCGGGGCCAAGCACGGCTTTCAGCCTGGAGAGGGCGTCGACGGGGTGGGGCGCGGTCATCTGATGACCATAGCGCGCCGGTCCGCGTCGAGGTAGGCGAGGGGATGGCCAATTCGCCCGTTTTCAAGCCTCCCGTGCCCTCCGTCGGCGTCGTCTGCCTGCGTGGCGACGAGGTGTTGCTGATCCGGCGGGGCACGGCGCCGCGAATCGGAGAGTGGAGCCTGCCGGGCGGCCGAATCGAACCGGGCGAGCGGGCGGCGGATGCGGCGCTTCGCGAGCTTGGCGAGGAAACCGGCGTTGTCGCCGAACTGGAGGGCCTGCTGGACGTGGTCGACGGCTTCTTCCCGCCGGACCACCATTACGTGCTGATCGACTATATGGCCCGTTGGATTTCGGGCGAGCCGAGGGCCGGAGACGACGCAGCGGAGGCGGCGTTTCATCCATTGGATGCAGCCTGCGATCTCGTGGCCTGGGAAGAGACCCGGCGGATCATCCGGCTGGCCGGTTCGCGTGCCGCGATATCGCGCTAGACGGTTTGCACAGCGGTGCTAGGTTTCGCCGCCCAATCACGGGTGGGGAATTTGGCTACATGAAGCGTTTTATGATTGGCGCCGCTGTTACGGCGGCCGCGATGGCCTTCGCCATGGGCGCCAGCGCCGGTACGACCGAGCCGGTCCACTTCACGATCGACAACGCCACCAGCAGCACCATGACGGCGCTGCACCTGTCGGTGCCGTCGACCAACAGCTGGGAAGAAGACATCCTCGGTGTTGACGTGGTCGAAGGCGGCGAGTCCGTCGACGTGACCATCGACGACGACCTGGAAGACTGTAACTACGACATGCGCGCCGACTTCGACGATGGCACGCACATCGATGTCCGGAATGTGAACTTTTGCGAACTCGAAGGCGAAACCATCGAGATCTCGGAATAATCCTCGCGGTCGCGGCGGCGCTGGTTTCAGCGCCGTCCGCGGCCCAGGACCGGGACCCCGCCGCACGCCAGAAGCTGCTTGATCTGGCCTATGTGCTCGGCGAAGCGCACGCGCTGAAACAGGCGTGCGAGCAAGACAGCCAGTATTGGCGCGCCCGCATGGCCCGCCTGATCGAGCTGGAGCAACCAGACCTCGCCTTCAAGGTCCGCCTGACCGACCGGTTCAACACCGGCTTCTCCGCCAGCCAGGGCCAGTTTCCCGAATGCAACGCCCGCTCCCGCGCCGAGGCGGCCGCCGTCGCGCGCCGCGGACGCACACTCGCGCAGGCTCTTTCCGGGATTCGATAGCGGCGACGCTCGCGCTTCGCTAAGCTCCCCCCACACGAGAGTCAGGGGATCAGCTCATGGGATTCGGTTTGTTCGGCGGCGCGCTGGTTGTGCTGGCGCTGGTCGTCCTCTTCAACGCCATCAAGCTGGTGCCTCAGGGCCGTGAGTTCACGGTCGAGCGCTTCGGCAAATACACCCGGACGCTGAAGCCGGGCCTGTCGTTCCTGACGCCCTTCGTCGAGGGCATCGGACGGCGCATGAACATGATGGAGCAGGTCCTGGACATCCCTCAGCAGGAGGTGATCACCAAGGACAACGCCATGGTGCGCGTGGACGCCATCGTCTTCATCCAGGTGATGGACGCCGCGGCGGCCGCCTACCGCGTCGACAACCTGATCTACGCCATCCAGCAGCTCAGCCAGACCAACCTGCGTACGGTGGTCGGCTCGATGGAGCTGGACGAGGTGCTGAGCCAGCGTGACATCATCAACACCACACTGTTGCAGGCCATCGACGCGGCGACCGAGCCCTGGGGCATCAAGGTCAACCGCATCGAGATCAAGGACCTGACCCCTCCGGGCGACATCACCGACGCCATGGCGCGCCAGATGAAGGCCGAGCGCGAACGCCGCGCCGTCATCACCGAGGCCGACGGCGAGAAGTCCGCCGCCATCGCCCGCGCCGAGGGCGCCAAGCAGTCCGCCATCCTGCAGGCCGAGGGCCGCAAGGAGGCCGCCTTCCGCGACGCCGAGGCCCGCGAGCGCGCCGCCGAGGCCGAAGCCAAGGCGACCGCCATGGTGTCCGAGGCCATCGCCCGCGGCGACGTGAACGCCATCAACTACTTCGTGGCCCAGAAGTACGTCGACGCGTTCGCCCAGCTGGCCAATTCGCCCCAGACCAAGACCGTCATCGTGCCCGCCGAAATGAGCGCGCTGGTCGGCTCGCTGGCCGGCATCGGCCAACTGGTGCGCACCGCCCAGGACCAGGCGGTCGATTCGCGCACCGCCAAGCGCTAGGGACCACGCACCATGCAGATGATCGCGGATCTCTACGCCAATCATCCCTTCTGGATCTGGATGGCCTTCGGCGCCGTGCTGCTGGCCATCGAGGCCGGCACCGGCTCAGGCTGGCTGCTGTGGGCGGCGGCCTCCGCCGCCATCGTGGGCCTGGTCAGCCTGACCGGCCTGACCAGCCTGCCGCTCGAGGTCGGGCTGTTCGGGGCGCTTACGCTCGTCACCACCCTGCTGTCGCGCCGGTTCATCCACAAGGTCCAGGGCGAGGGCGGCGACATCAACGACCAGACGCAGAGGCTGATCGGCAAGACCGGCAAGTCGGTCGGCGCCTTCACCGAAGGCCACGGCCGCGCCTTCATCGACGGTTCCGAATGGATCGTGGACCTGGAGGGCGCCGATGATCTGGCCCCCGGCGCCAAGGTGATCGTCACCGGCGTGGCCGGCTCGCGCCTGACGGTTAAGCCGGGTTAGACCCAAGGCCGGGGTAATTCGGTGACAGTGTACTAATTCCAGCCACGGGCGCGACCGCCAGGCAGGTCGTGACTTGGAATTAGTACACTGTCACCGAATTACGTATCCGCCAGCGGGGCCGTTCCCAGAACTTCATCCACGCCGCGGTTGGCCAGGGCGTCGGCGTGTTCGTTCAGCTCGTGGCCGGCGTGGCCCTTGACCCATTTCCACTTCACGTCGTGGCGTAGACGGGCCTGGTCGAGGCGCTTCCACAGGTCCTCGTTCTTCACCGGCTTCTTGTCGCCGGTCTTCCAGCCCCGCGACTTCCAGCCCGCCATCCACTCGGTGATGCCCTTCAGCACATAGGTGGAGTCAGAGTGCAGCTCGACCGTGCAGGGCTTCTTCAACGCCTCCAGCGCCCGGATGGCGGCCATCAGCTCCATGCGGTTGTTGGTGGTCTCGGGCTCGCCGCCCCAGAGGTCCTTGCGGTGGCCGCCGGATATGAGGATCGCGCCCCAGCCGCCCGGGCCGGGGTTACCCTTGCAGGCGCCGTCGGTGAAGATGGTGACGCGGGTCGAGGTCAATCCGCCAGCACCCGGGGCAGCTTGAAGGTTACGGCCTCGCGGGCGCCGAAGTCCTCTTCGACGGTGATGTCGAAGCGCGACCCGATGGCTTGCACCAGGCCCTGAACCAGGCTTTCGGGCGCCGAGGCTCCGGCGGTGACGCCCACGGTCGACACTCCCTCGAACCAGCGCCAGTCCACGCCCGAGGCGTCATCCAGCAGGCGGGCGTCGCGCGCTCCGGCCCGCAGCGCGACCTCCACGAGGCGCAGGGAGTTGGACGAGTTCTTCGAGCCCACCACCAGCACCAGATCGCAGGCCTCCGCCATGCCCTTCACCGCCTCCTGGCGGTTGGTGGTGGCGTAGCAGATGTCTTCCTTGTGCGGCGCGGTCATCAGCGGGAAGCGCGCCTTCAGCGCCTCGAGGATACCGACGGTATCATCGACCGACAGGGTCGTCTGGGTGACGTAGGACAGGCTGGCGGGATCGCGCGGTTCGAATCGCGCCACGTCCTCGACCGTCTCGATCAGGGTGATGGCGCCCTCGGGCAGCTGGCCCATGGTGCCCTCGACCTCGGGGTGCCCGGCGTGGCCAATCAGCACGATCTCGCGGCCCTCGCGGAAATGGCGCTCGGCGTCGAGGTGGACCTTGGAGACCAGCGGGCAGGTGGCGTCGAGATAGAGCATCTGCCTATTGCGCGCTTCGGCCGGCACCGACTTGGGCACGCCGTGGGCGGAAAACACCACCGGCCGGTCATCGGGCGCCTCGGAGAGTTCATCGACGAACACGGCGCCTGAGGCCTTCAGATGCTCGACCACGTGCTTGTTGTGCACGATCTCGTGGCGGACGTAGACGGGCGCGCCGTACTTCTCGATGGCCCGCTCGACGATCTGGATGGCCCGGTCGACGCCCGCACAGAAGCCGCGCGGCGCGACGAGGATCAGGCGCAAGCTGCGGCGTGGCGGAAAGGGCGCGTTCATGGCTTGTAATCTAGGCCTCTGCGGCGTTCGTTGCGAGGCCGTCGATTAGCCTTTATCAGACGATCTAGTCGGATCGCCCGCCGTCGCGGGCCAGCATTTCAATACGGGCGGATTCCAAGCCATGCGTGCCCTTCCCATCCTCGCCGTCGTGGCGGCCTCGATCTTCGCCACCACGGTGCTGCCGTCTGGCTACGCCGACGCCCAGACGACCCGCCGCGACAAGGCCGAGCGCGCCGAGCGCGAAAAGCGCCAGCGCGAAGAAGCCAAGGAGAAAGCCAAGCGCCGCGAGGAGCGCGGCCCCGCGCCCCTGGCCCGCCAGCGGGCCCAGGGCGCCTGCCCCTATGTGAAGATTCTCTACGACGCCGCGCGCTACATCGAGTTCACCGGCGACCGCGCCCAGGCCGCGCAGGTGGCCTATTCCGGCGAGATCCAGGGCGTCCAGAGCCGTTGCGCCTACGAAAGCGATGAGCCGATCCGGGTCGACATGGTCGTCTCGTTCCAGCTGGGCAAGGGTCCGCAGGCGCCGGCGGCCAACAAGAACTATCGCTGGTGGATCGCCGTGACCGAGCGCAACAAGCAGGTCTTCTACAAGCAGTACTTCGACATGCCGGCCGATTTCGCCAACGGCGACCGTGTGGCGCTGGAGCAGACCATCGAGGGCCTGACCATCCCGCGCGCCGCGGCGACCGTTTCGGGGGCGAACTTCGAGATCCTCGTCGGCTTCGACGTGACGCCGCAGATGGCCACCTTCAACCGCGAAGGCCGACGCTTCCGCATCCAGGCGGGCCAGACCCCGGCGGCCCCCGGCGGGCAATAGAATGAGCGACCTCAAAGCGGCCCTGGGCGAAGCGGCCGCAGCCGCCTTCGCCGCCGAAGGGCTGTCGCCCGACTATGGGCGGGTGACGCCGTCAGACCGGCCTGACCTGGCTGACTTCCAGTGCAACGGCGCGCTCGCCGCCGCCAAGGCCGCCAAAGCCAACCCTCGCGACATTGCAACGCGGGTGGTCGAGCGGCTGAAGGCCGATCCGCGCCTGGCCTCGCTGGAGATCGCCGGCCCGGGCTTCATCAACTTCAAGCTGGCTGACCAGACACTGTCGGACCGCGCCAACGCCATCGCGGCGGACGCGCGAGCCGGGGCCGAGCGGGTGGCCGCGCCGCGCCGCGTCGTCGTCGACTACGCCGGCCCCAACGTCGCCAAGCCCATGCACGTGGGGCACCTGCGCGCCTCGATCATCGGCGAATCGATCAAGCGCCTGTTCCGCTTCCGGGGCGACCAGGTCTGGGGCGACGCCCACTTCGGCGACTGGGGCTTCCAGATGGGCCTCCTGATCACCGCGGTGGCGGAGGAAGGCAAGGCCGACGCCTTCATGGCCGAGGGCGACGGGCCGTTCCCGGCCGACAGCCCCGTGACCATCGCCGACCTCGACCGCATCTACCCGGCCGCCTCGCGCCGGACCAAGGAGTTCATCGAGGTCGAGGGCGAGAAGGCTCCCAACCCCGAGTTCGACCCCGCCTTCCGCGACGCCGCCCGGCGCGCCACCGCCGAGCTGCAGGCCGGCCGCCCCGGCTACCGTGCGCTGTGGAAGCATATGCACGACGTCTCGATGGCGGCCCTGCGGCACGACTTCGATGCGCTGGATGTCCACTTCGACCTCTGGAAGGGCGAGAGCGACGCCGACCCGCTGATCCCGGACATGGTCGAGGATCTCAAGGCCAAGGGGCTGGCCGTGCCCGACCAGGGCGCCCTGGTCGTCCACGTCGCGCGCGAGGACGACAAGCGCAAGCTGCCGCCGCTTCTGGTGCTCTCATCCGAGGGCTCGGCCATGTACGGCACCACCGACGTCGCCACCATCCTGGACCGCCGCCGCGAGCAGGACGCCCAGCTGATGCTCTACGTCGTGGACGCGCGTCAGTCAGACCACTTCGAACAGGTGTTCCGCACCGCCTATCTCGCGGGCTACGCCGAGGAAGGGTCGCTCGACCACCTCGGCTTCGGCACCATGAACGGGACCGACGGCAAGCCGTTCAAGACCCGCGCGGGCGGGGTGCTCAAGCTCGGCGACCTGATCGAGATGGCGCGCGAAAAGGCCCGCGCGCGGCTGAAGGAACAGAACATCGGCGCGGACTTCCCGGCCGACGAGTTCGAAGACATCGCCCACAAGGTCGGCGTCGCGGCGCTGAAGTTCTCGGACCTGTCGAGCTGGCGCGGCACCTCCTACGTCTTCGACCTCGACCGCTTCACCAGCTTCGAGGGCAAGACCGGGCCCTACCTGCTTTACCAGTCGGTGCGCTGCAAATCCCTGCTGCGCCGGGCCGAGGCCGAGGGCTCCCGGGCCGGCGCCATCGTGGTCACCGAGCCGGCCGAGCGCGACCTGGTGCTGACGCTCGACGCCTTCGAGACGGCGCTGAGCGAAGCCTACGACAAGCGCGCGCCCAACTTCATCGCCGAACACGCCTACCGCCTGGCCCAGAGCTACTCCAAGTTCTACGCCGCCTGTCCCGTGCTGCAGGCGCCGGATGCGGCGACCAAGGCGTCGCGCCTGGGGCTGGTGCAGACGACGCTGAAGCAGCTGCTGCTGTGCCTTGACCTGTTGGGCATCGGCGTGCCGGAGCGGATGTAGCGGCTGGAAATCCTCGTCCTTCGACAGGCTCAGGATGAGGATTTCTTGAAAGTGCAGTCCGGCGTCAGCTGTTGCAACGCTGAGGACGCCACCACGCCATAATCGTCCTCATCCTGAGCCTGTCGAAGGACGAGGACGCTTCACCACGTCGAAGTTCCGTGCTGGACTGGCGCCATGTCCACCCTCGAAGCCTTCGTCGCCGGCCTGCCCAAGGCTGAATTGCATCTGCACATCGAGGGCAGCCTCGAGCCCGAGCTGATGTTCGAGCTCGGCCGACGCAACAGGATCGACCTGCCGTTCAAGTCGGTGGAGGAGGTGAGGGCGGCCTATGCCTTCTCCAACCTGCAGGACTTCCTCGACATCTACTACCAGGGCGCGGGCGTGCTGCAGACGGAACAGGACTTCGCCGACATGGCGATGGCCTATTTCGACCGCGCCGCCGCCGACGGCGTGCGCCACGCCGAGATCTTCTTCGACCCCCAGACCCACACCGACCGGGGCCTGCCGTTCAGCGTCGCCGCCGACGGCCTGCTGGCCGGGATGGCCGCGGCCGAGGAAAAGCACGGCGTCACCTCCAAGCTCATCCTCTGCTTCCTGCGCCACCTCGACGAGGACGCCGCCTTCGCCACCCTGAAACAGGCCGAGCCCTGGCTGGACCGGATCACCGGCGTGGGGCTCGACTCGTCGGAAGTCGGCCACCCGCCGTCCAAGTTCGCCCGTGTGTTCAAGGCCGCCGGCGACATGGGCCTGAAGCGCGTCGCCCACGCCGGCGAGGAAGGCCCGCCCGAGTATGTGCGCGAGGCGCTGGACCTGCTGCACATCGACCGCCTGGACCACGGCAACCGTTCCCTGGAGGACGAGGCCCTGACCGCGCGCCTGGTCCACGAAGGCATGACGCTCACCGTCTGCCCGCTGTCGAACCTCAAGCTCTGCGTCGTCGACGACCTGAAGAGCCACCCGATCCCGCGCATGCTGGAGCTGGGCCTCAAGGCCACCATCAACTCCGACGACCCGGCCTATTTCGGCGGCTACGTCGCCGAGAACTACATTCAGCTGGCCCGCCACACGCGCATGGGACGCGACGCCTTGAAGACCCTGGCGAGGAACAGCTTTGAGGGATCGTTCCTGAGCGAGGCTGAAAAGGCGCCCCACCTGGCCGCGCTGGACGCCTACGCCGCAGAATAGGTCGCGCGCCCTTACCCCCTTGAGGGGTAAGAGGGCCCCGCGCATCGGAGCCGAAGGCGGAGATTCTTGCGCGGGAGATCGGGGGTCATGCGACGTCGACCGGCGCAGCTGCCACCCACCTCGACTGGACACGTCCCGCCAGGGAGAGACCCCCGATCTCCCCGCAATACCTTCGCGCCTGCCGGCGCTCCGGTGCGGGGCCCCGTCTTACCCCTCAAGGGGGTAAGGAAAAGCCCGTCCCGCTTGACTCCCGCGGCCCCCTCCCACAGGGATACCTCGCTCTCGCGGGAGAGATCGAGTCACCTCGACGCCGAAGGCGCAACCGCCCCGGAAACGCTCAGGCACCCAGGACCGCGACGGCTGATAAACGCTGGAAAGAGCCCGGACGGGCTCGCCGAAGGAGCAAGGGCGGTCGCGTGCGACGGCCCGGAATCTCTCAGGCCTCAGGACAGCGGGGGCGTGTCGGGGCGGAGCTTCCGCGACCGGCGCGCAACCGACTGCGAGGCCCGATGAGCGACCCGACCGAAAACCTGAAGCGAACGCCCCTCTACGACGCCCACGTGGCGCTGGGCGCCCGCATCGTGCCCTTCGCCGGCTACGAGATGCCGGTGCAGTACGCGGGCGAGAACGGCGGGGTCCTCAACGAGCACCGCTGGACGCGCGAGCACGCCGGGCTGTTCGACGTCTCCCACATGGGCCAGGCGACCGTCACCGGCGCCGACGCCATCCCCCAGTTCGAACGCTTCTGCTGCGGCGACTACCAGGGCCTGAAGGAGGGCAAGCAGCGCTACTCCCTGCTGCTCAACGACGAGGGCGGCATTCTCGACGACCTGATGGCGGCCAAGCCGTTGAACGGCGGCGAGGGGCTGTTCGTGGTGGTCAATGCAGCCTGCAAGGACGCTGACTTCGCGAAGCTCTCCGGCGGGCTTCAGGGCGACGCCAAGCTGACCCGCCTGGACGACCGGGCGCTGATGGCCATCCAAGGGCCCGAGGCCGCCGAGGTAATGGCGAAACACAATCCTGAGCTGGCCGAGATGGGCTTCATGGACAGCCGCAAGCTCACGCTGTTCGGCGTCGACGCCTTCGTCTCGCGCTCGGGCTACACCGGCGAGGACGGCTACGAGATTTCGGTGCCGGCCGCCGACGCGGCGCGCATCTGGGCGACCATTCTGGAGGACGACAAGGTCCGGCCGATCGGCCTTGGCGCCCGCGATTCATTACGCCTGGAAGCCGGCTTGCCGCTCTATGGCCACGACGCCGACGAGACCACCAGCCCGGTGGAAGCCTCCCTCGGCTTCGCGCTCAACAAGCGCCGCCGCGAGGCCGCCGATTTCCCCGGCGCCGCTCGCATCCTGCGTGAGCATGGCGGCGACCTGAAGCGCGTCCGCATCGGTCTTAAGGTCAAGGAAGGCGCGCCGGCTCGCGAGGGCGCCGAGATCGCCGACGCCGACGGCAAGGTCATCGGCCGGGTCACCTCGGGCGGCCCGTCGCCGACGCTGGGCTCCAACATCGCCATGGGCTACGTGCCGCCGGCCTATGCCGAGCTCGGCACGGCCCTGAACGTGATCGTCCGCGGCCGCTCGCAGGCGGCCGAGGTCGTCGCCATGCCGTTCGTCGCCAAACGCTTCTATCGCAAACCCGAAACCGCCGTCTGAGAGGGCCTGCCAATGCATTTCACCAAGGATCATGAGTGGGTCTCGGTCGAGGGCGACGTCGCCACCGTCGGCATCACCCAGTACGCCGCCGACCAGCTGGGCGACGTGGTGTTCGTCGAGACGCCCGACGCCGGCAAGGCCGTAACCAAGGGCGACGGCTTCGCCGTGGTCGAGAGCGTCAAGGCGGCCTCGGACGTCTATTCGCCGGTCTCGGGCGAGGTCATCGAGGGCAACGCCGCGCTCGCCGACCAGCCCGCCATCGTCAACGAGGACCCGACCGGCAAGGGCTGGTTCGCGAGGATCCGCGTGGCCGACAAATCCCAGCTCGACGGGCTGATGGACCAGGCCGCCTATGACGCCTACCTCGCCTCGCTCTAAGCCAACCCTGACCTCCCCAAGGGCTTCCCATGCGCTATCTGCCGCTGAACACTGACGACCGTCAGTCCATGCTCGCCGTCATCGGCGCCAAATCGATCGATGACCTGTTCGTCGATGTGCCCGCTTCGGCCAGGCGCGAGGGCACGGTCGACCTGCCGAAGGTCATGGGCGAGCTGGAGGTCGAGCGCGAGCTGTCGGCGCTGGCGGCCCGCAACAAGCCGGCGGGGTCGGCGCCCTTTTTCTGCGGGGCCGGAGCCTATCGCCACCACGTCCCGGCGACGGTGGATCACATCATCCAGCGCTCGGAGTTCCTGACCAGCTATACGCCGTATCAGCCTGAGATCGCCCAGGGGACGCTGCAGGTCCTGTTCGAGTTCCAGACCCAGGTGGCGCTGCTGACCGGCATGGATGTGGCCAACGCCTCCATGTACGACGGCTCGACCGCCACGGCCGAGGCGGTGCTGATGGCGACGCGGGTGACGCGCCGCAATCGCGCGGTGCTGTCGCCGGGCCTGCATCCCCACTATGTCCACTCCGCCGAGACCCTGGCCCACGCCACGGGGATCAAGACTGAGCGGCTGGCGCCCCAGATCGACGCCGAGGACGCGGTGATCGCGGCCATCGATTCCGACACCGCCTGCGTCGTGG
>CAZRKY010000065.1:0-13546 GCA_964600375.1 uncultured Caulobacteraceae bacterium | reverse complement strand
GGATGGTCGACCCGTCCGGGGACCGGTAGTCGAACGCCTTGCCCCGGCCGCGCCGGGTAATCCCGGGGCGGTCATCGGTGAACCAGCGAAGGCCCGCGGGGACGTCTTCCACGACTGACATGCGAGGCGCTAACGGCGGGTCCTGGCTGCGGTTCCCCGCGGGCGCCGTCTGCACCCCGTATCCGCGGTCATGACATTGAAAATAAACAAGAAGTATCGGAGTCGCCCCTGACAACCCCGTGAATTTGGCTTGATTGGCGATGAGTCTCGGCTGACCTAGGGCCATGAACTACCGACACGCCTTCCACGCCGGGAACTTCGCCGACCTGGTCAAGCACGCCGCCCTTGCCCGCCTGATGGCGCGGCTGACATCGGCGCCGACGCCGCTGCTGGTGGTCGACACCCATGCCGGCGCGGGGCTGTACGACCTGGGCGACGAGGACCAGCCGCGGTCGCAGGAGGCGCGTGACGGGATCGCGCGGCTGAGCGGCCTTACCCTGCCGGCCGAGTTCGCGGGCCTGAAACAGGCTGTGGACAGCCGTAACGGCGGCGGACCGGTGCGCCGATATCCGGGGTCGCCCCTGCTGGTTTGCGACGCCCTGCGCCGCGGCGACCGTTACATCGGCTGCGAGTTGCGTCCCGATGACTTCGCGCGCCTGGGGGCGGTGCTGCGCGGCACGGGCAAGGACGCGCGCGGACTGAAGGGCGACGGCTACGAGGCGGTGCTGGAACTGACCGGCGACGAGGATCGCCGGCTGTTCGTCCTGATCGATCCGCCCTTCGAGCGGCCCGACGATTATCTGCGCATTGTCGAGACCCTGGCGGAGGTCTACGCCGCCCGTCCCGAGGCCGTGGCCATGGTCTGGCTGCCGCTGAAGGACCTCGAGACCCTGGACGGCTTCCTGCGGCGGCTGGAGGCGGCGCGCCTGCCCGACGCCGTCATCGCCGAGGCGCGTATGCGCCCGCTGGTCAATCCGATGAAGATGAACGGCTGCGCGCTTGTCGTGCTGAATGCGCCGCCGGGGTTCGAGGCCGAGCTTTCCGCCATCTGCCGCTTCGTGGTCGCCGAGCTGGGCGACCCTGGCGGGCAGGCGAAGGTCTGGGCGATCGACGACTGAACCGCTTGGCGTCCCCCTCGCGCGCTGGTATGCTGCATCGCAACATATTCTATGACGCAATTGCGAAGGAGACAGCCGTGAGCTTCCAGTACGAGGGCTTCGAAGGTGTGGCCGCGGTCGAGCCGGAGCGCGCGCTGAACATCGGCTTGGGCGTCGCCGCCGCACCCCTGTGGGCCGCCTTCTATGCGTCGGCCGGCCTGGGCGCCGCCTGGTGGTGGTCCACCGCCTGGACCCGCGGCATGCCGAACTTCAACGCCGCGACCCTGCTGGCCCCCGAGCCCACCCCCGCCGCGGAGGCCTATATCGAGGCCATCGACGACGCCGTCTGCGATCTGATCGAAACCTCGCAGGAGCACGTCGAAGCCAAGGCCGAGGAAGTCGAAGCCGTGGCCGAGGCCGTGCACGAGAGCGTCGAGATCGCCGCCGAAACCACGGTCGAAGCCGTCGAGTTCGCCCACGAGGAAGTGGCTGAAGCCATCGACGAGGCGCGCGTCGAAAACGCCGAGCCGGTGCTCGAAGCGGCCCCCGAGGCGGCCCCCGAAACTGCTCTCGAAACGGCCTACGAGGCGCCTCTGGCGTTCGAGGCCGCCGACGCCGCGCCGGTCGATGACTTTCCGGTCGAAGATCTGGTCGACGAACTCGCCGTCATCGAGCCGGTCGCCGAGGCGAAGAGCTTCAAGCCCTCGAAGAAGAAGACCCCCAAGGCGTAGGCCCGAACCCATTTCCTTCTCCCCTTGAGGGAGAAGGTGGTCGCGAGCGCGACCGGATGAGGGGTGAAAACGCCGCCTTGTCCGGAGATGTCTCGCAGACACCCCTCATCCGACCCGGCAAGCCGGGCCACCTTCTCCCTCAAGGGGAGAAGGCTATGGGGTCCGCGCCACCGTGACCACGATCGGGCGGTGGTCCGAGCCGTTCTCGGTGCCGACGCGACGGTGGGTCACCGTCAGGCCGGGGCCGACGAAGGCGTTGTCGATGGCGATGCGCAGCGCGCCGGGCAGGGGATCGAACCATGTGCCGGCGACCGCACGGGCCGGCTTGACGCCGGCTTCCCGAGCGAACCGGCGCAGGATCGCGCTGGAGGCCGTGGCGTTGAAGTCGCCTACGATCAGCACCCGCTCGTGCTCGCCCGCCCTGATCCGGCGCGCCAGGCGTTTGGTCTGGTCACGCTGGGCATGGACGCGGCCGTCCAGGGGCCAGGGACGGGTCAGGTGCACCGCCAGCAGGCGGAACGGACCGTCGGGCGCCTGGACGACCGCCTCGCCGACCGCCAGCCCGTCCTGCAGGCGGATGTCGGTGGCCGTGATCGGGTAGCGCGAGGCGATGACCGTGCGTGGGCCGCCCCGGAAGTAGCGGGCCGGAGCCGTGGTGGTCCGGTAGGGGTAGGCCTTGAGGATCTCGGGCAGGGCCGGGGCATGCTGGTCGGCGACCTCGGTCATGGCGACCACGTCGGCATTGACCGCCTGGACCGAACGGGCGATGGCGGCGTTGTCCTCGTTCAGCGCCCAGACATTGGCGAAATAGACGGTGACCGGCCTGGCCCCTGCGGCAGCGGGCGAGGCCTTGGGAAACCATTGGGGGCTCAGCGTCAGCAGCAACGCCAGCCCGAGGCCTGCGAAGGCGCCGGACATGCGCCACCGCCGGAACAGAGACGCGAGGCCCATCCCGATCACGGCCGAGGCGAAGGCGGGGCCGGCGAACATGGCGACCAGGTCGAACAGGTGGTGGACCGGGGCGAACAGCGCGCCCAAGGTCCCGGCGGCCACGCCCAGCAGGGCCAGCCAGGCGAAGAGGCTGATGAACCCGTTGCGCGGCGGTCTGTCGTTCATCGACCCGGCCCTGTTCATCCCAGTTTCACGGCGGTTCCGGAGGCGGCCACCATCAGCATGGATCCCGACTGGCCGACGGTTTCGTAGTCGAAGTCCACGCCGAGCACGGCGTCGCCGCCGCGCCGGGCGGCCTCCGCGGTCATTTCGGCCAGCGCCTGCTCGCGCGCCTCGCGGAGCACCTTCTCATAGGAGCCCGAACGGCCGCCCACGATGTCGCGAACGCCGGCGAAGAGGTCGCGAAAGATGTTGGCCCCCAGGATGGCCTCGCCGGCCACGACTCCCAGGTATTCCTTCACCGGGCGGCCCTCGACGAGGGTTGTGGTGGTCACGATCATGGTCGGCTCCCGTTCATTTTCGACTCCATAAGGATCGTCGGTCGCCAATTTGGCGTTAAGCTTGTCTGCAGCCGACATGAGGAAACGTGATGGCCGTCCGGACCCGAGCCGAAATCGAGCGTATCTGGCTGCATGTCGAGAGCGTGAAGAAGCTGTTCGACCGCATCATCCCGCTGGGCCCGTTCGGCGGCATCGGCCTTGACGGCCTGCTGGCCTGGGCGCCGGGGATCAACATCCTCTTCTCGGCCGGCGCCGGCGGCTATCTGCTGCTGCAGGGCATTCGCGCCCGCGCTTCCCCGGCCACCCTGTTCCGCATGGCGGGCTACCTCGGCATCGACACCATGACCGACGCGGTGCCGATCCCGTTCGCGGGCGCGGCGCTCGACACCGTCTTCCAGGCCCACATGATGGCGGCCACGGCGCTGCAGAAGGACATCGAGAGCACCCACTGGGTCGAGGGCTCCGGCCGCGACGCCCGGGCCTCGGGCGCCCACGAAAACCACATGGCGCATGTTCGCGCGACGCCGGGTCTGAAACGGGTGGTCTATCTGCACGACTAGAGCCTGGCGCACGCCCGCGCAGGGCGTGTGAAGGCGATGTGGATTTCTTCCCCCTCACGGAGGGAAAAAACTACTGGGGCTGCGCGTAGCCCAGCCGTTCGTTCAGCTTGCCGAGCATGTCGATGGCCGTTTCCGCGACAACGGCCCCGGGCGGATAGACGGCTGCGGCGCCCATGTCCTTCAGCGTCTGGACGTCGTCGGGGGGAACCACCCCGCCGACCACCATCATGATCTCGTCGCGGCCCAGCTTCTTCAGCTCGTCCCGCAGCTCGGGCGTCAGGGTCAGGTGGCCGGCCGCCAGCGATGAGAAGCCGACCACGTGCACGTCGGCGGCGGCGGCCTGGGCCGCGGTCTCTTCCGGCGTCTGGAAAAGCTGGCCGATGGTGACCTCAAAGCCGAGGTCAGCATAGGCCGTGGCGATGACCTTCTGGCCGCGGTCGTGGCCGTCCTGGCCCATCTTGGCGACCAGGATGCGGGGTGCGCGTCCCTCGTTCTCCCGGAAGGCGGCGACCATGGCCTTGGCGCGTTCGATCAGGGCGTTGCGGCCGGCCTCGCGGGCATAGACGCCGTGCACGCCCTCGGGCTTGGCCTCGTGGCGCTTGAAGGCGCGTTCCAGCGCGTTGGAGATCTCGCCGACGGTGGCCTTGGCGCGGGCGGCGTCGACGGCGAGCGCCAGCAGGTTGGCCTTGCCACGCGCGCCGGCTTCGAGCGCATTCAGCGCGGCCTGGGTCGCGGCCTCGTCCCGCTCGGCGCGCAGGCGCTTCAGCTTGGCGATCTGGGCTTCGCGCACGGCGGTGTTGTCGACGGCGCGGACGGGGATGACCTCTTCGCTGTCGGGCTTGTAGCGATTGACCCCGATGACCGCCTGGCGGCCGGTGTCGATCCGCGCCTGGGTCCTTGCGGCGGCTTCCTCGATGCGCAGTTTCGGAAGACCGGCCTCGATAGCCTTGGCCATGCCGCCCAGCTTCTCGACCTCCTCGATGTGGCCGAGCGCGCGCACGGCCAGGTCATGGGTCAGGCGCTCGACGTACCAGCTCCCGCCCCAGGGATCGGCGGTGCGGGTCAGGCCGCTTTCCATCTGCAGGAACAGCTGGGTGTTGCGCGCGATGCGGGCCGAGAAGTCGGTGGGCAGGGCCAGCGCCTCGTCCAGCGAATTGGTGTGCAGGGACTGGGTCCCGCCGCCGACCGCCGCCATGGCCTCGACCGCGGTGCGGGCGACGTTGTTGAACACGTCCTGGGCGGCCAGCGACCAGCCCGAGGTCTGACAGTGCGTACGCAATGATAGCGAGCGGGCGTCCTTGGGCTCGAACTCGCGCTTCATCAGCTTGGCCCACAGGAGGCGGGCCGCGCGCATCTTGGCCACCTCCATGAAGTAGTTCATGCCGATGGCCCAGAAGAACGACAGGCGCGGCGCGAACGCATCTACGTCCATACCGGAGGCGACCCCAGCGCGGACGTATTCGATGCCGTCGGCGAGCGTGTAGGCCAACTCAAGGTCGGCCGTCGCCCCGGCCTCCTGCATGTGATAGCCGCTGATCGATATGCTGTTGAATTTCGGCATCTTTTCCGCCGTGAAGGCGAAGATGTCCGAGACGATCCGCATCGAGGCCTCGGGGCCGTAGATATAGGTGTTGCGGACCATGAACTCCTTGAGGATGTCGTTCTGGATCGTGCCCGCGAGCTGTTCGGGGGCGACGCCCTGCTCCTCGGCGGCGACGATGTAGAGCGCCATGATCGGCAGCACCGCGCCGTTCATGGTCATGGACACGGTCATCTGGTCGAGCGGGATACCGTCGAACAGGGTGCGCATGTCGTAGATGGAATCGATGGCCACCCCGGCCATGCCCACGTCGCCCTTCACGCGCGGATGGTCGGAGTCGTATCCGCGGTGGGTGGCCAGGTCGAAGGCGATCGACAGGCCCTTCTGACCGGCCGCCAGGTTGCGGCGGTAGAAGGCGTTGGAATCCTCGGCCGTGGAGAAGCCCGCGTACTGGCGGATGGTCCACGGGTTGGTGACGTACATGGTCGGGTAGGGGCCGCGCACATAGGGCGCGATCCCGGGCAGGCCGTCGATGAAGTCGAGTCCGGCGAGGTCGGCGGGGCCGTACTCGGGCGCGACAGCGATGCCTTCCGGCGTCTCCCAGGCCTCGCGTCCGGCGACCGACGCGGGCGTTCCGGTTTCGCTGAAGGCGGCTGTGAAGGAAGGCAGCTTGCTCATTGGCCGGCCTCCTCAAAGCTGGCTGACCAGCGGACGGGAGTCAGCGGCCGGCAACGGCTGTCGTCGCCGGACTGGCGCAGGTCCACCGGCCGGGCGAAGCGGGCGCGGTCCACGATCTCGACGCTGACCGGATCGTCGTGAGCAGGCGGGAAGGCGGTGACGCCCAGGACCGGGCTGCGCTTCTCGGCGATGGCGGCCAGGCGTGTGTCGCGGGCGCGGGCGACATCGGCCTGCAAGCGACCGGCGCGCAGGGCCTCGATGACGCCGCCCTCGGCCTCGATCTTCTGGAACTCGGTCCAGCCGGCCCGGGCCAGCTCGTCGGTCAGGCTTTCGAACAGCCAGCTGCCGCCCGCCGGATCGGCGACCCGGCCGAGGCCGGCCTCTTCCATCAACACCAGCTGGGTGTTGCGCGCCTGGCGGCGTGCAAGGTCCGACGCGAGGCCCAGCGGCTGGGTGAAGGACTCGAGGATCACCGCGTCCGCCCCGCCCGCACCGGCGCCGAAGCCGGCGGCGGTCAGGCGCAGCAGGTTGGTCCAAGGGTCGCGCCGAGCCAGCATCCGGCGAGACGAGCGGGCCTCGATCTTCGCCGGGGCGTCCACGCCCGCCAGATCGGCCATGCGGGCCCAGATCGCGCGGGCGGCGCGCAGCTTGGCGACGGTGGTGAAGACGTCCTTGTTGGCGCTCAGCCCCAGCACAACGCGGCTGAAGGCGTCGGCGACGCCCATGCCGGCGTCGTCGACCATGGCGCGCAGATAGGCGGCGCCCGAGGCGGCCATCAGGCCCAGCTCCTGGGCCTCGGAGCCTCCAGCCTCATGGGCGACGCGGCCCGAGGCGAGGAAGGCGGTGGCCCGGGGGTAGGCCTGGGCGTGGCGGGCCGCGGACTGGGCGGCGGCGTTGAGGTGGGCCTCGACCGGACCAGGACTGGCGCCCGCCTGGGCGAAGGCCGTCACCGGGTCCATGTGGAAGGCCAGCGGGGCGTTGGGCGCCCCCTTGGCCAGCACCGCCAGCCAGTTGGCGGCGTCAGGCCCCTGCCAGCCCGCGTCCAGCCCGACCGGGGCGAGTTCCAGCAGCACCTTGTCCAGCACGCGGGCGAGATCGTCCTGGGAGGCGACCGCGATGCCGTCGGCGGCGGACGCATCCAGCTTGAGCAGCACCGATTGGGCGCCGCCGACCAGATCGGACAGGGCCTGGTCGTTGGCGCGGCCTGGGTCGGGATGGTCAACGGCGGCGCGCAGATCCCACGGCCGTTCCGGATCGTCCGAGGGCGCGGGCCGCGCGGCCAGCAAAGGGCCGGCGTCTTCGGCGGTGTAGAGCGGCTTGATCGCCAGGCCGTCGGCGGTGGTCGAAACCAGATCCTCGAACGGCTTGCCCTTCAGCCCCTTCTCCACCAGCGCCCGCCAGCGCGCGTTGTCGGCGGCGTCGAATTCGGCGGCGAGGGGGGAGGGCTTGGTCGGCACGCGAGACTCCGTGGTCAAGCGCTTCGTTTGGGCCGGGCGGCGCAGAGGGTCAAGATTCTCCTTCCCTCCCCCTCAGGGGGAAGCCGCGAGGCGTGAATTACACAACCGTAATCTGCCCCCACGCATGCGGATGTGCTTTGATCGCCCGGCATGCCGTCCGGGAGGGCGGTTCGGTTCCGGGGGTCTCATGTCTATCCGCAAGCTCGTCAGCGCGCTGGCCGTGGCCGCGATTGCTTTTTCACCGCTGGTCGCCCAGGCCGCGGGCGCGCCGCGCGCCGCTGCCGCCCAGGCCGTCCCGATGCCGGACATCGCCTACACGCGGTTCCAGCTGTCGAACGGCCTGACGGTGATCGTGCACGAGGACCACAAGGCCCCGATCGTCTCGGTCAACGTCTGGTACCACGTGGGCTCCAAGAACGAGCCGCGGGGCCGATCGGGCTTCGCGCACCTGTTCGAACACCTGATGTTCAACGGCTCGGAGAACCACGACGAGGACTGGTTCCCGCTGGTCGAGGGCCTCGGCGCCACGGACCTGAACGGCACCACCAACACCGACCGCACCAACTACTTCCAGAACGTGCCGGTGGCGGCGCTGGACACCATCCTGTGGATGGAAAGCGACCGCATGGGGCATCTGCTGGGCGCCATCGACCAGGCGGTGCTCGATGAGCAGCGCGGCGTCGTCCAGAACGAAAAGCGCCAGGGGGAGAACGAACCCTACGGCCTCGTCGAGGAGATGGTCCAGCACGCGACCTATCCGGAGGAACACCCCTACGGCCACACCGTCATCGGCTCGATGGATGACCTGAACGCCGCCAGCCTGGAGACCGTACAGGCGTGGTTCCGCACCTACTATGGCCCCTCCAACGCCGTGATCGTGATCGCCGGCGACATCACGCCGGCCGAAGCCAAGGCCAAGGTCGAGAGGTATTTCGGCGACATCCCTTCGGGCCCGCCGATCCAGCAGCCGAAGGTCTCGGTCGCCAAGATGACCGGCGCCGCGCGCGGCATCGCCTATGACCGCGTGGCCCAGGGGCGGCTCTATCGCGTCTACAACATCCCCGAGACCGGCGCGCGCGACACCGACCTGCTGGACATGCTCTCGGACGTGCTGGTCTCCAACAAGACCAGCCGCCTCTACAATCGCATGGTCTATCGCGACCAGACCGCCACGGCGGTCTCCGCCTTCGTCGCCGACGGCGAGCTGGGCAGCCAGTTCTGGATCCAGCTCACCGCACGGCCGGGCGACGACCTTACTGCGGTGGAGAAGGCGCTGGACGAGGAGATGGCCCGGCTGCTGAGCGAGGGGCCGACGGCCGCGGAGTTGGAGCGGGTCCGCAATACCCGTATTTCCCAGTTCATCAGCGGCCTGCAGCGCATCGGCGGCTTCGGCGGCAAGTCCGACATCCTGGCCTCCAGCCTTGTCTATCGCGGCTCGCCCGACGCCTGGAAGGAGACGTTCCGCCGCTGGCAGACCGCCACCCCCGCCGAGGTCCGCGACGCCGGCCGACGCTGGCTGACCGACGGCTCATACACGCTCGAAGTCCGGCCCTTCCCGAACTACGCGGCCGCCGCCACGGGCGTGGATCGCCGCAGCGGCCCGCCGGCCGCGGGCGCTTCGGTCGCCCCGCGCTTCCCCGCGGTCGAACGCGGCACGTTGTCGAACGGCATGAAGGTGATTGTCGCCAATCGCCCCGGCCTGCCCATCGTGTCGATGAACATGGTGCTGGACGCCGGCTATGCGTCCGACCAGTTCGGCAAGCCGGGCTCGGCGTCGCTGGCCATGAACATGCTGGACGAAGGCACCCGCACCCGGGACTCGCTGCAGATCTCCGACGAGCTGGCCCGGCTGGGCGCCTCGATCGGCACCGGGTCGTCGCTGGACGCCTCCTTCGTGACCCTGTCGGCGCTCAAACCCAATCTGGACGCCTCGCTTGATCTCTACGCCGACGTGATCTTGAATCCGTCATTCCCGGCCGCGGACTTCGCGCGCCTGCAGCGTCTGCAGATCGCGACCATCCAGCGTGAGAAGCTCCAGCCCACCGGCGCGGCCTTCCGGGTCCTTCCGGGGCTGATCTATGGCCAGGGTCACGCCTATTCCGCGCCCTTGTCGGGCACAGGCACCGAGGCGTCGGTGGCCAGCCTCACGCTGGCCGACATGCAGCGCTTCCACGCCACCTGGTTCCACCCCAACAACGCCACCCTGGTGGTCGTGGGCGACATTTCCCTGGCCGAGCTGACGCCCAAGCTGGAAGCCAAGTTCGCGGCCTGGCGGCCGGCGCCCAACGTGCCGGCCAAGAACCTGGCCGCGGTCAATGCGCCCGCGCGGCCGGTGATCTACCTGATCGATCGTCCGGGCGCGCTCCAGACGGTGCTCGCCGCGGCCGTGGTCTCGCCCGCCCGGGGCGATCCCGACGACATTGCCATCGCGGAGATGAACACCGTGCTCGGCGGCGCCTTCACCTCGCGCCTGAACATGAACCTGCGCGAGGACAAGCACTGGTCCTACGGCGCCGGCTCCTTCACCATCGACTCCAAGGGACCCGGGCTGTTCATCGCCTTCGCCCCGGTCCAGACCGACAAGACGAAGGAGAGCTTCGCCGAGATGCAGCGCGAACTGCGCGAGATCGCCCGCTTGCGCCCGGTCACCGCCCAGGAACTGGCCTTCGCCCAGAACTCCATGACTCTGGCCCTGCCGGGCTCATGGGAGACCAACGAGGCGGTGCGCACCTCGCTGGTCGAGCAGTACCTCTACAACCTGCCCAACGACTACTTCGACACCTACGCGGGCCGGGTGCGCGCCCTGTCGTCCACCGACCTGGACCGGGTGGCGACGCGGATCGTGCGGCCGGACAACCTGACCTGGGTCGTGGTCGGCGACCGCGCCAAGATCGAGGCCGGAATCCGCACCTTCGGCTACGACGTGCGCGTCATCGACGCGGACGGCAATCCGGTCCAGTAGACCGGACAAGGCCTCAACGACAGACGGCCCGGGAGCGATCCCGGGCCGTTTTCGTTGGACTCGGGACGGCTTGGCTAGGCGGCCGACAGCCGACGCATGGTGTTGCCGCCGCGCGGGCCATAGGCCAGGCGGATGATACGGGCGCGGTGGCCTGCGGCATCGTGCTCGGGCATGTCGGGGCAGATGGCGTCCAGCGGATTGGGGCCGAGAGCGGCCGAGATCATCCGGGCGAGCCTGACGGTGAAGCGTTCTGACATCACGGCCTCCAAACTTGATGACCCGAGCTTAGCCGTGAGGTCTTAATTCCCCGTCTAGCCGGCGTTAGGACGGCGTTTGCCATGTGGACTTGCCCAGGCATGACGCGGAATTCATGAGTCGAATTTCATTGGGGCCACGGCAAAGCTGCGGTTAGCTCTCGCGTGACCTCCGGGAGACCCAGATGAAAACCCTGATCACCGCGCTGTGCGCCTCGACCGCTGTCCTCGCCCTCGCCGGGACCGCCGCCGCCCAGTCGGCGCCGGTTCGCCCCTCGACCGCCGAGGCCGGGCCGGCCTCGCAGTTGGAGGTGCGCTTCTGCCCCGCCGCTGTCGCGCACCCCTATGCGCTGGACAGCCTGCGCGGAGTCCAGGGGCTGCTGTTGCAGAACGTGGCGGTCATCAACCATGGGCCGCCGGTGAAGCTGGAAGCCGTCGAGATCGAGCTGCTGCGCGCCGGCGAGGCGATCGACAGCCGGCTGATCTCCGGTGCGGCGCTGGAGAATGCGATCAAGGGCGCACAGGCGGCCAAGGCCCAGGGCCTGTTCGACATCGCGGCCTTCCAGGTCTGCGACGGGGCCCTGATGAACGGCGCGGCGCTCGCCGATGACGCCACGCTGGAGACCAACGAGGTGGTCGTCTTCATGCAGCAGCCCTTCGCCTGGAAAGGGAGCCGCGACGAGGTCCGGGTTTCGGCCCGCAGCCTGCGCGGCGCCGAGCCGGTCGCCGGCCGCGGTTCGATCCGGCTGGACGCCACGACCTCGAAGACCGCGTTCCGCTTCCCCATGCGCTCGGGAACCTGGCTGGTCGCCGCCGGCGCCAGCTTCCACACCACCCACCGCTGGGGCGTGCCGGAGGAGTTCGCGCTGGACATCATCCAGTTGGGGCCGAACCTGCGCTCGCACCGCGGCGCCGGCGAAGCGCACGCCGACTTCTTCGCCTACAACGCCGAGGTGGTCGCCGCCGCGGATGGCACGGTGGTGCAGGTGATCACCGGCGGCCAGGAGGCTCCCCCCATGCTTCCCCGCCCGGGCGAAGCGCTCGACGCCTACTACGGCCGAGTGGGCGCCCAGCAGGCGGTCAACATGGCGGCGGGCTTGCCCGGCATCGTGGGCGAAGGCGTGATCATCGATCACGGCAACGGCGAATACTCGATGTACGCCCACCTGGTTCCCGGCAGCGCCACGGTGCGCGCGGGCCAGGCGGTCAAGGCCGGTGACACCATCGGGCGGTTGGGATCCTCGGGCAACTCGACCGAGGCGCATCTCCACTTCCAGGTCTGTGACAAACCCGCAGCCCTGTCCTGCGCAGGCATTGTGCCGACCTTCACCGGCATGGAGATCGCCAACACCGACGGCCCGCGCCCGCTGCAATCGGGCGACCTGGTGATCGTACCCTGACAAGCGCGGCGCCCCGGCCTAGGGTCTGCACCCCAGCCGAGGACGTCCGATGTTCAAGCCTGCCCGGATCGCCGCCGTCGCCGCGATCAGCCTGACCGCCGCGTGCGCCGCCCTGACCCCCCACCCGCGTCCGGCCCCCCGGATCGATCCGGCCCGGTTGAACGCCTACGTCCAGGAGCTGGCGTCGGACGCCTACGAGGGCAGGGCCCCGGCGACGCCGGGCGAGGCGCGGGCGGTCGCCTGGATCGCGGCGCAGTTCCAGGCTCTTGGCCTGGAGCCGGCCGGGCCGAACGGGTCCTGGTATCAGGACGTGCCGCTCATCAAGTTCATCCGCAAAGGCCCCGCCGCCTCGCGCTTCCACGTCGGCGGCGCTGATTGGGTCCCGACGCCGGGCGACGACATCCTGGTCAATTCGATCCGCCCGGACGCGCGCCAGGCCGTTCATGACGCGCCCCTGGTCTTCGTGGGCTACGGCGTCAACGCGCCCGAACGCGGCTGGGACGACTTCAAGGGCGTCGACCTGCGCGGCAAGATCATGGTGGTGCTGGTCAACGATCCTGACTTCGAGGCGCCGCAGGGCCACCCGACCGCGGGCCGGTTCGACGGCCAGGCCATGACCTATTACGGCCGCTGGACCTACAAGTTCGAGGAGGCCGCCCGCCAGGGCGCCGCCGGCGTGCTGATCGTCCACGAGACGCCGGGCGCCGGCTACGGCTGGGCCACGCTTCAGAACTCCGACAACACGCCCAAGCTCGACATCGTTCGCGAGAACCCTGCCGAACATTCCGCGCCGGTGCAGGGCTGGATCCAGCGGCCGGTCGCCGAAGAACTCTTCCAGCGGGCCGGGCTTGATTTCGCAGCGCTCAAGGAGGCGGCCAAGCGGCCTGACTTCCAGCCGGTGACGCTGACCGGGGCCAGCTTCTCGACCAGATTCGAAGTGGACGCCCAGCGGGTCATGACCCGCAACGTGGTGGCCAAGATCACGGGCAGCCGCCGCCCCGACGAGACCCTGATCGTGTCAGGCCACTGGGACCATCTCGGGCGCGCCAAGCCGGACGCCTCGGGTGACGACATCTACAACGGGGCCATCGACAACGCGACGGGCGTGGCGGCGATGCTCGAGCTGGCGCGAGCCTTCCGCGAGGGGCCGCCGCCGGAACGCACGGTCATGTTCGCCTCCTGGACAGCGGAGGAGGCGGGACTGCTGGGCGCCGAGTATTACGCCGCCCATCCCCTGCGGCCGCTGGAGACGACCGTCGGGAATCTGAATTTCGACGCCCTGCTGCCCGGACCGGTCGACCCCAACATCGTGATCATCGGCTACGGCAAGGGCGACATGCAGGACTGGCTGCAACGGGCGGCGGCCGCCCAAGGGCGCGCGCTGATCCCCGACCCTGCGCCGCAGGCCGGCGCCTT
>CAZRKY010000064.1:0-13575 GCA_964600375.1 uncultured Caulobacteraceae bacterium | reverse complement strand
ATCGGACAGCCTTCCAGATGTCGCTGCGCGCGGTATGTTGAGAAAGGATTCATTTACTAAGTCTTCAGTTTACTAATCAGCTCTTAATTCTCAGGAGTTCCGCAAGCATCTCGTCGGCGGTTGTGATGATCTTTGAGGATGCGGAGTAGGCGCGCTGGGTCGTGATCAGCCCTGTGAACTCCGACGACAGGTCCACGGTCGAGGACTCAAGCGTCGAGGGAGACAGAAGGCCTGCGCCGCCCGTGCCCGGGGCCTTCAGGTTGAAGGTGCCGCTCGAGTCCGACACGCGGTACGCGTTGCCCGAAACTGAACGGAGGCCGTCCGGATTGGCGAAGGTGGCGACGGCGACCTGGGCGATGCGGCGCGTGATGCCGTTGTCGAAGATGGCCGTGACGAAACCTTCCTCGTCGATCTCGATGTTGGTCAGGTTTCCGAAGGCGGTGCCGTTGGTGGTGATGGCCTGGACGACCGACTGGCTGTCGTACTGGGTCAGGCCGCCTGCGCCGGTCGCGAACTCGAAATCCACGTCCTGGGTGTCGATGCCGAGGCCGGCGGCCCAGTTGACGGCCCCGGCGCCGGGGGCCGCGCCCGCGGACGGCCCGATGGCGATCATGGGGTTGTCAGGGTCGGCGAAGAGGGTGGTGTTGTCGAGGTCGAGCCGGCCATCCGAGGTGAAGGCGACCACGCCCACGCGGATCTGGCCGTTGGCCAGGCCGGCGCCGGTGACGACGTCCGAGGCCGGGACAGCACGGATCTCGGCGTACCACTCGTTCGGCGTCGCGCTCTTCAGGAACGAGACAGCGATGGTGCGCTGACCGCCCTTGGAATCCGAGATCGGCATCTGGATCTCGAAGTCCGGCTTCACGCCGGCGCCGGTCTCCGGGTCATACATGGCCATCGAATTGAGGGCTGGATCATAGGTCCCCAGTTCGCTCGACAGCGGCTGGCTGGACTTCAGATTGGCGTTGATCCCGACCCGGGTGGTCTGCTCCGCGGCGCCGCCGACGGTGCCAACGTTGATCGAGCTGAGGCGGGAGATGTCGGACGGGTCGACCGTGATCGTGCCGTCCGTGTCCGACACCCAGCCCTGCAGGTAGAGCCCCGCGGCGTTGCGCAGGTAGCCGAGGTCGTCGACCTGGAAGGAGCCCGCCCGGGTGAAGAGGCGTGCGTCGGTGGAATCGAGATCCTCGGCCTTCTGCGTGGCGACGAAGAAGCCCTGGCCGGCGATGCCGAGGTCGGTGTTCGAACTGGTCCGTTGCAGCAGGCCTTGCTGGCTCACGTAGGCTCGCGTCGTGGCCTGCACGCCGCCGGCCGAGTAGGCGCCGACGGCGGCCTGGCTGGTGACGATGGTCTGGAACTGCGACTGGCTACGCTTGTAGCCGACGGTGTTCACGTTCGCGATGTTGTCGGAAATGGCGGCGAGCGCGGCCGAATTGGCCGTCAGTCCCGACACGCCGGCGAGCATGGCGCTGTTGATGCTCATGGAATCCTGGTCCCCAGATTGAAGCGGTTTGCGCCTGCTGCGTCGGGGTCTTGTGGCCCCATGTCCGCGCGCCGTTCGAGCGTGCGGTCTCGGTTCGGGTCAGGCGTCTAGGCCGCGGCGGTCGCGGCCGTCTCCTCGACGCTGATTACATTGGCCAAAGGCACGATCGAGCCGCCGATCGTCAGGTAGGCGGCCCCGTTGTACATCTCGACGCCGGTCGCCCGGCCCCGGGTCAGCACCTGCGATGCGACCGTGTTCTCGCCGTTCTTGGCCGTGATCTTGAGCGTGTAGACACCGCCGTCGGGCAGTTGCGCGCCGGTGGTGGACTTGCCGTCCCACACGAAGTCATGGATGCCGGTGGTGCGATCGGGCGCCGGGCCCTTCCAGACGGTCTTGCCCGAGGCGTCGACGATCTCGAGCTGCACATCGGCCGCGTCGCTCGCCAGCTCGTAGCTCCAGTTGGCCTTGCCGTCCTCGAGCTCGGTCGCCGCCCACGAAGCGGTGATGGTCTTGCCGATGTAGGACACGCCCGAGGCCATGCCGCCCTCGTTCTGGCCGACCAGAGAAGTCAGCAGCTGGTTGGTCAGCAGCTGTTGCTCAACGCCGGACATCTGCACCAGCTGGGCTGTGAAGGCGTTGGAATCGACCGGCGAGGTCGGATCCTGGTTTTTCAGCTGCGCGGTGAGCAGCGACAGGAAGGTCTCGTAGTTCTGGGCAAGACCCTTGGTCCCGCTGACGACCGCGGACTGGGCCGCGCCGATGGAGCTGATGCCGGCCATGGTGTCAGACCCTCATGTCCAGGCCGAGCGTGGCGCGGCTGGATAGGCGTCCGGCGTCTTCGGCCAGGCGCGCGTTGCGGTCAGCCTCGCGGAAGGCGCGGGCGCGAGAGATGTCGGGATCGGCGAGCGCCTGGTCGCGACGCTGGAACTCTTGACCGGCCCCCCGATCGGAGAAGGTCAGGTCTTCGCTGGCGACGTTGAAGCCGGAAAGCTCCAGCTGGCGACGCAGTTCGTCGGCCTTGCCGCGCATATCAGCGGCCGCTGCGGGGTTGTCGAAGCTCATCTGGGCGGCCACGCGGCCGTCCTTGTCGATGTTGAGCCGTACATCCACCCGCCCCATCTCGGCCGGGTTCAGCTCCATGTTGAAGCGGGTGACGCGGCCTTCGAGCTTGCGTGAGATGACCGCGGCCATCTGGGCGACCAGCTCTGGAGCGCCGCGCGTGGCGACCAGGGTGGCGGCATGCGTCTCGGCGGCGGGGGCCGACGAAGCCGGCGTGGTCGGCGACGCCAGTTCGGCGCGGCTCGGTGTGACGTCCGCCTCGGCGGTGCGGGCGGCCTGCGTGGCGACTGGCTCCGGAGCCGCCGCGTCGCCTGCGGAGACCTGCGCCGACGCATCGGCGACCTTTGCCTTGATGGCAGGCGCTGCATCTGCAGGCGTGGCCGTCGTCGAATCGGCGTCTGGAGTGTCCGCTGCGGGCGCGGACGCCGTGGCTTGCGCTCTGGCCGCCGCAACCTTGTCCTGGAGCGCGCGCAGGGCCGATAGGTCGGCGCCCTCGCCCGCCCCGCTGACCGCAGCCAGGATCGCCTGGGCGACCGGAGACTCGAAGCCCTGGACTGACTTTCCGGTTTCGGCGGTGGTGGTCGCTGGCGTTTCGCCGGACGCTTCGGCCATCGCGGCGGCGAGGCCCTCGGCCAATTTTGAGGTGAAGGCGGCCATGCGCGCCTGGATGGCGGGCGGCGCCAGGGCTGCGGCGGCGTCCAGCGCCGACTGCACCGCGACGGGCAGTTGCCCGGGCGCGGCGGGGTTCGCCGCGGGGTCGGCGATGGCGGCCTGGATCGCGGCGCCCAAGACGTCGAGCGCTTCGCCAAAAGGCGTGGCGGTCTGCGGTCCCGGCTTGGGAGAGGCGGTGGAGTCGCCCGCAACCAGGTCCGTGGCCGTTGACTTGCCGGTCTGGCCGACCGGCCTGAATGGGGCTTCCCAGCGCGAGCTGCCGAGGAGGCCTGCGTCGCGCAGCTCCTGAAGGAAGGCCCGCCATTCGGTGCGTGCGGCGCGATTTTCCAGCTGGGCGAGGTGATGCTCGAGACCGAGACTGCCCATCCCTCCCTCCCCGCGGACGGGAGTCTGGCGTGGGGTGGCCCCGTCCGCAGCGTCAGCCTCGGCGGTCGTGACTGCGCCGGTCGTGCCGCATGGGCCGTCTTCCGGCGCGGGTTGGCGAAGTTGGGTGTCCAGGGCGCGCGAGAAGGCGTCAGCGTCGCCCGTGGCGGGCGTCTGGACGGGCTTGGTCCGGGCCGCGGTGGCGGCAAGGGCGAGGAGCTCGGCGGGGCGCATGGCTGCCTGAAGGTCTGGGAGCGCCTGCTGCGCCGGGCTTATTCGGTCCGCTCGCTGCAAGCGTTGGGCCGAGGCCGCTGCGTTCGCTCCACGCCCTGCGAGGAAAGGGTTTGCACCATCCGGGTCGGGAGTCGCTTGTTCGGCCTGACGGCCGAAATTGCCGCGCCCGGCGGCGATTGCTGCCTATCGCGCTTCAGCTCAGGGCGTTGATCGGCATCCTGAGAAAACGCCGACCCGCCCGGTCGGCGTTCGGCAAGGCGCCGGCCTTCACGTTCACCTGCAGCGCGACCAAGAGAAGGGCCGGGGTCGGCAGCGTGGCGTCGCGCGCCTGGCGCATGCTCACAAAGGTCTCTTCGTCCTTGCCGCCGCCGACGTGGATGTTGCCGTCGCGCTCGGCCGCCACCGTGGTCGACCAGGCGAACTCCTTGCGCCCGTCCTTGGGCAGGTAGTCGTGCCCTACGAAGACGCGGGTCTCGGGCGGCAGGGCCAGCAGCCGCTGGATCGAACGGAAAAGGGTGCGCGCGTCGCCTCCGGGAAAATCCGATCGTGCAGTGCCGAAGTCAGGCATGAACAGGGTGTCGCCGACGAATACCGTTCCGCCGACCCGGTAGCTCACACAGGCCGGCGTATGGCCCGGTGTATGCAGCACCTCGATCTTGAGGCTCCCCAGCGGAATGGTCTCGCCGTCGGCGAGCAGCCGGTCGAAGTCCGATCCGTCGGCCTTCAGGTCGTCGATCCCCAGGATCGGTCCAAAGGTCTTCTGCACCTGGACGATGCCGGTTCCGATCGCCACAGGCGTTCCGGTCAGCTTGCGAATGTGGTCTGCGGCCGAGATGTGATCGGCATGGGCATGGGTCTCCAGCACCCACTCGATCTTCAAGCCCCGGTCCCGGGCCGCGGTCAGCACCCGGTGGACGCTGTCGGTGGAGACCTTGGCCGAGGCGGAATCAAAATCGAGGACCGGATCGATCACCACCGCCGCCTTCGAGGCCGCATCCCACACCAGATAGGTGACCGTATTGGTCGGGCTGTGGAAGAAGGCCAGGACGTCAGGCTGCATGGTACGGCGCTCCCCCGAGGCGATGGAACCAGTATAGGCGCAAGCCGCGGGACGCGGCGCCGGAAATCGCCCAGTCCGAGTGCGCGATTGCGCCGGCTGTGCGGCGGGGGCAACAGCCGTTATGGGTCATCGACGCACGCCTTTGGGGGGCCGCCTGATGTTTCGAGTTCTGTTCACCGCTGTCGCGGCCATCGTGCTGGGCGCGTCCGGCGCGGCCGTCGCCGCCGCGCCGTCTTCGCCGGCGACCGCGCCGCCCAGGCCCGCGTCAACCACCACCTTTTCCATCGACTGCCGCACCAGCTCGGCCATCCGGCCGGACGAGCGGGCCGCGGTCGAGGGCCTTTCCACCACGCTCTTCGAGCGCCTGACCGCCGGCCAGATGGACTCCGCGTTCGAGCTGCTGGCCCCGGAAATCCAGGCCTCCGTCGGCCGCGAGGCTTTCGGCAAGTCGCTGGACTTCGTCCGTGGCGTTGGAGCCTACGGGCCTCCGCGCGTCACCCGAACCTACGTGCTGGACCTGGTCGGCCAGCCGCCCGAGGAGACCACCTCCTGCGAAGGGCCCGACGGCCTGCCCGAAGCCTACGTCGCCATCGACGCTTTCCCCCGCCAGGCCCACGTCGCCATCGAGGCCGAGGTCAACGGCGAAACCTGGGGCTTCACCAGCTGGCTGCGCCTCAAGGACGGCCGCTGGGCGGTGTACGCCATCGACGTGCGCAACATCGCCGTCGGCCGGCTGGGCGCTGCGGAAGTCTACGCCATGGCCCGTGACCAGCGGGGCAAGAACCACCCGATGAGCGCCTGGCTGCTCTACCGCGCCGCCCGCACCCTGGCCGGACGCGGCGACTATTTCGCCCTGCCCCTGCGCAGCGAGATCGAGGATGAAATCCGCGGCTGGGACGCCACCCTGCTGGAGCCCGGCGAGTTGCCGATCTTCTGGACCAGCGGACGGACCACCTACGGCGTGCAGGACGCGGTCATGGCCTCGCTGGACGGGAAGGCCTGGATCAAGTTGCAGCGCTGGACTTCGGTCTGGGGCGGCGAGCGGGAGATCAAGGCGGAGAACCGGCGCATCCTCGCGGCCTTCATGAAGGAGCACCCGGACTGGGCCGAGAGCTTCGTCGGCGTGGAGCTGACCAGCTTCCATCCCGACGGCCGCCAGACGGTCTCGACCCTCTACAGCCAGGCCAGCGGCTACCACGAGGTCGCCAAGGCCGCGCCCTAGAGCAGGTTGAGCGGCGTCCGGAGGTAGCGCCGGCCGTCCGGGGCGGGCGGCGGCAAGGCGCCGGCGCGGATGTTGACCTGCAGCGACGGCAGGATCAGCGCGGGCGCCCCCAGGGTCGCGTCACGGGCCTTGCGCATGGTCACGAAGGCGGCTTCGTCGATGCCGTCATGGACGTGGATGTTCTCCGCCCGCTCGTCAGCCACCGTAGTCTCCCAGGCGAAGATGTGCCGTCCGTGGCTGGGCAGATAGTCGTGGCCCACGAAGACGCGCGTCTCGCCGGGCAGCGCCAGCAGCCGGCGGATCGAGGCGTAGAGCGCGGCGGCGTCGCCGCCGGGGAAGTCGGCCCGCGCCGTGCCGTAGTCGGGCATGAAGAGGGTGTCGCCGACGAAGACAGCGTCGACGATGCGGTAGCTGACGCAGGCCGGCGTATGGCCGGGCGTGTGCATCACCGTGATGGTCAGCGCGCCCAGGGGCAGGGCCTCGCCGTCGGCGACGAGGCGGCCGAAGGCTGAGCCGTCGGGGCGGACGTCATCGGCCTGGAAGAGCGGGGCGAAGGTCTGCTGCACGGTCCTGATGTGCTCGCCGATGACGACCGGGACGCCCGTCTGCTGGTGGATGTGATCGGCCGCGGACAGGTGATCGGCGTGGGCGTGGGTCTCCAGCACCCACTTCAGGTCGAGGTTGTGGGCCCTGACCGCCTTCAGCACCGCGTCGGCGGAACCGGTGGAGGTGCGGGCCGCGGCCGGATCGAAGTCCAGCACCGGGTCGATGATCGCCGCCGCCCGGGTCGCCGGGTCGGAGACCAGATAGGTGACGGTATGGGTGGCCTTGTCGAAGAAGGCCTGGACGTGCGGTTCCATCTTTGGGCTCCCTGATCGCCTCCGATGTATGACCCCTTGTTACATTAGCAATACCGAATATGTACGTAGGCGTGCCTGACCTTGCGCTCATGACCCTGACCCTGGCGGCCCTCTCCGGCGTCGTCATCGGGCTGTTCCTCACAGTCTTCGGCGGCGGCGGGTCGGTGCTGGCCGCGCCGCTGCTGCTCTATGTCGTCGGCGTGCGCGATGCACACGTGGCCATCGGCACCTCGGCCGCGGGGGTGGCGGCCAACGCCGTCTCGGGCCTCGTCGGCCACGCGCGGGCAGGCAGCGTGAAGTGGCCCTGCGCCTTCGTCTTCGCCGGCGCGGGCCTGACCGGGACCCTGGTCGGTTCGACCATCGCCAAGCAGATCGACGGCGCCAGCCTGTTGATCTGGTTCGCGGCCGCCATGGCCGTCATCGCGCTCTCGATGTTGCGGCCCCAGAAGGGCGAGGGCGATCCCTCGGTCACCCTCGACTGGCGCCTGACCCTGAAGCTGGCGCCCACGGGCCTGGCCGCGGGCCTGGCGGCCGGCTTCTTCGGCATCGGCGGCGGCTTCCTGATCGTGCCGGGCCTGATGGCCGCGACCGGCATGACGCTCAAACACGCCCAGGCTTCGTCCCTGGTCAGCGTCGCCCTGTTCGGCGCCGCCACCGCCGCCAACTACGCGCTGTCGGGCCTGGTCGACTGGGCCCTGGTCGCCGCCCTCGTGGTCGGCGGCGGGATCGGCACGGTCGCGGGCCTGCCCCTCGCGCGGCGCCTCGGCGACCGGGCGAAGCTGGGCCGGACCCTGTTCGCCGGCCTCATCCTGATCGTGGCGGCCTACGTCGCCTGGCGCGCGACCCACGGCGGCTAGACCCCGGTCCACAGCCTGCGCCGGTCCATCCCCAGCGCCGCGCCGATCCCCCGTTGACTCCCCCCGGCTCGATGAGAACATATGGCGAACATCAGGAGCCCCGCCATGGTCACCGAAAGCCTCGATCGCGCCTTTGACGCCATGCGCGAGTGCCGCCGCCGCACCCCCGACCTGACCGCCGTGTTCGGGCCGCTGTCCCCCGAGCGCGAGGCGCTGAACGCCTTGCTGGCGGCGCTGGACCTGGCCGAGCGGGCGCTGGGCCTGGGCGGACGCGTTCCACCCCATCGGCCCTAGCCCCGGCGGGCCCGCCATGCCCATGTCCGAGCACGACCCGCCGTGGAAGATCGCCGACAACCTGGGCCAGGTCCGCGTCTGGGAGCTGATCGAGGCCAGGGTGACGCTGGCGCTGGAGTGCGTCTCCTGCCACCGCCGCACCACCTGGCCGCCCGACCTGCTGAAGGGCCGGCTGAAGGCCGCCATGGGCAAGCGCCTGGTCACCGTCGCCGGCAAGATCCGCTGCGCCGGCTGCCGCTCGCGCTTCGTGCGCATCAGCCGCGACCGGCCGGCGAAGGCGGCCAACCCCAGCCCCGACCCCCGCCCCGACCCGGCCCTGAAACGCGGCTTCACCGCAGCGAACCTGGATGCGAACGCGCGCAAGGGGGGCGGGGTGTGATGGCTTGGGACCGCGCCTTCATCCCCCGGGCTTGTCCCGGGGGTCCAGGGTTCCGCCCGCGATACGGACGACGTTTGATCCACGCGTAACGCCCCTCCCCCAACCCTGCTGCGACTGACGACTGGACCCCCGGGACAAGCCGGGGGTGACGAAGTTTGGGGGCGGGACTGGACGCAATCCTCACGACGTTATTCCTGATTGACACCATGTTCGGTTTCTTTTACATCATGCCCAACAAACCGAACCCGAGGTAAAACCATCATGCCCTACCGTGAGAAAATCGCCTGGCTGACGCTGATCTCCATGGCGGTCTGCTACACCCCCTATTTCGTCGTCTCCCACCTGAACCCGCCGCCGCCGGCGGGCACGCTGGAGGGGCTGAGCCAGGTCTGGCTGTACGGCGCCGCGGCGCTCGGCCACGCCACCATCGTCGGCCTGGGCTACCTCCTCCTGCGCCCGCGCCAGAAGCCCGACGAGCGCGACCGCGACATCGAGCGCCGTTCCACCCAGGCCGCGTTCTGGCTCCTGCTCATCTCCATGATGCTGGTCGGCGTGGTCCTGCCCCTCACCCGCACCGTCGGCTGGGAAGTCGCCAACCCCGCCCTGTTCGCCATCGTCCTGTCCCTGGGCGTGCAGTCGATGGTGCAGATCTGGCTCTACCGGCGGGGCGCCGCATGACCTCGACCCCGCCACCCGGCAAGATCACCAACCAGATCCGCACCCTGCGCTTCCTGGGCGGCGAGATGAGCCAGGCCGAGCTGGGCGACCGCATCGGCGTCACCCGCCAGACCATCGCCGCCATCGAAGCCGGCAAGTACTCCCCCTCGCTGGAGGCCGCCTTCCGCATCGCCGAGGTCTTCGGCAAGCCGCTGGACGAGGTGTTCCAGTGGGAGACCGGGGACTGAGGCGGGGTCTCGCCCCCGCCCTCAGGCGCCGCGCCACAGGGTGTAACTGATCACCACCTGGGCCGGGGTGACCTGCTCGATCTTCACCTCGCCGTAGTCGCCCAGCCAGGTCTTCACGCAATGGAAGGTCCCGGCCCGCAGCGGCGAGGAGGCCTGGGGCGATCCCCACCGGGCGGCCCGGCACCCCGCCGCCCCGCGCCGCGTGGTCACCCCGTCGACCGCCAGCTCGGTCCCGTGCGAGGGCTGCAGCTGCCAGAAGTTCGAGCCCGGCCGCGCCCACAGCGTCGATTCCGCCGCCGTCACATTGATCCCGTCCTGCAGCGCCACGCCCCGGTTGGGCCCCAGCGCCATCCGCACCACCTGGCGCACCACCACCGGCCCCGCCTTGCGCGCCTCGGCCGCGCCGGCGGCGAGGCCGCAGGCCGCCAGGGCGCCGAGCACCAGGGCGGCGCGCCGGACGGTGGGGTTCGAGAGGCGCGGGGCGCGGGCCATGCCGGTGTTCCTCTGCTGCGCCGCGCCGGGCGGGCGCGTGGGACGAAGCGCCATGAAGCCGGCCGCCGGGTTAAGGGCGGGTATCGCGCGGCGCGGCCCCGCGCCCGGCCGATCCTCCCTGTTCCTCCCTGTTTTCTCCCTGTTTCTCCCTGTTATCTCCCTGTTCCTCCCTGTTATGGCGCCCCCCGAAACAGGGAGCGGCGCCCGCGCCCCTCGAAAATCGCCTTCAAAACCAGCGCCTTGCCGTCCCGGCCCGGGCCACAACCCGCCCCGGAACAGGGAGACCGTGACGCCCTGAACAGGGAGCGACGCCCCCGGAACAGGGAGACCGGCCAATCTGCCCCGCCGGTTCAGCGCCGAAGGTCGGCGGGCGGGATCGGGCGGCGGAGCAAAAGCGTCCGTTGATCCGGGGGTCGCGCGCAAGGGGGCCGCGCCGCCGTTCCCCTTCCCCCGTCATCCTCGGGCGAAGGGAGCGGAGCGACCGCAGACCCGAGGACCCAGCAGCGAAGACCTCGAAGCGGGTGCAGGGGGGCCGGGTCCGCCCGGCTTCGCCGTTGGAGCTGCTGGATCCCAGGGTCTGCGCAGGCTGCGCCTGCTCCGCCCTGGGATGACGGATATTGGAAGGGTGTTTAGGGCCGCGGCCCCCCTCACCCCCGGTCGGAGAGCCCGAACCGCATGGCCGCTTCCAGCGTCCCCAGGTCGACGTCCGCGAGGCGCCTGAACTTGATGCAGTATCCCGTGACGCTGGCCCGCCCCAGCGTCGGGCCGAAGGTCCGGGCCAGGTAGGTCCTGTCCTCGACACCCATGATGTAGACGGAAACGCCGGTCGTGTTGGCGCTGAGACCGACGCGGTAGAAGTCCCGCGTCCGGCCGCCGGCCAGCGGCAGGGCCAGGGCGCCGTAGCCGATGTTCGGGTTCGACACGACCTTGCCGGTCTCGTCGCGGCCGTCGAGGAACCACAGCCGCGCGTCCGGCGCGAGGCGCAGCGCCAGCTGGTGCAGGGCGCGCAGGTCGTCGCGCCTGGGCCCGGGCTGGGCGTCAATGTAGGCGTCGATCTGGTCCTGGGTGGTCATGCCCGCTCGCCCCTCGCCCAGGCCGCCGCCGCCCCGACGGCGGTCCCGCCCCTTATTCTCTTGCCGGCGAGGGTGCTCCGGCTGGGAGGCGTGTCAAGGCTCGCCCCGGACTCGATCCGGGGCGACCGCGAAGCGGCTGCGACCTTGACACGCCTCCCAGCCGGAGCGGCAATCCACCGAGAGAAGGAGGGGGGCTCCGCGCGCGGCGCGGGCCCCATGGAGAACTGGAGAGTAGGTATCCTGTCCTCGAATTCCGATGTTCAACTAGCCGCAGCTCTGGAGGCGCTGGACCGCGGGCGCTAGCGTCGGCCTGCTGGAGACCGCGAAAGGTGGGCCGGGGCAGCGGGTCTATCTGGCGGAGTTCGAGTGGTGGGGGTGAGGCCAGTCATTTCAGGCGGCTTCTTTGCCACGCCTCGTCAATCCCGAGCAGGTAGGACTTCAAGGCCTCAGGCCCTCCCGCTTCAAGGCACATCTCGAAGACCTTGTCGGGCCACCGGCTGTGCACCATTGCCATTACGCTAGGATCGACTGGGGCGATCCGATCCCAGAAGTCCTGAATGGCGCGCTGCTCCTCGGTGATGTCCACGAACGTTCCTGACGCACAGAACACATCGTAGAGGGTAAGGCACGCTGCGAACCGCTCGACCGAAGTGTTGAAAATGCACTCGTCGCGGGCTTCGAAATGCTGGTCGGCGGGAGAGCGGGCGAAAATGACGGCTCCGTTTGCGGCTTCGTCCAAGAGAAGGGGATGCCCCCAGTGTCGGCCCAATACACGGCGGTCATCTTCGTCCCACGCCCAAGGCAGTTTCAGGTCCCAGCTGAGATCGAGGGTGCCGATGAAACGCGGAACATTCGGAAGGCCCACTTCAGCCAGAAACGCCTTGGACGAGTCCGGCAAGTTCACTTGGTCGAGAAGGACGGGATTCCAGCGCACGAGGTTGTCGCGCCCCCAGTGGGCGATGATCTCGTTGTCCAGCATGGCCGCTCGGCGCCTTCCGCCCATTTTTCACTCGCAGGCGAGGGTGCGCTCGGGGAGAGGCCTGTCAAGGACGCCGAAGGCGCGGCGCAGCCGTAAATCCTTGACAGGCCTCTCCCCGAGCGCGGTGATCCACCAAGAGAAGTAAGGCGGGCTTCGCGCGTGGCGCGGACCTCAAGGAGAATTCGGGAATAGGTATCCGGTCCCCGAATTCCGAGCTGTGCTATTCAGGGGGCGGGAGGACTCTGGATGAAGAAGGCGATTCCCCTTGTCCCCGTCATCGCATTCCTCGCCCTGGCGGCGGCGGCGAAGGCTGACGCGCCGGAGGTCTCCAGCCAGGACTGGCTGAGGGCCCAATGCCGCGACGACGCTCAGCTCTGCACCAAGTACCTGCTGTTTCTGGAGGTCCAGGTGCTGATCGACCAGCCCCCGCCCTACGCCTGCATTCGCAAGTCGGACTACATCGCCAAGGACACCTTCCGGCCCGACAGGATCGACGCGCTCGTGGCCTGGTGGGACAGCCATCCCGACCCGACCGTCACCACCGAAGTCCTCGCGCGGCGCGGCCTCCTGGCGGTGTTCCCCGAAACGCCGGAGTGTCTGGCCGACCAAGCCGCCGGCCGCTAGGTCCGCGCCTGCACTTCACCCGACGCCTGCGCGAGCCGATCATGCGCGGCGAGATCACCTGCAGCGTCCGCGTCTGGGAGAGGCCGCACGTAAAGGTCGGCGGCCGCTACGCGCTCGGCCCGGGCGCCATCCACGTCACCGGCCTGAGCGAGATCAGCCTGGCCGACATCACCCCGGAGCTGGCGCGGCGGGGCGGGTTTGCGGGGGTGGTGGACCTGCTGAAGACTGCGAAGCACGGGCCGGGGGAGCGGGTGTATCTGGTGGAGTTTGAGTGGCGAGAGTGAGGGCAACTCGCGGGGTCGGCTAGCCCAAGTAACGACGAACCCGAAGCTGGTTGATCAGACCTTCCTTCGAGATTTCTTGGAGGGCCTCGCTCGCTCTCCTGCCGATTTCTCGTTCTACGGGCTCACCCATCCGACCAAACCTAAGCGCAGCTTTGATTGCACGCGAGAGATCGGTGCCGCGCAGACCCTTGAAAATCCGCACGAAGTCATCTTTGGTTTGATTTGAGAGAAGGTGCACGTCCTCCGGGTTCCAACCGCTCCTCTTGGCAATGCTCACGAGGACAGCGCCCGGATCTCGGTCGTCGGGAAAAGTCTTTAGCTTGTCGTTGAATGCCTGAATGACATCGGGGTCTGTCACCTCATCAGAGAACGCGTAGTCCGAAAGGTCGAACCGTTTCCGATTGTTCGCGTGAGCGTTCACATAGATCGCAATCAATTCGGCCGCGACGTCAGGACGCTCCAGTTCCTTCATCAATCGGACGGTGCCATCCAGATTTCCTGGGCTGATATGGGGTGCCGCGCGCGGAAACTCCTTTCGTAGAGTCTCAACCACCTCGTCCCCGTTGAGATCAAAGGATTCATGAAAGAGATCCCACCCTCGGGAGAACGACCCTTCGACGTCCTGTGCCTTGAACGACGCGTCCAAGTCTTTCGCCGCAGACGCCAAGAGCGTTTCGTCAAACGCACCCGCCTCCAGACCTTTGAGAAGCACGAGATCAAAGTCGTCGAGGGACC
>CAZRKY010000063.1:0-13589 GCA_964600375.1 uncultured Caulobacteraceae bacterium | reverse complement strand
TCCCTCGCCGGCCTTCGGGCGTGTCGCTCTCGATGAACTCCTAAACAAAAACCAACAAAGTCACCCCGGCGCCCAGCTCGCGCACGATGCCCGCGCCCTCGTGGCCCAGGATCGAGGGGAAGATGCCTTCGGAATCGAGCCCGTCCAGGGTGTAGGCGTCGGTGTGACAGACGCCCGTGGCCTTGATCTCGACCAGCACCTCGCCGGCGCGGGGACCTTCCAGGTCGACCTCGACGATCTCAAGCGGCTTCTTGGCCTCAAAGGCGACGGCGGCGCGGGTCTTCATGGATTCGGCTCCCTGTGCGGGACCAGCCTTTAACCGCGCCGCGGCGCTTCGTCATCCCTGCTGGGTGAAGTGATCGGCCAGCACCATGGCGACGGTCTGGGTGACCTTTTCGCCGGTGGGGATGTGCAGGAATTCGTTCGGCCCGTGCGCGTTGGAGTGCGGGCCCAGCACGCCGGTGATCAGGAACTGCGCCTCGGGGAACAGGTCGCCCAGCATGGTCATGAACGGGATGGTGCCGCCCTCGCCCATGTAGACGGCCGGGCGGCCGAAGGCGGTTTGGGAAGCGCGCTGGACCGAGTCCGCGAGCCAGGGCGCCAGCGCCGGGGCGTTCCAGCCGGTGCTGGTCTGCTCGGCGTCGAAGCTGACCTCGGCGTTGTAGGGGATGTTGGTGGTGAGCGCGGCCTTCACCGCGTTCTCCGCCGCCGCCGCGTCGACCCCGGCGGGCAGGCGCAGCGAGAGCTTCAGCGCCGTGAAGGGCCGCAGCACGTTGCCGGCGTTGGCGGTCGGCGTCAGGCCGTCGGCCCCGACCACCGCCAGCTGGGGCCTCCAGGTGCGGTTCAGGACCAGTTCGCCAAGGTCGTCGACCACGGGCTTGGTGGAACCGGCCCAGGGAAACTTGGAATAGACCTCATCGCCCAGGATCTCGGCGACCTGCTTCGCCTGCTCCACGCGCTCGGCGGGGATGTCGGCGTAGGCTTCCTTGATCAGGACCTTGCCGGTCGCCTCGTCCTCGATGCGCGAGATCAGCTGGCGCGCGATGCGGAAACTGGACGGCACCACGCCCGAGGCGTCGCCGGAGTGGACGCCTTCCTCCAGTACCTGGACCTTAAGCACGCCGCCCATCAGGCCGCGCAGGGAGGTCGTCAGCCAAAGCTGGTCGTAGTTGCCGCAACCGCTATCGAGGCAGACCACCAGCGAAGGCTTGCCGATGCGAGGCTTCAGGTGCTCGACATAGGCCGGCAGGTCATAGGAGCCGCTCTCCTCGCAGGCCTCGATCAGCACCACGCAGCGCGAATGGGCGATGCCCTGTTCGGCCAGCGCCAGCACGGCGCACAGCGATCCATAGATGGCGTATCCGTCGTCGGCGCCGCCGCGGCCATAGAGCTTGTCGTCGTTCAGGACCGGAATCCACGGCCCCAGCCCCTCGTCCCAGCCGCTCATCTCGGGCTGCTTGTCGAGGTGGCCGTAGAGCAGGACGGTGTCGGACCCCTGCCCCGGGATCTCGATGTAGATCAGGGGCGTGCGGCCCTCGAGGCGCACGACGTCCAGCGTTGCGCCCGGCAGCTTGTCCAGCTTGGCCCGCGCCCAGCGCTCCATGTGGGCGACGGCCTGGTCCATGTAGCCGTGCTCGGCCCACTTCGGGTCGAAGTGCGGGCTCTTGTTGGGGATTTTCACGTACTCGACCAGCTCGGGCACGATCTCGTCGCGCCACATGCCGTGAACGAAGGCCTTGAGCTGGTTGGAGTCCATTCGATCGCCCCTCAAACGAAGGCGTCCTTGTAGGGTGAGCCGCGCGGCTTTCCAACCGCGCGAGGGTTAAATCCCTGTCATGGCCGAACCTTCCCGAGGCAGGCCTAGCGCGTCCGGGTCCTGCCGTCCCAGCCCTCGGTGAGCTCCTCGGCGCGGACCGGCGCATAGTCGGCGCGGCGGTAGTCGTGGCCGCGCTTGACCGTCAGCACCACGGACCGGAAGGCCTCGCCGCCCTGCAGCGGATCGCGGCTGAAGAAGGCGATATTGGCCAGCTTGCCGGGCTCGATCGCCCCCAGGTCGTCACGCCCCAGGGCCCGGGCGCCGTTGAGGGTGGCGGCCCGGATCGCCTCAAGCGGCGTGAAGCCGGCGCGGCCCAGCAGGTCCAGCTCGTTGAACACGGCGGGCCAGGCGCTGCTGGCCGGCACATAGGCGTCGGTGCCGGTCGAGACCGGAACGCCGGCGCGATGGGCCAGGGCGGTCAGGCGGATGGACAGGCCCAGGCTGCAATAGGTGGGCGGGGCGTAGGCGGGGTCTTCCGCCTCGGCGCGGCGGCGTTCGATCTCGTCGTAGACGAAGAGGGTCGCGTCCAGAACGATCCCGCGCCGGGCCATCTCCTGGAACAGGGCCGCCATGGCCGGGTTGGTGTCGGCGCTCTCGATGACCGGCGTGCGCGGCCAGGCGTAGTGCTGGGGTACCTCGCGCGAGGCCTCGTAGGCCAGCATGCAGACGTGGCTGACGGTATCGACGCCGGAGCGCACCAGGTCGGCGGGCCGCTGCGGGAAGACGATCCCGTGAGCCCAGACCTTCAGACCCTGCCGGTGCGCTTCGGCGGTGGCCGCGCGGACCAGATCCGGCGACAGGTCGGTGTAGATCTTGATCGCACTGGCGCCGGTCCCGCGCGCCTCGGCCATGACCTGTCGAAGATCGGTGGATGCCTCGATTGCGCGCAACCACGGAACCTCGCCCGGCGGCCGGGTTCCCCGCGTCAGGGGCCCCAGGCGGTGGTCGGCGAAGTGGGTGGGCCCCGCGACCATGGCCGAATAGTCGATCTCCGGCGCGGCGATCTCGGCGACCGAAGAGGCCCGCTGCAGATAGGCCAGCAGGCGGGCGTCCCCGCCCATGTCGCGAATGGCGGTGACGCCCGAGTAGATCTCGCGGCGCAGATAGGCTTCCGACATCGGCCGGTCGTGCCACATGGCCACGTGCTGGTGGGTGTCGATGAGGCCCGGGGTCGCGAACAGCCCCTTCACGTCCACGACCTTCGTGCCGTCTGGCAGCTTGGCCCGGGCGCCCGGCGGCATGAGCGCCTCGATCCGCTCGCCGCGCACCAGGATGACCTGGTCGCGGTTCATCACGCCGGTGCGCACATCCAGGACATCGGCGCCGATGTAGGCGACCAGCGGTTCGGGTTCGGGCGCCTGGGCCGAGGCGGGCGCGAGGCCGGCCAGCAGGACCAGAATGACGATCAGGAGCAGCCGCATCGGTCCCTCCGGGAATGGCCTAGTCTTTTTGCTTGGCCGCCTGTTCCGCCGCAAGGGCGGCCGCCCGCTTGGCCAGCACCCGGCCCCGACCTTGCGACAGGGCCGTCACGACGCCGCGGAAGGTGCGCAGCTCCTGGTCGGTGAAGCGGGCGCGGCCGAGCGCGATGCGCAGGTTGCGTTGCATGGACGGCTTCTTCTCGGGCGGATGGAAGAAGCCGGCGTCGTCGAGCTCGGCCTCCAGTTGTTCGTAGAGACCGATCATGGCTTCGCCGGTCACCGGTGGATCGATGTTATGATGGAAGGCTTCGCGCGGAGCGTCGAGCAGTTGGGTCCGCCATTCGTAGCAGCACACCGCCACGGTCTGGGCCAGGTTCAGGGACTTGAACCGCTCGTCCACCGGCACGGTGATGATCCCGTGGGTCAGGGCGATGTCCGACGTCTCCAGGCCGGCGCGCTCGGGGCCGAACATGATGGCGCAGGCCAGCCCCTCGCCCGACGCCTTGCGCAACTCCGGCATGGCCTGGCGGGGCGTGTAGATCGGCAGCTGGGTTTCTCGCGGCCGGGCGGTGGCGGCGAAGATCAGCTGCAGGTCGCTGACCGCCTCGTCGACGGTGGTGCAGATGCGCGCGTTGTCCAAAGGCCAGTCGGCCCCCGACGCCGACACCCAAGCCTTCTCCAGCGGCCAGCCGTCCCGCGGCCGCACGATGCGAAGGTCGCTGAGCCCGAAATTGGCCATGGCGCGCGCGGCCGCGCCGATGTTCTCGGCCAGCTGGGGGTCCATGAGGATGACGGCGGGCGGCTTGGGATCGGACATGTAATTCGGTGACAGTGTACTAATTCCAGCCCCCGCGGAATGCGGCGGCAGGCAGTGTGGAGGGGGAATTAGTACACTGTCACCGAATTACCCAGCCGGAGCGTTTCGCAGGTGATTTCCCCGGCCCGGTCGAATTGGAGCCGCCTCGTTCGTCGTCCCTGAGAGAACGCATTCAAAGGAGCCCCCCATGCGCAAGCTGATCGTCGCCGCCTTCATCAGTATCGATGGAGTCATGCAGGCCCCCGGCGGTCCCGAGGAGGACACGGCGGGCGGCTTCCGCTACGGCGGCTGGGTCGCGCCCTATTTCGACGAGACGGTGGGCGCCGCGGTCGGCGACTTCATGAACGAGCCCTTCGACCTGCTGCTGGGGCGCAAGACGTACGACATCTTCGCCGCCCATTGGCCCTTCGTCCCGGCCGACCACCCCGATCACGCCCTGGCGGAGGTCTTCCGCGGCGTCTCCAAATATGTCGCCACCCACCGCCCCGAGAGCCTCGACTGGGAGGGCAGCCATGGGCTGGGCGAGGATGTCATCGAAGGCGTACGTCGCTTGAAAGGCGACGGCAGCGATCGCCTGCTGGTCACCCAGGGCTCGACCGAGCTCGTGCACCAGCTGCTGGCGGCGGACGTCGTGGACGAGATCCGCACCCTGACCTTCCCGGTGGTGCTGGGACCGGGCAAGCGCCTGTTCGACGGCCGCGCGCTGGCCAGCGGCTTCAACTTGGCCAAATCCGTCTCGTCGGCGACCGGCGTGGTCATCTCGACCTACGAGCGGGCTGGGCCGGTCAGGACCGGCGACTTTTCGCTGGAGCAGCCCAGCGAACCCCAGCCGGGACGCGACAGCGTGGTGCGCTAGGCCGCTCGCGCCCCTATATCGGGATCATGTCCGTCGCCTTCACCAAGGAAACCGATCTCGAGGCCACCGCCGCCGACCTGGTGGATCGCCCGATCTCGGAGCACCCGAACCTCGTCACCCGCAAGGGTCTGGACGCCATCGAGGCGGCGCTGGCGGCGGCGCGCGAGGCCTATGGCGCCGCCCAGGCCGCCGGCGGCGTGGAGGACGGCGACCGCACCGCCATGGCCCGCGCCACGCGGGACCTGCGCTACTGGTCCCAGCGCCGCGCCTCGGCCCAGCTGACCGAACCCGAGGCCGATCCCGGCCGGGTGCTGTTCGGCTCGACGGTGGTCATCGACCGCGAAGATGGACGCCGACAGGTGTTTCGCATCGTCGGCGAGGACGAGGCCGATCCGGCCAAGGGGTCGGTGTCTTACGTCTCGCCTCTGGCCCGCGCCCTCCTGGGCAAGGAAGTCGGCGACGAGGTCGCGGTGGCCGGCGCCGAAGTGGAAATCGTGGAGGTTCGCTGATGGCGCGCGAGACCATCGAGGTTGAGAACGTCAATCATCCGGGCAAGGTCTACAGGCTCGACGCGGCGAACTACCGGATTGCCCGCGAGGCCATGCTGGGCTTCCTGCCCGGCTCGGGCCCGGGCCTGACCCAGGCGGAGATGCTGGCGGCCATGAAGGCGGCGCTCAGCGAATGCCACCCCGAGATGAAGGCGGGCTGGTGGATGAAGGGCGTGCAGCTGGACCTGGAGGCCAAGGGTCTGGTGGTTCGGGACGGCGGCAAGCCGCTGCGCTGGCGCAAGGCCTAGGCGGGCGTCTCGTCCTCGCATTCGAACCGCAGCATGGCGCGCACGCCTTTGGGACGGCGCTCGTACTCGACCTTTGAATTCAGACTGGCGGCCATGGACTTCAGGATCTTGGCGCCCAGGCCGGTGCCCTTGGGCGGTCCGCCGTCCATGCCCACGCCGTCGTCCTCGACCATCAGCATGGCGTAGCCCTCGCCGTCGGTCAGCAGCCGCACCCGGATCGGGCCGGGCTTTCCGCCGTAGGCGTACTTCACCGCATTGGTGACCAGTTCGGCGGCGATGACCCCAAGGGAGACCGCCTGGTCGGTGTCGGCCTCGATCGGATCGGCGTGCAGGTCGATCTTGGCGTGGAAGCCCGCCGGCAGCGAATGGCGCAGTTCCTCGATCAGGCCCTTCAGGTAGTCGTCGAGCGACACCTGGCCGACGTGGGCGGAGGTGTAGAGCCGGCGGTGCACCTGGGCGACGGCCTCGATGCGGGCCTGGGCGGCGCCGAGGGCGTCGCGCGCGGACTTGTCCTTCAGCGACTTGGACTGCAGCGAGATCATCGACGAGACCAGTTGCAGCGAATTGCCGACGCGATGGTTGACCTCGCGCAGCAGGGCCTCGGCGCGGTCGCGCGCCACCGCGATCTCGTCATTGGCCCTCAGCAGGTCCTCGGTGCGCTCCAGCACCGTCTCTTCCAGGCCCCGGTTGACCCGGTCCAGCTCGCGCCGCGAGGCGTGGATCTCGGCCAGGTACCGGTTGATCAGCACGACGCTGACGCCGGCGGCCAGCAGGATGAGCGATCCCGCCAGCATGTTGACCCAGACCGTGCGCCTGACCTCCTGCGCCTGGCGCTCGGTGCGCTGCTGAAGCCGGGTCGCCTCGGCCGCGTCGAGTTCGTTGAGAATGGCGCGGATCTTGGCGGTCACCCCGCGCCGGTCGGCCTCCTCCAGGAAGGCGCGCGCCTCGTCGGGCTTTTTGGCGATGTACAGATCCAGCGCCTGGCGGATGGTGCCGAAGCGTTCCGTGAACATGGACCGCAGCATGCGCACGCGGCGCTGTTGCCCCGGGTCGCTGGCGGTCGCCCGCTCAAGGTCGCGCAACAGGGCCGGCGCGCGCTCGACCGCCTGGTCATGAACACTGAGGTAGGCGACCCGGCCGGTGAGCAGGAACCCCCTTTGACCCGCCTCGGCCTCCAGCGCCGCCGCCAGCAGCTCGCTGACCTCGCCGCGCACGCCATAGGTCCGGTCGACCTGGGCGTTGGTCTCCGACGCGCGCTGGATCATCAGGTAGGTGGTGAAGTTGGTCACCAGCAGGGCCAGGAAGGCGACCACCAGCAGGGCAAGCACGGCCCGGCCCGCAGGCGTGCGCAACGGCCGGTCGAACTGCGACGAGGTCATGTCACGGTCTTAGAGGGGGTTCGGCACAGCTGAAAGGGGGGCTTCGCCTGCGAAGCGAATTTCCGGCCCCTGCGCGCAGGGCCTGCACGCCCCTTTGCTCTGGGCCGCGCAACGTCTATACCCCGCGCCACCCGCGCTCCGGACCGGCCCTGTGAGCCCCCGCGACGCGCCCGCCAACGCGCACTCAGGAACCGCTCCTCAAATGGCCAAGATCAAAGTCGCCAACCCCGTCGTCGACATCGACGGCGACGAAATGACCCGCATCATCTGGAAGTTCATCAAGGACAAGCTGATCTTCCCGTATCTCGACCTCGAGCTCGACTACTACGACCTGTCGATCGAGAATCGCGACGCCACCGAGGACAAGGTCACCGACGACGCGGCCAACCCGATCAAGAAGCACGGCGAGGGCGTCAAGTGCGCGACCATCACCCCCGACGAAGCCCGGGTCGAGGAGTTCAAGCTCAAGAAGATGTGGAAGTCGCCCAACGGCACCATCCGCAACATCCTGGGCGGCGTCGTCTTCCGCGAGCCGATCATCTGCTCGAACGTCCCGCGCCTGATCCCCGGCTGGACCCAGCCGATCGTGGTCGGCCGCCATGCCTTCGCCGACCAGTACAAGGCCACCGACTTCCGCGTGCCCAGCGCCGGCACCCTGACCATGAAGTTCGTCGGCACGGACGGCACGGTCATCGAGCATGAGGTGTTCGAATACCCGTCGGCGGGCGTCGCCATGGGCATGTACAACCTCGACGACTCCATCACCGAGTTCGCCCGCGCCAGCTTCGCCTTCGGCCTGCAGCGCAAGTACCCGGTCTACCTGTCGACCAAGAACACCATCCTGAAAGCCTACGACGGCCGCTTCAAGGACATCTTCCAGGACGTCTTCGACAAGGAATTCGCGCCGCAGTTCAAGGCGCTGAACCTGACCTACGAGCACCGCCTGATCGACGACATGGTGGCCGCGGCCATCAAGTGGTCCGGCGGCTTCGTCTGGGCGTGCAAGAACTACGACGGCGACGTGCAGTCCGACGTGGTCGCCCAGGGCTTCGGCTCGCTGGGGCTGATGACCTCGGTGCTGATGACCCCGGACGGCAAGATCGTCGAGTCCGAGGCCGCCCACGGCACCGTCACCCGCCACTATCGCCAGCACCAGCGTGGCGAGCCGACCTCGACCAACTCCATCGCCTCGATCTACGCCTGGACCCGGGGCCTCAAGCACCGCGCCAAGCTGGACGGTAACGCCGAGCTGGATCGCTTCGCCACCCTGCTGGAGACGACCACCGTCGCCACCGTCGAAGCCGGCTTCATGACCAAGGACCTGGCCCTGCTGGTCGGCGACCAGCAGGCCTGGCTGACCACCGAGGGCTTCCTCGACAAGGTCGCCGAGAACCTTGAAGCGGCGATGGCGGCCTGATCTCCCCCGCTGGGGGAGGAATTTTGCTGCAACGTTCGGCCCATGCGATGGTTAAGCCTGTGAGTTAAGGCTGGAGCCGCGCATGGGCCAATTTCTGTCGAAAGCCCTGTCGATCCTCGTCGGGCTGGCGATCATCTGGTTTGGGATCTCGCCCTACTGGGCGTTCTTCGCCATCCGGTCGGCGGCGCAGTCCAACGATGCGGCGCGCATGGGCGAGTTGATCGACTATCCCAAGGTCAAGCAGTCCCTGCGCGACCAGATCGACCCTGCCCACGCCGCCGGGCCCGCCCCCAATGTCTGGGAAGACCCCTTGGGAGCCCTGCGCCGTTCGCTTGAGCCGCTGCAGCCGTCGCCGACAGCCGACAGCTACCTGACGCCCCAGGCCGTCGCCGGCCTGACCATGGGCCGGGGCCGCGACGCGCGGACGGCGCCGCCGCCGGTCGAGGCGCCCGACGACAACCGCGTGCTGGCCCGCCCCTACCCCGCCTACAGCTATTGGGGACCCAATACGGCGCGTCTGACGGTGCGTGACGCCGACGACGGCGAGACCATGTTCACCTTCAGCCGCAAGCGCCTGGACTGGAAGTTGGTCCACATCGGCCTGCCGCCCAAGACCGACGGCACGACCGTGACGCCGCCTGCCGCGGCGCCGGCCCCGGCGCGCTAGCCCCAGGGCCTTCGGTCGCGGGGCGAAGGCCGTTCGTCGAATATTGTTCTTGCTTCGTTCCTCCGCCGCGATAGGGTGCCCGCAAGCAAGGAGGGCCCCATGGCCGACATGATCAGCTACGTGACCATCGGCGCGGACGACACCGACGCCGCCGCCAGGTTCTACGACGCCGCGCTCGGCGCGCTGGGCCACAAGCAGCTTTGGCGGCAGGGCAGCTGGGTCGGTTACGGCCCCGACGCCGACCACTGCAAGATCATGGTCTGCGGCCCCGCCGACGGCCAGCCGGCGCGGGCCGGCAACGGCATCATGGTCGGCTTGCACGCCGACAGCACCGCCCAGGTCGACGCCTTCCACGCCGCGGCCCTGGCCAATGGCGGAACCGACGAAGGCGCGGCGGGCCCCCGGCCCACCTACGGCGAGGGCTACTACCTCGCCTACGTCCGCGATCCGACCGGCAACAAGCTGGCGGCGTTCTACAAGGGCTAGCCCCGTGGGCGCGATGATCGAGATTCCGGGCGACCTTGAGCCCTGGCGGCGCAACGCGCGCATGACGCTTTGGGAAGAGCTGCGCGGCAAGAAGCTGGGCGGCACGCGCTGGCGGCGCTGGACCTCCAGCGCCGCGGTTCCCGCCGATCTGTTCTGTCTCAATCCCAAGGTCGCGGTCATTCTCGACGACGGTGGAGACTACGACGCCAAGCGGGTCGCCTACGCCAAGGCGCGCGGGTGGCGCGTGCTTCGCGCCCATCCAACCGAAGTGGCGGGGGCCGTGCGCCGCATCTGTGACGCCCTGCGCAGGGCTTGCGGGGTGGGCGATGGTCGATACGGATTCGAAGAGGCGGAAATCCACTTTGACCACGAACCCGCGCCCCCGGTCCGCGCGGGCCACGCGGCAGCCGCCCTGTAGGCGGCCAGTCCAAGGAGGCGCCCCATGTACGATCCCGCGACCACCGTGCTGATCCCCATCGACATGCAGCAGGCCTTTGACGGCCCGCCTTGGCCGCAGCGCTGGAACGCGGCAGTGGACGCCAACGGACAGGCGCTGCTGGCGGCTTGGCGCGCAGCCGGGGCGCCGATCATCCACGTTCGGCACGATTCCGTGCAGCCGGGATCGACCCTGGCGGCCGGCCTGCCGGGGAACACGTTCCGCCCGGGGTTCGAGCCGCGTGACGGCGAGCCCGTGGTTTCCAAGTCGGTCAACGCCGCCTTCATCGGCACGGACCTCGACCTGCGCCTGCGCCGCATGGGCGCCACGCGTCTGGTGCTGTTCGGCATCTCGACCGACATGTGCGTCTCGACCAGTACGCGCGTGGCGTCGAACCTGGGCTGGGCAGTGACCCTGGCCGAGGACGCCTGCGACTGTTTTGACCTGCCTGATCCCCGCGGGGGCGTCATCCGGGCGGAAGACATCCACGCGGCGCATATCGCGACCCTGGGCGCCGAATTCTGCGAAGTCGCCGGCGCCGCCGACGTCATCGGCCGGCTCGAGGGGCGCGCCGCGGCCTAGGGCCTACCAGCGCCGGATCCGCACCATGGTCGTGACGAAGAAGGCGGTTGACCAGCCGAGCATCAGGACGCCGTTGATCCCCTCAATGGCGCCGACCAGTTTCCATTGCTGCGAGATGTGGATGTCGGTGTAGCCGATGGCCCCATAGGAGATGGTCGAGAAATAAACCCCCTCGCGCAGGTTCTCGACCGCCCCGATCAGCAGGTAGACGACGGCGTAGAGCCATATCTCCAGCCCGTGCAGAACGTAGAACCCCAGCACGATGATGGCCACCATCAGGCCCTTGCGCGAGAAGTGCAGCGCCCCGTGCGGCCGGTGACGTCCGACGAAGTCGAAGACGCCGCGGAGGTAATGGAGCCCGATCCCGTGGATCGCCACGGTCGTGAGCACCATGACGGTGCTGAGGGCGAGCTCGTGAATCATCCTATCCGGCCAGGATCGCCCTGATGGCGTCCACGCCGGCCTGGGCCTTCGAGCCGTCCGGCGCGCCGCCCTGGGCGAAGTCCGGCTTGCCGCCGGCGCCCTGCCCGCCCATGGCCAGGACGGCCGCGCGCGCCAGGTCCGCCGCGCTGAACCGGCCGACCATGTCGTTGGTGACCGCCACCGTCACGGCGGCCTTGCCGTCGGACACGCCGACCAGGGCGACCACGCCGGATCCGACCTGCTTGCGGAAGTCTTCGGCCACGGGCCGCAGCGCCTTGCCGTCGACCCCGTCCAGCACCCGGCCGATGAAGCCGACGCCGTTGACGTCCTCTGGGCCCGATGCCCCGCCGCCGGCGCCGCCGCCCAACGCCAGCTGGGTCTTGGCGTCAGCCAGGGCCTTCTCCAGAGCCTTGCGTTCGTTGACCAAAGCCTCGACCCGGGCGCCGACGTCGGCGACCTGGACCTTCAGCCGGTCGGCCAGGTCACGCGCCACGCCGGCCTGCTCCAGCAGATAGCGCCGGGCCGCCTCGCCGGTCAGGGCCTCGATGCGGCGGATGCCGGCGGCGATGCCGCCTTCGGACACGATCTTGAACAGGGCGATGTCGCCGGTGCGCGCCACGTGGGTGCCGCCGCACAGCTCGACCGAATAGGCGCCCTCGCCCCCGCCCAGCGGCTTGCCCAGCGCGAGCACGCGAACCTCGTCGCCGTACTTCTCGCCGAACAGGGCCATGGCGCCGGCCTCGATGGCCTGTTGCGGCGCCATCATCTTCGTTTCGGCGGGGAGGTTCTGGCGGATCACCGCGTTCACCTCGTCCTCCATCCTGGCGATCTGCTCGGGCGTCACCGGCTGGCCGTGGCTGAAGTCGAAGCGGATGCGATCGCCGTCGACCATCTGGCCCTTCTGGGTCACGTGCTCGCCGAGCACATGCCGGAGCGCCGTGTGCAGCAGGTGGGTCGCCGAGTGGTTGGCGCGGGTCGCCAGGCGGCGCTCGGGATCGACGGAAAGCTGGACCCGGTCGCCCGCCTTCAGCGTCCCCAGCTCAACCTCTATGCGATGGACGTGCAGGTCGCCGGCCTGTTTGGTCGTGTCGACGACCCGTCCGCGCCCGCCGGGCCATTCGACCTCTCCGCGGTCCCCGGCCTGGCCGCCGCTTTCGGCATAGAAGGGCGTGCGATCGGTCAGGACTTCGGCGGTCTGGCCGGCTTCGGCGTTGTCCGCGACCGCGCCGTCGACCAGCAACAGCAAGACCTCGCCCTCGCCGTCGATCGAGTCATAGCCGGTGAACTGCGTCGGGCCGAGACGTTCGCGCGCCGCCAGCCATTCAGCGGCCGTAGCCTGGCCGGCGCCGGAACCGAGCCCCTTGGTGGCGCGATTGCGCTGCTCTTCCATGGCGGCTTCGTAGCCTTCAACGTCGACCGTCAGGCCGCGCCGGCGGGCCTCGTCCTGGGTCAGGTCGAGCGGGAAGCCGTAGGTGTCGTAGAGGGTGAAGGCCGTGCGGCCGTTGATGGCGTCGCCTTCGCTCAGCCCCTTGGCCGCGTCGTCGAACAGCCGCATGCCGCGCCCCAGCGTCGAGCGGAAGCGCTCTTCCTCCTGGCGCAGGGTGTCGATGACCGAAGCCTGGGCGCGCTTCAGCTCGGGGTAGGCTGAACCCATCTGGGCAGTGAGCGCCGGGACCAGCCGGTGCATCAGCGGTTCCTGGGCGCCCAGCAGGTAGGCGTGGCGCATGGCGCGGCGCATGATCCGGCGCAGCACATAGCCGCGGCCCTCGTTCGAGGGCGTGACGCCGTCCGCGATCAGGAACGACGACGAGCGCAGGTGGTCGGCGATGACCCGGTGGCTGGGCGCGTTGTCGCCATCGGCGGCCACGCCCGTCGCCTCTTCAGACGCCGCGATCAGGGCGCGGAACAGGTCGGTGTCGTAGTTCGAAGTGACGCCCTGCATCACCGCCCCGACGCGTTCGAGGCCCGCGCCGGTGTCGATCGAGGGCTTGGGCAGGCTGATGCGCGTTCCATCGGCCTGCTGTTCGAACTGCATGAACACGAGGTTCCATATCTCGACCCAGCGGTCGCCGTCCTCGTCGGGCGAGCCGGGAGGGCCGCCGGGGATGTGGTCTCCGTGGTCGTAGAAGATTTCGGTGCAGGGGCCGCAGGGGCCGGTGTCGCCCATGGACCAGAAATTGTCGGAACCGGCGATGCGGCGGATCTTGCTCTCCGGCAGGCCGGCGATCTTCTTCCAGAGCTCGAACGCCTCGTCGTCGTCGATGTAGACGGTGGCCATCAGCCGCTCGGCGGGAATGCCGAACTCCTTGGTCACCAGGGTCCAGGCGAACTCGATGGCCTCGGCCTTGAAGTAGTCGCCGAAGGAGAAGTTGCCGAGCATCTCGAAGAAGGTGTGGTGACGCGCGGTGTAGCCGACGTTGTCCAGATCGTTGTGCTTGCCTCCGGCCCGCACGCACTTCTGCGACGAGGTGGCGCGCGGGTTGGCGCGGCTTTCCT
>CAZRKY010000062.1:0-14123 GCA_964600375.1 uncultured Caulobacteraceae bacterium | reverse complement strand
ACCTGATCCGCTTGGCGTCTGTTTCCCCGTTCGACGCGGGCGCGATGGACGTACTGGAAAAACAGCTGTCCGCCCTGGGTTTCAACTGCCGCCGGATGAAGTTTGGCGACGTCGAGAACCTCTATGCGCGACGGGGGACGTCCAGCCCGAACCTTTGCTTCGCAGGCCACACCGACGTGGTGCCAGCCGGGGATCATGACGCCTGGCGAACGGACCCCTTCGAGGCCGAGGTCGAGGACGGCGTCCTTGTTGGGCGCGGCGCAGTGGACATGAAAGGCGGCATCGCCGCGTGGGTGGCCGCGGTCGACCGCGTCGGCGATGTGCCGGGCTCCCTGTCCTTCCTGATTACGGGGGACGAGGAAGGCGTGGCGCTGGATGGCACCAAAAAGGTCGTCGCGGTGCTGCAGGCTGAGGGCGAGGTCATCGACCACTGCCTGGTCGGCGAACCCAGCTCGGTCGCGGCGCTTGGCGACGTCATCAAGGTCGGTCGTCGAGGCAGCCTGAATGTCTGGGTCACGGTCACCGGCCGCCAGGGCCACGTGGCCTACCCCGACCGCTCCGCCAACCCGGTGCCCGTGCTGAACCGGCTGCTGCACCGGCTGCACGACCGCCAGCTGGACGAGGGGTATCCCGAGTTCCCGCCGTCGAACATGGAGATCACCACCATCGACGTCGGCAATACGGCCACCAACGTCATCCCGGCCATTGCCCGTGGCCGGTTCAACATCCGCTTCAACCCGACGTGGAACGGGGCTGAGCTGATGGGTTGGATCGAAGAGGAGACCCGGGCGCTCGAGGCGGCCAGTCCCGGCTGCACCATCGCGCTGGAGTTCCTGCATTCGGGCGACGCCTTCCTGACCGAGCCGGGGCCTTTCGTCGACCTGGTCATCGGCGCCATCTCGGCCGAGCTGGGCGTCACCTGCGAGCCCAACACCGCCGGCGGCACCTCTGACGCCCGGTTTATCCGCGCGCTCTGTCCCGTGCTGGAGTTCGGCCTGATCGGCCAGACCATGCACCAGATCGACGAACGCGTGCCGGTCGAGGAGATCCACCGGCTCAGCGCCGTCTATGAGCGGATCATCCGGGACTATTTCGCGACGTTCGCGGCCTAGGCCCAGGCATCTCTGAACCAGCGGCGCAGGTTCAGGCCCAGCACCTTCTCGATCGCCCGGTCGCGGTAGCCGCGCTTGCGCAGTTCCGAGGCCACGACGGCGGCGCGGTCAGGGCGGTTGAGGCCTTCCACGAAGGGCGGCGGCCCTTCACCGGGGGCGGCGATGCCGGCTTCCTTGCGCCGCTTCGTCTCGGCGTCCCAGGCGGCGAGGTTCTCCGGGGTGGTGTCGAAGGCGGTCATGATGGCGTCAGACCCGATGCCGACCCCGTCCTCGCCGCAGACCTTCAGGGCATGGACCATGTGGGCCATGTAGTCCTCAAGCCTGGGCTGGCGCACGCCGCCGTTCAGGTAGCTGAGCTCGAAGATGCCGATCACGCCGCCCTGGTCGGCCAGCTTGCGCAGCAGGGCATCGGACTTGTGGCGGGGGTGATCGTAGACGGCCTTGCAGCCCGCGTGGGTGACGGTCACCGGGCGGGACGAGGCCTGCATGATCCCGAGGCTGGATTTCTCGTCGGCGTGGGCGATGTCGATGGCGACGCCCGAGGCGTTCATCTGGGCCACCGCGGCGCGGCCCAGCTCGGTCAGGCCCTGTGACGGCTGGGGCGTCATGACGCCGGACGCCCACTGTGACGGCAGGTTGTAGGACAGCTGCATCACCTTGACGCCGCGGGCGGCGAACTCAGCGATCCGCGACAGCCTGCCCTCGTGCATCTCGACGCTCTCGAAGGAGTAGATGATGCCGATCCGGCCATCGCGTTCGCAGGCGTCGATCTCGGCGACGGAGCGCACCTGGCGCAGCAGGTCGGGCATCAGGCCGATGGCCTTGTCGTAGGCGGCCAGTTCGGCGAGCGTCGCGGCATAGGGCGATCCCGAACCGCCCATGGACACCTTCATCGCCGTCAGCCCCGAAGAGCGGAACAGCGCGATAGTCGCCTCGTCGAGCCGGTTCTGGTCGTCCAGCGGCGGCACCAGATTGCCGTTGATGACCGTTGCGCGGCGGAAGAAGGCGGCGGCCTGTTCTTCGGTCGAAGCGGCGAACGCCGGCGCGGCCGACGCGGCCGCAGCGGCAGCTCCGCCGAGCAACAGGCTGCGTCTGTCAAAGGTCGCCGTCATGGCCGTCTCCCGAAATGAACCGTTGCCGCGGATATGCGTAAGCGCTTACAGATATGTCAAATGAACGATTCGAAAGACTCCGGCGAATTCCTGCGCGAGATGGGCGGCGCGGCGCTCGGCGCCTGGCTGCGGCGGTTGTCCGAGAGAATCGACCGCGAGGCCGGGCGCGTCTATGCCGAGGCCGGGATTGAATTCGAGCAACGGTGGTTCGGGGCGTTGAACCAGCTGGCGCTGAACGGCGCCATGAGCGTCGGCGAACTGGCCCAGGCGCTCGGCGTCACTCACGTGGCGGTCAGCCAGACGCGCAAGTCGCTGGAGGCCGCCGGCCTGGTCGCGGCCGAGACCGACGCCGCCGACCGGCGCAGCCGCAAGCTGCGGCTGACCCTGGAAGGCCAGCAATTCTATCTGAAGATGGCGCCGGTCTGGGAGGCGCTGGCGGTCGCCGCCGTAGACCTGGACCGCGAGGCCGGGGGGGTCGCCGCCGCGCTCATGCGGCTTGAGGCGGCGCTGGACCAGAAGCCGATGACCCGCCGGGTGCGGACCTGACGGCCGTTTGTGCTAGTCTCGAGTCGTGATCGAGACTTGGATCCTGCCTGCAATGCTCGGCCTCGGGCTCGCCGCCTCGACGGGCCTGCGCACCTTCCTGCCGCTCTTGATGCTGGCGCTCGCCGCCCACTTCCAGCTGTTCGGTATCGAGCTGAACGAGAAGATGCAGTGGCTTGGGTCCTTCCCCGCCATTACGGCCCTGGGCATTGCGACAGGGCTCGAATTCATCGGCGACAAGATCCCCATCGTTGATCACGGCCTGCACGCGGTCGGCTTCGTCACGCGCCCGATCGCAGCCGTCATCGCCACCTGGGCGGTCTTCAGCCACGTCGATCCGACCATCGCCGCCGTCGCCGCGGTGATCATCGGCGCGCCCGCGGCCTTCGCCTTCAACGCCGCCCAGAGCGGAACCCGCGCCGCCTCGACCGCCACCACCGGCGGGATGGGCAACCCGCTGGTCAGCATCGCCGAAGACGTTCTGGCGGTCGTCACCGTGATGATCGCCTTCCTGATGCCGCTGTTGATCCCGGTCTTCATCGGGCTGGTGCTGTGGCTGGTGATCGCGATGGCCCGCAAGGCCGCGCGCGCCGTCAGTACTCGACCTTCGTGAGGTAGAGCCCCTCTGGCGGGGCCACGGTCCCGCAACGGGCGCGGTCCACCGCCGCCAGCGCCTCGCCGAGCGCCTCGACCGGCCACCGCCCCATCCCGACCTCCACCAGCGAGCCAGTCATCGAACGGACCTGGCGGTGCAGGAACGAGCGCGCGGCGAACTTCAGGTGCACTTCCTGACCCACGGCGTGGACGCTCGCCTCGTCCAGGGTCTTCACCGGCGACTGGGCCTGGCATTGGGCGTCGCGGAAGGTGGTGAAGTCGTGATTGCCGATGAGCGACAGGGCCGCCTGCGCCATCGCCTCGACATCCAGCGGCTTCTTGATCCACCACACCCGTCCGCGATCCAGCGCCGGTTGAGCACGGCCGTGCAGGATGCGGTAGAGGTAGCGCCGTCCTACCGCCGAGAAGCGGGCGTGGAAATCGTCGGCGACTTCCGCCGCCCTCAGGACGACCACCGGTTCGGGCACGAGGTGGGCGTTGATCGCCTCCATGACGGTACGCGCGGGCCAGGCCTTTTCAAGATCGACGTGTGCGACCTGGCCGGTGGCGTGGACGCCCGTGTCGGTGCGGCCGGCGGCGGCGATGCGGACCTGCTGACCGCTGAAAGCCTCGATGGCGCGTTCGACCGAGGCCTGGACCGATGGCCCGTTGGCCTGGGCCTGCCAGCCCTTGAACGGCCCGCCGTCGTATTCGATGTCGAGCCGGTAGCGAGGCATCAGCCCAGCATCGTCCCTTCGGGCAGCGGGAAGCCACGCAGGAAGTCCACCGCGTCCTGGGGGCCCTTGCCCTCACGCTGGACCCGGGTCAGCCGCACGGCGCCCTCGCCGCAGGCGACCAGCAAGCCGTCGTCAATGACCTCGCCGTCCTTGCCGGCGGCGGGGCTGACCTGGCTCATCAGGGCCTTGACCCGAACCGGGCCCTTCGGGGACGGCGCCTCGAACCACGCGCCGGGGAAGGGCGACAGGCCGCGGATGTGTCGGTCGACCTCGGGGCCAGTCCGGGTCCAGTCGATGCGGGCTTCCTCCGGGGTGATCTTCTTGGCGTAGGTGGGCTCGCCCTCCTGTTCGGTCTCGGTCGCGCCGCCGCGCTCGATGGCGGCCAGGGCGCGCGGCAGCAGGGAGGCGCCGATGATGGCCAGGCGGTCGGTCAGGGTCGCGGCGGTGTCGTCCCACTCGATGGGAGTGATCTCCGACAGGATGATGGGGCCTTCATCGAGCCCCTCGCTCATGCGCATGACCTGCACGCCGGTGACCGGATCGCCGGCCATGATGGCCCGCTGGATCGGCGCGGCGCCCCGCCAGCGCGGAAGTAGGCTGGCGTGCAGGTTGAAGCAGCCGAGCCGCGGCGCCTCGAGCACCTCACGCTTGAGGATCTGGCCGTAGGCCACGACGACGGCGGCATCGAGATCGAGAGCCTGGAAGGCGGCGATCGCCTCCGGCGCCTTCATCGAGACGGGCGTGCGCACCTCAAGCCTGAGGCCCTCCGCGAAGGCGTGCACCGGCGAGGGGGCGAGCTGCTGGCCGCGGCCGCGCGGTTTGGGCGGCTGGGAGTAGACAGCCACGATCTCGTGCCCCGCCGCGACCAATTCGGCCAAGGCGCGCACGGCGAAGTCGGGGGTACCCATGAAGGCGAGACGCATGGGCGGGGTTTAGGGGAGCGAAGCGGCCGCGCCTAGTACCAGCGCGTGTGGACCCCGCCGCCTTCATCCCACTCACCGCCGGCGTCCATGATGTCGCTCATGTCGATCAAGCGGTCGATGAGGATGCCGGCGACCACGCCGATGACCAGCAGGCCCACGACGGTGACGGCGCTGCCGATCCCGGCCTTCTGGACCGTGCTCAGACGGCGACGGCCGGCCGGACGGCGGCGGGAGCGGGGCTTGGGCGCGTGGAGGTTCATCAGGCGGCGTCCCTCTGCAGCTTCTTGACCTTGGCGACGGCGCGATCGCGCTTCAGCCGCGACAGCTTGTCGATGAACAATACGCCTTCCAGATGGTCAATCTCGTGCTGGATGCACACGGCGAAGAGACCCTCGGCCTCTTCCTCGACCTTCTCGCCGGCGTAGTTCAGGTAGGTCAGACGCACGCGCGCGGGCCGCTCGATCTCGTCGTAGATTTCCGGCACCGACAGGCAGCCTTCCTCGTAGGCGAAGAGCTCTTCGGACTTCCAGGTGATCTCGGGATTCACGAAGTAGCGCGGGGCGGGTTCGTCCTCGGACCCGGCCAAATCCATGACGATGACGCGCTTGGGCACGCCGATCTGGATCGCGGCCAGGCCGATGCCGGGCGCCGCGTACATGGTCTCCAGCATGTCGTCCATCAGCGCGCGCAGGTCGTCATCGACCGTTTCCACGGGCTTGGACACCTGTTTCAGGAAGGGGTCGGGGACGGTGAGGATTTCGCGCAAGGCCATGGCCGTCAGGTAAGTTGGCGGTACCCGAGCGTCAAGGTGGGAGAAGACAGGTGGGTCAGCCTTCGCCCGCGCCCTTGACCACGCTCAGCGCCGGCTTTTCGGTCCCGTCCGCCGAAATCAGTTCCGGCTTGGTCAGGCTCTTGGGGGTTGGTTCGACCATCGGGATCTCGGTCAGCTGCTTGCCCTCGTGGTCGACGGCGAGGTCCTCGAAGCGTCGGGCCTGGGTCAGGACCTGGGATTCCAGCGAGGAGACGAAGCGGTTGAAGCGCTCCACCGCCGCCGTCAGGGCCTTGCCGAGGCCCGAGACGTGCTCGCCCATCACCGACAGGCGCTTGTAGAGTTCGCGCCCGGTCTTTGCGATTTCCTGGCTGTTGGCCGCCTGGTCCTCGGCCCGCCAGCCGTAGGCCACGGCCTTGCACAGGGCGAAGAGCGTGGAGGGCGTGACGATCACCACCCGCTTGTCCATGGCCTCGGTCAAGAGCTCGGGCTGGCGTTCCAGGGCCGCGGCCAGGTAGCCGTCGCCGGGCACGAACATGGCCACGAAGTCCGGCGTCGTCTCGCTCTTGAACTGGTCCCAGTAGGCCTTGGCCGACAGGCCAACCATGTGAGTCTTGATGCTCTGGCCGTGGCGCACCAGTGCGGCCTCGCGCGCCGCGTCATCCACCGCATCCTGGGCTTCCAGGAAGGCGTTCAACGAGGCCTTGGCGTCGATGACGAACATGCCGCCGCCGGGCATGCGCACCTTCACGTCGGGACGACGGCGGCCTTCCTCGGTCTCGGTCGAGAACTGCTCCTCGAAATCGAAGCGGTTGTTGAGCCCCGCCGCCTCCAGCACGTTACGCAGCGCCTGCTCGCCCCAGCGGCCCTGGACGCCGGCGCCGCGGCGGAGCGCCGCCGACAGCTTGCGGGCCTCGCCCTGGGTGGCTTCCGAGGCCTGCAGCAACTGGGCGATCTGGGCCTTCAGGCCGCCGGTCTCTTCGGCGCGGGTCTTCTCGATGGCCTGGACCTGGGCCTCGAACTTTGCCAGCGTCTCGGCCACGGGCTTCAACTGGGTTTCCAGCCGTTGCTGGGCCAGCAGGTCGCGGTTGCGGAAGGTCTCGTCCGCCCGCTTCAGCAGCTCGTCGGCGACGATCCCGGCCGACTGGGCAGCCTGGGCGCGCACCAGATCGCCGGAGTCGCCCAGCATCGAAAGCCGCGTCTCGGCCCGGTCGGCCCGGCTGCGCTCGCGCAGCGCCCATACCAGCATGGCCACGGCCGAAGCGACGCCGAAGGCGGCGATGAGGTAGGGGGCGACGTCGTTCATGCTCCGTTCTTAGCCGGAGTCGGCCGCGACGCCCACGAATTTCCTCCGCCGGCGGTCGGGGAGTTTCCCTATGCCCCCGAGCAGTTGTCGCCCGTGCAGATTCCCCGGTCCCGCACTTTCAGCGCTTCCTGGGCGTCGCGCTCCAGATCATCCCACTGCTCGCGGGTCTGGCAGATCTTCTGGCGCGTCCGGCCGTTGGCCACGCGGGTGCCCGTAGGCGGTCGGACGGTCCGGCAAATGATCTTGTCGGGGTCCAGTCGGCCTTCGTCGGCGGCGGCCGGAGCCGGGGTGCTTTCCGCGACCGGCGCGGGCGCGGCGGCGACCGTCAGGAGAACCACTCCAGTCACCGCAAGGATCGTACGATACATTGACCGCTCCTCTACTTGTCAGGAACGGGAAGGTTAGTCGGACTCGAACTCGGATGTCCATCCTATATGCTTCGAATACTGTATCCTTGAGTCTTTCTATATTTGCATAAATCCACGCAACTATTCAAAGTCTGGACAGGGATCAGTCAGGCGACCTGCACGCCTGACGCCGGCAAGCGCGGGAAGTCTAGGCAAACGCCTTGAGCAGTCCATAAACCCCAAAGGCCGCGATCCCGACGGCGCTGAGCATGTTCAGCCGCCGGATCCAGCGCGGATCGGCCAGCACCTTGCCCAGCCCGGCGCCGCCGAGGGCGAAGGCCGACTGGACGATCAGGCTGCCCAGGGCAAGCACGAGGGCCACCATCACCTGTTGCGCCAGGCCGGCGCCCGGCGGGATGCGCCCGGTGAATCCGAGGAAGAGGATGACGGTCAGCGGATTGACCGCCGTCAGCGCAAGCGTGGTCAGGTAGGGGCGCGGCGCGGTCGGCCTGGCCTCAACAGGCTTTGCGGGCTTGAACACGCCCCAGGCCATCCATGCGGCGAAGACGATAAGCGCCAGGGCCGCGACGATCTCGAACTCGCGCCGCCAGGGTCCGATGGCGGCGGCGACGGCGGATCCGATCGTCAGGGCCGCCACGGCATAGAGGAGGTCCGCGGTCGCGGCCCCCGCCCCGGATCGCAGTCCCGCCCACGCCCCCAGTCGAAGGCCGTAGTTCATCACCAGAATGGCGATGGGGCCGACGGCCGCCGCAATGGTCAGGCCGAAAAGGAAGGCTTCCAGGATCAGCATGGCTCAGGCGGGCCTTCGCGCCCTCAACGCCTGGGCGATGGTGCCGTCGTCCAGCCAGTCCAGCTCGCCGCCCACCGGCACGCCGCGGGCCAGGGAGGTGACGCTGACGTCGCTCCGGGCCAGCCTATCTGTGAGATAGTGCGCCGTTGTTTGACCATCGACCGTGGCCGGCAGGGCCAGGATGACTTCGTGAACCAGCCCGTGGGAGGCCCGGTCCACCAGCGGCGCGATCCGCAGGTTCTCCGGCCCCACCCCGTCCAGAGCCGACAGCAGGCCGCCCAGCACGTGGTACCGGCCGCGATAGGCGCCCATGCGCTCCATGGCCCACAGCGCGCCCGCCTCCTCGACCACGCAGATCAGGCTCTGGTCGCGCTCGGGGTCCGAGCAGATGGCGCAGGGATCGCGCGTATCCGGCGCGCCGCAGACCGAACAGGCCTTCACCCTCGCCGCGGCATCAGTCAGCGCCTCGGCCAGCGGCGCAAGCAGCTGGTCGCGCTTCTTCAGCAGCGCAAGGGTCGCGCGACGGGCCGAGCGGGGGCCCATGCCCGGCAGCTTGGCAAGAAGGCTTATCAGGCGCTCGATCTCGGGTCCGGCGGAAGAGGCCAAGGGTCCTCAGGCGGGTTGGGGGTTGGACCGGGCGCAAGTCATGCCCGGCAGGGCGTGGGGCTTCGTCCTCAGAACAGCTTGGGCATGCCCGGCATCGCGCCGAGCGGTCCGGCGGCCTCGCGCATCAGCTCGGCCTGGGCGGCGTCCAGCTTGCGCTTGGCGTCGGCGTGGGCGGCGACGATGAGGTCAGTCAGGATTTCGCCCTCCGCCGGCGACATGAGCGACTCGTCGATGTTGATCGAAACCAGCTCGCCGCCGCCTTTCAGCGTCACCCGCACCATGTCGCCGCCGGACGAACCGGAGGCGGTGGTCTCGGCCATGCGCGCCTGGGCCGCCTGCAGCTTCTCCTGCATGGCCTGGGCCTGTTTCATGATGGCGTTGAGGTCGGTCATCTTGGGGGTTCTCGCAGGCGGTGGGTCGCAGGCAATGTTTGGTCGGCGGGCGGGCGTTCAAGACCCGGGGAGTCTCAATCCTCGTCCGGCTCGCCGGTGGCGCCGGCCATGGGCTCGGGCGTCTGGTCTGTCAGGGTGCGGACGTCCATCAGCTGGGCGCCGGGGAAGACGCGCTTGACCTCCAGCACGAAGGGATCGGCCTCGATGCGGGCGCGGTCCTCGCTCTTCTCGCGCCGCTCGCGCTCGTAGAGGCTCTCGGCCCCGCCGCCGCCCTGGGCGGCGATCAGCCAGGTCTGGCCGGTCCATTCCTTCAGGCGCGCCGACAGACGGCGCGGCAGGTCCGCCGGGGCGTTGGGCGCCGGCTCGTATTCGATCGCGCCGGGCTTGAAGGCCACCAGGCGGATGAAGCGCTCGACGTCCAGCTTCAGGCCGATGTCACGCCGCTGGGCGATCAGGCTGACCACGTCCTCGAAACTCTGGGGCCGGGCGAATTCCGGCTCGGGCGCCGCGCGCACCTGCAGGGCCGCACGCGGTCCACCCGCGCCGCCTCCCCCGCCCGACGGCGCCCCGCCGGGGCCGCCGGTCATCGGCTCGCCCGACTGCAGCTTCTTCAGCGCCTCTTCCGGTCCCGGCAGGTCAGCGGCGTAGCACAGCCGCACCAGCGCCATCTCGCCGGCCGCGGCCGGGTCAGGCGCGCGTCGGACTTCGTCGTAGGCCTTGAGCAGCATCTGCCACGAGCGCGCCAGCGTTCCGGCGGAGACCGACGCCCCCATGGCCGCCAGCCGCTGGGCCTGGTCATTGGGAAGGCGGGTGGCGTCGGGCCCCAGCATCTTGGCCACGGTCGTGCCGTGGCAGTGCTCCAGCAGGTCGGAAATGACCTGGGCCGGGTCGGCGCCAAAGCCGTAGAGGGTGCGGTACTGGTCCAGCGCCTCGGCGGTGCGCCCGCCCATGACGCTTTCGAACAGCGCAATGGTCTGGGACCGGTCGGCCAGGCCCAGCATGTCGCGGACCACCTCGGCCTTCACCACCTGGCCGCGCTCGGCCTGGACCAGGGCCTGGTCGAGCAGGGAGAGGCTGTCGCGCACCGAGCCCTCGGCGGCCCGGGCGATCAGCGCCAAACCATCGGTTTCCACCAGGGCGCCTTCGGCGGCGCAGATCTTCTCCAGGTGGGTCATCAGCACGTCCTGCTCGACCCGGCGCAGATCGAAGCGCTGGCAGCGCGACAGGATGGTCACCGGCACCTTGCGGATCTCGGTGGTGGCGAAGATGAACTTGGCGTGGGGCGGCGGCTCTTCCAGCGTCTTGAGCAGCGCATTGAACGCCGCCGTCGACAGCATGTGCACTTCGTCGATGATGTAGATCTTGTAGCGCGCCTCCATCGGCGCGTAGCGCACGCTTTCCAGAAGCTCGCGCATCTCGTCGACCTTGGTGCGCGAGGCGGCGTCCAGCTCCTGAACGTCCATGTGCCGGCCCTCGATGATGGCGCGGCAGTGGCGGCCATCATCGGTCAGGTCGATGGAGGGCCGGTCGACGGTATCGCTCTCATAGTTCAGCGCCCGGGCCAGCAGCCGCGCGGTCGTCGTCTTCCCCACGCCGCGCACGCCCGTGAGCATGAAGGCGTGGGCGATGCGCCCCGACGAGAAGGCGTTGGTGAGCGTGCGGACCATGGCCTCCTGGCCGATCAGGTCCTCGAAGGTGCGCGGCCGGTACTTGCGGGCCAGCACCGTATAGGCCTCGCCGTCCGACGGGTCCTGGACCACGGGCGAGGCCGGCAGGGGTTCAGCCTTCGGCGCCGGCGCGACCGACTCCTCGCCGAAGATGTCCTGGGTGTCCGGGTCGCGCTCGGGCGCACCTTCGGCCGCATCCTCCCAGGGAGGCGTGTCGGTCCCGGAATCGAGGTCGGTGTCGGCCATGAGTCCTGACATAGCACTTGGCCGCCCGCGCGGGAGTCGCGCCGGCCGGATTGGGACGATTTATCGACAGTCTTGAAGGGGGAGGAGGTGGAGACTGGACAGCGACTCAGAGGGGAACTCGTTGTGGCTGCTGCCTTCCGGCCCTGACCAGGTTGGCGAGGCCTCCGCCCGCGCCAGTCTCCGAGGCGGCATATGGCGGGAGATCGGCCGGAGTGCAAGCGGCGGCGCCAATCTGGCCGCCGAGAACCCCGCAGCCTGGCAGGCGGCCTACCGCGCCGAGCAGCTCGCCCCGCCCAGCACGCAGAACTTGGCGCAGTGGGGGTGGTTGAGCGCCACGGGTTCGAGCGCGTCGGCCAGAGTCGGTCCCAGCTCGAACTGCGGGTCGTAGGGCAGCAGGGTGCAGGACAGCACCGCGGGTCGGGCGGCGTCGCGGCGCTTCACCACCATGCGGCTGGACGCGCACATGACGTCGTCGGGCGACTTCCCGAGGATGGACCAGCAGGCGGTGGTGATCTCCGGCACGTCGACGCGAACGTCCATCTCGGGAAACAGCACCAGGCGCGACGGGTCGTAGGCTTCGACGGGGATGGCGTGGGCGTCGAACAGGCGCTGGAAGGCGGCTCGGGCCTCACCCTCGTCCTCATCGGGGAGATGACGGCCCGCGACCGCCAGCGAGAAGCCGCCGCGCGCCAGCCAGGTCAGGCCGTCCAGCGTGATGTCGAAGGAGCCCTCGCCGCGCTCGGCGTCGTGGACGGCGGCGGTGGGGTGGTCGAGGCTGATGCGCAGGGTCAGGCGCGCGCCGTGGCGCTCGCGCAGGCGCAGCAGTTCGGCGTCGAAGCGGCGCATGGGGCGCATGGCGTTGGTCAGCACCAGGGCCTCGAAGCCGCGATCCAGCGCGGCTTCCACCATGGCGATGATTTCGCGGTTCATGAAGGGCTCGCCGCCGGTGAAGCCGATCTCGCGGGTGGGCAGGGACAGGGCCGCGATCTCGTCGAGGTAGGCCTCGACCTCGGCCGCCGTGATGTAGCTGAGCGCGTCGTTCTTCGGGCTGCTCTCGATGTAGCAGTTGAGGCAGGCGATGTTGCAGAGCGTGCCGGTGTTGAACCACAGGGTGTCGAGGCCGGTCAGGGCGACCGACGCCCTCGCCTCACCCTTGGCCGTCGTGGCCGGGTCGCGGAACTTGGCCGGGTCCAGCGCCTTCGGATCGGCGGCGACGAACGGAGAGAGGGGCGCGAGCGCGGTCATCAGCCCAGCTTACGTTGGCCGCGAGCGATTGGTTTCAAAAAGTTTGGCGAAGCGCCCCTCCCCTCAAGGATGCGGCGTGTCGTCCATCAGCTGCTGGGCCAGGTAGACGTAGTGGCGCGCCCAGCGCCGGGCGTTGGCGCGGGGGTCGGCGTCGTAGGAGTGGCCGCCGCTCGTGTCCTCGTAGAACACCGGGTTGTAGCCGTACTCCAGCATACGGGCGGTGAACTTGCGCGCGTGGCCGGGGTGGACGCGGTCGTCGCCGGTGTTGGTAGTGACGTAGACGCGTGGATAGGGCTGGTCCCAGCGGACGTTCTGGTAGCCGGAATAGCGCGCAATGAAGGCAGCGTCGGCCGGGATGCGCGGGTCGCCGTACTCGCCGATCCAGGACGCCCCGGCCGGCAGGTAGGGGTAGCGCAGCATGTCGATCAGCGGGCTCTCGATGACCGCGGCGTTGAACAGCTCCGGATGCTGGGTGATCGAGACCGAGGTCAGCACCCCGCCGTTCGAGCGGCCGTAGATGCCCAGGTGCTGGGGCGAGGTGATGTTGCGCGCGATCAGGTCGCGCGCCACGGCGGCGAAGTCGTCGAAGGCCAGCTGGCGATTTTCCCGAAGCACCGACTGGTGCCAGTTGGGACCGAACTCGCCGCCGCCGCGGATGTTGGCGTTGACGTAGACGCCGCCCTTCTCGAGCCACAGCTTGCCCATCTCGGCGATGTAGGCAGGCGGCTTGGAGACTTCGAAGCCGCCGTAGCCGTACATGATGGTCGGGGCCTTGCCGTCCATGGCGAGCGTCTTCGGGCGGACCACGAAGTAAGGGATCTTGGCCCCGTCCGAAGAGGTCGCCTCGAACTGGTCGACCTGGAAGTTGGTCGCGTCGAAGCGCGCGGGCGAGGTGCGGATCGTGGCCGCCTGGCCGGTGGCGGCGTCGCCCAGCATCAGGGTCGAGGGCGTGATGAAGCCTTCCACCGAATAGAAGACCTGGCGGTTGTCCCGGCGGCTGGCGTCAACCAGGTTGACCGAGGCATTGGCCGGGATCGGCAGGCTGGTGCGGGTCCAGCCGGTGCGGCCGGGCGCGAAGGAAACCAGGCCGCCGCGGACGTTGTCATAGATCGAGGCCACGACCCGGTCGCGGGTCAGGACCACGGTGCGGGCGTAGTTGGCCACGCCGGAGTTCACCGACTGGCGCGCGGTGGGTTCGAACAGCAGCGCCTGGTTGCGGTCGATGGTCCCTGGCGTTCCGGTCAGGCTCTTCAGCGGAATGGCCAGCAGCGAGCCGGCCTTGAAGCTCTGGCCGCCCAGCGACCAGTCCTCGGCGTTGACGAAGATCAGGCGGTCGCCCAGCACGCCGTAGATCGACAGTTGGCTGGGCAGGGTCATCTTCTTCGGACCCTGGGGCGTGAGCAGGTATTGCTCGGCGTGGAAGGTGTCGAGCGGCCGGTCGATGATGGTGGCCAGCGCCTTCCCGTCGGCGTCACGCATGACATTGGCCGAGACGCCGTAGCCGCCGTCGCCCTGGGCGCCGCGATAGACCTCGGTCGCCTGGTCCAGCGTCTGGCCGCGCTTCAGCGCGCGAACGATGTAGGGATAGCCGCTCTCGGTGAGCGTGCCGGGACCGAAATCAGTGGCCACCAGCAGGGTGTCGCGGTCCAGCCAGGAAACCCGGTGCTTGCCCTCGGGCAGAGGGGTCGCCAGTGCGGTCTGGTAAAGGTGGAC
>CAZRKY010000061.1:0-14313 GCA_964600375.1 uncultured Caulobacteraceae bacterium | reverse complement strand
GCAACTGGATCCTGGGCCAGATGGCCGAGGCCGGCTCCATCACCCGCGCCCAGGCCGAGGCGGCGATGAAGGAGGACCTGGTCGTCCAGCTGGCGCCGCAGCGCTCGCGCTATCGCGACGCCGACTTCTTCGTCGAGGAGGTGCGCCGCCGCGCCATCGGACTGTTCGGCCGCAAGAAGTTGACCGAGGGCGGCTACTACCTGCGCACTACGCTCGATTCCCGCATGCAGACGGCCGCCCGCCGCGCCCTGATGCAGGGGCTCGAGAACTACGACCGCCGCCACGGCTGGCGTGGAGCGTGGGGCAATGTCGTGATCCAACCCGGCTGGGAAAAGGAAGCCGCCCGCAAGTCCAAACCCGCCGAACGTCGGGAATGGCGCGCCGCGGTGATCGACGCCCCCGGCGGCGCCATTCGCCTGGCCGAGGGCGGCGTGGGCCGGCTGGAAGCGGCGGACGTCTCGTGGGCCAACGCCGGGGCGGGGCTGAAGCGCGGTGACCTGGTGTTCGTCGAGCCGACCGGCACGGGGACCTTCCACCTGCGTCAGATTCCCATCGTAAACGGCGCCCTGGTGGCCATCGAGCCCCAGTCGGGCCGGGTCCAGGCCATGGTCGGCGGCTATTCCTTCTCGCTGTCCAGCTTCAACCGCGCGACCCAGGCGAACCGCCAGCCCGGCTCGGCCTTCAAGCCCTTCGTCTACGCCACGGCTCTGGAAGGCGATTTCACGCCGGCCAGCATCATCAACGACGCCCCGATCTCGATTGGCGGCTACCGGCCGGAGAACTACAGCCACCGCTTCTACGGCCCCTCGCGCATCCGCACCGGGCTTGAGCTGTCACGCAACGTCATGACCGTACGCCTGGCGCAGCAGGTGGGCATGAACCGCATCGTCGAGAACGCCATCCGCTACGGCATCGTCAAGCGGATGGAGCCGGTTCTGGCCATGGCGCTGGGGGCGGGCGAAACCACGCCCTACAAGCTGACCGCCGCCTATTCGATGTTCCCCAACGGCGGGCGACGGATCAATCCGCACCTGATCGAACTGGTCCAGGATCGCACCGGCGATGTCGTCTATCGCGCCGACACCCGCCGGTGCCTGACCTGCGGCCGCGGCTTCGGCGGCTCGGAAAGCCCGCGCCTGCGTCCCGACGGCGAACAGGTCATGGACCCGATCGTCGCCTACGAGATCACCTCCATGCTCGAGGGCGTGGTTCAGCGCGGCACCGGCACCGCCGCCCGCGTGCTGGGCCGCCCGGTCGCCGGCAAGACCGGAACCACCAACGACTATCGCTCGGCCTGGTTCGTCGGCTTCACGCCGGACCTGGTGGTCGGGGTCTTCGTCGGATTCGACGACAACCGTTCGCTGGGCGCCGGCGAGGCCGGGGCGGTGACCGCCGTGCCGATCTTCGTCAACTTCATGCAGGAGGCCCTGCGCAACACGCCGGCGCGGCCGTTCCGCAAGCCCAAGCAGGCCAAGTACATCATGGTTGGCGGCATCGAGGAGGCCTTCCGGCCGGGCACCGAGCCCAAAGGTCCGATCGGCCCGTCGCGTGCGGCGTCCGACGGAACGGGCGGTCCGGCTCCGGCGGGTCCGCGGCCCTACAACGAGGTCTGGCGAGATGGACGGGTGTCGGGGGCCAACAGCGCCTCGGACGCCGCCCGCCCGTCGCCGACGCCCAACTGACGCCATCGCATTGAGCGTTGCGGAGGGCGCGCCCGCGCCCTATCTCGCCGCGTTCGGATTTGGAGATCGATCATGAGACCGGATGTCGAGGCCCTGGCGGCCGACATCGAGCAGTCCGTTGGACTGCTCAGGAGGCGTCTTTGACTGGGAACCTGCGCTTCGAAAACTCGATGAGCTGAACGCCCGGGTCGAGGACCCGACGCTTTGGGACAAGGCAGAGGAAGCCCAGGCGGTGATGCGCGAACGCACCCGGCTGGCCGACCAGGTCGCCGCCGTTCGCGCCATCGAGAAGGAGGCCGCCGACGCGGTCGAATACGCCGAACTGGCCGACATGGAAGGCGACGAGGACTCGCTCAACGAGGCTCGCGCGACCCTGAAGGCGCTCAAGGAGCGCGCGGCCCGGGCCGAGCTAGAGGCGCTGCTCTCCGGCGAGGCCGACGGCAATGACGCCTTCGTCGAGGTGAACTCCGGCGCCGGCGGGACGGAGTCCTGCGACTGGGCCTCGATGCTGCTGCGTATGTACGCCCGCTGGGCCAACGCCCACGGCTACGACGTCGAGTGGATCGAAGAGACCGCCGGCGACCAGGCCGGGATCAAGTCGGCCACCATCGTGGTCAAGGGTCCCAATGCCTACGGCTGGCTGAAGAGCGAGAGCGGCGTGCACCGGCTGGTGCGCATCAGCCCCTATGACTCCAACGCGCGCCGCCACACCAGCTTCGCCTCGGTCGGGGTCTCGCCGGTGGTGGACGACACCATCGTCATCGACATCAACCCCGCCGATGTGCGCACCGACACCTACCGGGCCTCCGGCTCGGGCGGTCAGCACGTCAACAAGACCGACTCCGCCATCCGCCTGACCCACATCCCCACCAACACCTTGGTGGCCTGCCAGGCCGGCCGATCGCAGCACCAGAACCGCGACGAGGCCTGGAAGATGCTGCGCTCGCGCCTGTACGAGCTGGAGCTGCAGAAGCGAGAGGCCGCCGCCCAGGCGCTGGCCGACGCCAAGAGCGACATCGGCTGGGGTCACCAGATCCGCAGCTACGTCCTGCAGCCCTATCAGATGGTCAAGGACCTGCGCACCGAGGTGGAAACGTCGGACACGCAAGGGGTTCTGGACGGGGATCTCGACCAGTTCATGGGGGCCGCCCTGGCGGCCAGGGTCGGCGCGACACGCGACGCCGAGGCGGAGGGCTAGGGTATGCGAGCGATGACGGGCGCTGGACTGGCGATGGCGGGGGTGGTTCTGGGCGTGGCGCTCGGCGCCGTCGCGGCCGCGCCGATGCAGAGTACTCCGCTGGTGACCTCGACGACGACCTGGTCAGGCCAGCCGTTGGCCTTGCCGCAGGGGCCGGTGGAGGTGAAGGCCGCCCACGTGGTCATGCCGGTCGGCACGGCCCTGACCCCGCACAAGCACCCGTACCCGCGCTACGTCTACATCGAGAGCGGGTTGCTGAGCGTCTCCAACGAGGTCACGGGCGTCACCCGCGAGTTCGGACCCGGGGAGTTCGTGGTCGAGGCCATCGGCCAGTGGCACACCGGCAAGGTGGTCGGCGACGCGCCCGTGGTGCTGGTGGTCATCGACCAGGCCCCGCCCGGCGCAAGCAACGTCGTGCCCAAGCCCTAGGTCAAAACGAAAAAGGGGACCCGCGAGGGTCCCCTTTGCCGTCAGCACGCTAATGCAGACTGGTCTCAGGCGCCGGGCTTCAGCGAGATGAGCTGGGCGCTGTCGGCCTGGGCCGCGGCGGGCTGGGGAGCCGGCTGCGGCGCGGGGGCCGGAGGCGGCGCGTTGTGGTGCGGCTGCGAGAAGCCGACCGGCGCCGAGGTGTTCTCTTGTTTGCGGCCCTGCAGACAGCGGCCCTGGAAGTAGGCGCCGACGTCGATCGAGAGCTGCTCGTGGGTGATGTCGCCGTCGACGTAGGCCGTGCCCATCAGCTTGACCTGCTTGCCGCCGACCGCGCCGACGACGCGGCCGCGGACTTCGACGTAGTCAGCCAGAACCGAGCCTTCGACGTTGCCGGTCTCGCCGACCGTCAGCTTGCCGACGCGGACATCGCCGCGCACGGCGCCGTCGATGTGCAGGTCGCCGGCGCCGGAGATGTTGCCCTCGAAGGTCAGGTCCGAAGACAGCAGCGAGGTCGTGCGGTTGGGCGCGGGACGCGGGGCCGGCGCGGCGGTCGGCGCCGGGGCGCCTGTGCGGCCCTGGGTCAAATCGGGAAGATCGTCCGGAATCGGGACAGTGTTGGTTTGGGGCGGGGTGGGCTTAGTTTTGTTGAACATAATCTCCGGCCTTCACAAAGCGTGCTGGGTTTTGCGGGCGGCCGTTCATCCACACTTCGTAGTGCAGGTGAACGCCCGTAGAGCGTCCAGTGGACCCCATGGCTGCAATGCGCGTGCCGATGGCGACGCGGTCTCCCGGGCGCACCGAGAAGCTCTGCAGGTGGGCATAGCGGGTCTTGAAGCCGCCGCCGTGATCGATCTCGACGACGTTGCCATAGCCTGACCGGACGCCCGTGAACGACACCACGCCGGGCGCGGTCGCATAGATCGGGGTCATGAACGGGCCGGCGAAGTCGAGGCCTGCGTGGACGGCGGGGTGGTGGTTGAACGGGTCGAAGCGGATGCCGAAGCCCGACGTCTGGCGCACGGCGCGGGCCGGGCGGCCGAAGGGCAGGGCCTCGGCGGCGTCGGCCAGGCTGCGCATCTCCGACAGGTTGTCCGAGGCGCTCTTGATCCGGGCGGCGAAGGCCTCATCGACGTCCAGCACCGCCGCCAGGGCCTTGGTATCGCGCGCGTCGACCAGCGGACCGCCCAGGCCCGTGCCGATGGCGTTGGACATGTAGGACGACGGGTTCAGGCCGGCGAGGCGGAAGGCCAGGCGCAGGCGCTCGGCGCGCGTCTTGGCGAAATTCTGGGCCCGCGCGATCAGGCGCTCCTGGTCGAGCTTGACCGCCAGCACACGTTCGATGGGCGAGCGGCCGGTCGAGGCGGGCTGAACGGTGGGCGCGAGCACGCGGTCGGCGCCGGGGATGTTGCGGAAGTTGCCCAGGACCATGCCCAGGGCGGCGTGGCGGCGCTCGACGGTGCGGGCGAGTTCATCGACCGAGCCGGCGGTCGTTTCAAGCTGGACCACGGCGGTGTCGAGGCGGGCCTGGCGATCAGCCATCAGGCGCTCGTAGCGGGCCTTGGTGCGGGAAACTTCCCGATCGACGGTGGTCATGGTGAAGGCGGCGAAAGCGGTCGACGCCGTGGAGAGAATCAGCCAGCCTCCCAGGGCGAAAGCACCGGCGGCCAGCAGCATCTGCTTGCGGGCGGTAAGGATATAGCCCCGCGTCTCACCGTTGGCGCGCAGGTAAATGTGTCTTTCAGGGAACAATCGGTCGAGTAAATGGCGCACGCGCGCCACACGGCCAGTGTTCATCGCCCCACACCCGTTTTAGTTTCCAGAAGTTATGCCTTAACCGGCTTTGGCTGCGCAAGGGGCACGGCCACGGTTAAGCATGTTCCAGACCTTAATTCACCTGTGGCGATGCTAAACGCAGTGCAGTTCCCCTCTTGAGGGTATTGAACCAGCCAGCGCCATTCCCACCATTTATTCTTGAGTATTTGAGTACACGAAAAAGGTTTTAAAGTTGCTAAGGCGGCAGAAGCGCCGTCGATGGCCAAAATTGGGTCGTTGTTGCGGCCTGTGGATAAGGGTCAGGCCTGCGAAGACCTGTTGACCGTGGCTTGGCTGCACCGCCGAAACTTAAGTTTTTGGTAACATATTGGCTGCGGCCCGATTTTCACTCCCGGCGACCGCTCGCGTGTCAGGCGAAGCATGCGGCGAGCCGTCGCAGCTTCACAAATCCGGGAACTCACCCCCGCAGCGAGCGCGCCGCGGCCAGGACATCCTCTACGTGTCCCGCCACCTTCACCTTGCGCCAAACCTGCCGAAGGACCCCTTCGCCGTCGATCAGGAAGGTCGAGCGGTCGATACCCATGTACTTGCGGCCGTAGAGGCTCTTCTCCTGCCAGGCGCCGTAGCGGTCGATCACGTCGCTCTCGGCGTCGGACCCCAGCTCGACCGTGAGGCCGTGCTTGGCGCGAAACTTCCCGTGCTTGGCCGCGGTGTCCTTGGAGACCCCGATCACCACCGCCCCGGCCTTCTCGAACTCGGCCTTGGCCTGGGAGAAGCCGATGGACTCCGTCGTGCAGCCCGGCGTGTCGTCCTTGGGATAGAAGAACAGCACCACCGTCTTGCCCTTCAACGCCGCCAGCGAGACGCGGCCGGTGTCGGTCGGCAGATCGAAGTCGGGGGCCCTGGATCCGGCGACGAGTTCTTCGGACATGGGATTACCTCTGTCTGCGAATGGGGTTGTCAGGGGCGGAATTGAACAAAAGCAGTAAAATACAGAGACCTAAGGCGCCATACCGGCAAATCGGCGCCCAACGGCCTAGACCGGCTTCAAGAGGACGATCTTCTTCTTGCCGGCGCCCAGCTTGATGACGCCGTCCTTTACGTCCGCCTGGGTCACTGGGCGCATGCCGTCCATGACCTGCTCGTCGTTCAGGCGCAGGCCGCCGCCCTGGGCCAGGCGGCGCGCCTCGCCGTTGGACTGCGCCAAGCCGGCGCGAACCGCCAGGACCGCGATGGCCGGTCCGGCGTCGATTTCGGCGGCCGGGACTTCAATGGTGGGCAGGTCGGCCGAGGTGACGCCCTGCTCGAAGGCGGTCTCCGCCGTGGCCCGCGCCGTCGTCGCCGCCTCGCGGCCGTGGAGCATGGCGGTCGCCTCGTCGGCCAGGACCTTCTTGGCGTCGTTGATCCCGGCGCCGGGCAGGGCCTCAAGCCGCGAGATCTCCTCCAGCGGCAGGTCGGTGAACAGCCGCAGGAAGCGGCCCACGTCGGCGTCCTCGGTGTTCCGCCAGTACTGCCAGTAGTCGTAGGGGCTGAGCTGGTCGGCGTTCAGCCACACGGCGCCGGCGGCGGTCTTGCCCATCTTGGCGCCCGAGGCGGTGGCCAGCAGGGGGGTGGTCAGGCCGAAGGCGGGCTTGTGGTCGACCCGGCGGATCAGCTCGACGCCGTTGACGATGTTGCCCCACTGGTCGGACCCGCCCATCTGCAGCAGGCAGCCGTAGCGGCGCTCCAGCTCCAGGAAGTCCACCGACTGCAGCAGCATGTAGTTGAACTCGAGGAAGGTGAGGGGCTGCTCACGATCCAGCCGCGTCTTGACGCTGTCGAAGGCCAGCATGCGGTTGATGGTGAAGTGCACGCCATAGTCGCGCAGGAACTGGACGTAGCCGAACTTCGACAGCCACTCGTCGTTGTCGACCATGATGGCGTCGGTCGGACCGTCGCCGAAGGTCAGGAGCTTCTCGAACACGGTCTTGATCGAGGCCATGTTCGCCGCGATGCCGGCGTCGTCCAGCATCTGGCGCGACGCATCCTTGCCCGACGGGTCGCCGACCTTGGTGGTGCCCCCGCCCATGACCACGATCGGCTTGTGGCCGGCCTGCTGGAGCCGGCGCAGCATCATAATCTGGATCAGCGAGCCGACGTGCAACGAGGGCGCTGTCGCGTCAAAGCCGATGTAGGCCGTCACCACGCCCGAGGCCGCCGCCGCGTCCAGCTCGTCGGGGTGGGTGATCTGGTGGATGTAGCCGCGCGCCTGCAGGGTCTGCAGGAAGGTCGACTTGAAGGCGGGCTGGGTGGTCATCGGCGGTGGTCCTTGGCGTTCAGTCTGGCGCCGGAGACCGTCTCCCGAGACAAGCCGCCGGCCGGAGGGCGGGGCGTGATCGGGAATGATCGACGAACCGCTCGCTAGAAGGGCGAGCGATAATACCGTGCGGAACGGGGCCGAGGCGCGATCATGGCAGCGTGGGTAGCCTCCGCCATTGACCGGCGTCAAGCGGGCGCTATCGAAGGGGGATGATGCTGTCCCTGATACGCCACCCGGATTCGCCATCCTCCGCGGTCAACACCGTCGAGGTCGAGGTGACGCCCCGACCGCACAACGGGCTTGAGCTGCGCTACCGCGTGACCGGCCGCATCGGCGAAATCGCCTTTCCTGCGCTGGCGCGCGGGCGCGCCGACGATCTGTGGAAACACACCTGCTTCGAGCTCTTCATTCGCCCGGCGGGCGGGGATGGCTACCACGAGTTCAATTTCTCGCCCTCGATGCAGTGGGCTGCCTACGGCTTCGACGGCTACCGCTCCGGAATGCGCAGCGCGGACGAGTTGGGGACCCTCGACTTCCGCCTCGGCGGACACGCCGGGCTCTACGATCTCCAGGTCGCCCTGGACCTTGAAGGCGTGATCCCCGCAGATGCGGACTGGCGCCTGGCCCTGGCGGCGGTGATCGAGGAGAAATCCGGCCAGCTGTCCTACTGGGCGCTCGCCCACGCCGAGGGCAAGCCGGACTTCCACCATCCTGACGCCTTTGCGCTGGCCCTGCCGGCGACGGATCGCCCATGAAATTCGGTATCGACCGCCTGCTCGAAGACCCCGCCCTGCGCGCGCCGCTGGAGGGCAAGCGCATTGGCCTCGTCGCCCACCCCGCGTCGGTGACGCCGGACCTGACCCATTCGCTCGACGCCCTGGTGGCGGCGGGCCTGAACGTCACGGCGGCCTTCGGGCCCCAGCACGGCCTGCGCGGCGACAAGCAGGACAACATGATGGAGAGCCCGGACTTCAACGATCCGCGGCTCGGTATCCCGGTCTTCAGCCTCTACGGCGAGGTCCGCCGCCCGACCGGCCAGTCGATGCACACCTTCGACGTGGTGCTGGTGGATCTCCAGGACCTCGGCTGCCGCATCTACACCTTCATCACCACGCTGCTCTACGTGCTGGAAGCCGCCGCCGAGCACGGCAAGGAGGTCTGGGTGCTGGACCGCCCCAACCCCGCCGGGCGGCCCGTCGAGGGGCTGACGCTGTTGCCGGGCTGGGAGAGCTTCGTGGGCGCCGGGCCCATGCCGATGCGCCACGGCATGACGCTGGGAGAGCTCGGCCACTGGTTCATCGACCACTACAAGCTGGACGTGGCCTACAAGGTCATCGCCATGGAGGGCTGGGCCCCAGAGGCCGCGCCCGGCTTCGGCTGGCCCCTGGGCGAGCGCGAGTGGATCAACCCCAGCCCCAATGCGCCCAACCTGTCCACGGCCCGCGCCTATGCCGGCACGGTGATGATCGAGGGCGCGACCCTGTCGGAGGGGCGGGGCACCACGCGGCCGCTGGAGCTGTTCGGAGCGCCCGACATCGACGCGCGCGCCGTCATCGCCGAGATGGAGCGGGTCGCGCCGCAGTGGCTGGCGGGCTGCCGCCTGCGCGACATCTGGTTCGAGCCGACCTTCCACAAGCACGCCGGGAAACTGTGCAACGGGGTGCAGATCCACGTCGAGGACCGCGCCTACGACCACGCGGCGTTCCGGCCGTGGCGGCTGCAGGCGCTGGGGTTCAAGGCGATCCGGATGCTCTATCCCGACTACGACCTCTGGCGCGACTTCCCGTACGAGTACGTCTTCGACAAGCTGGCAATCGACGTCATCAACGGCGGGACGGGGCTGCGCGAATGGGTCGATGACCGGGCTTCGCAGCCGGGGGACCTCGATGCCATCACCACGCCCGACGAACAGGGCTGGCTGGAGGTGCGCGCCCCGCACCTGATCTACTGATGCTGGGCAAGAAGCACTGGGCCCGGCGGATCGTGTCGGAAGCCGGGGTGCCGTCCGACACCCGCGTGGCGCCCGAAATCGCCGAGATGCTGATCGCCGGCGCCCATCAGTTCCAGAAGGTCTTCGCCGCCACCCCAGGGGCCCAGCCGCAGGACGACCTGGACCTGATGGTGCTCAGCGCCCGCGCCATGCCTGACAACCGCTCGGCGGTGGAGCGCCTGATCGCGAAGTTCGACCTGTCGGACGACCGCGCCGCGCGCCTGCTGGAACTGGTCCGTCAGGCCGCCTACCGCATCTTCGAGAGCGAAGGCCGCAGGCTGCCCCTGACCTAGCCGTATTTTTCGCGCGGCGGCCCTTGAACCCTGATCGGCAGCCTCCCAGCTAACGGTCGCGGGCCGGGCCCCTCTGGCGATCCCCTTGGATCGTGATGTCGGACCGCATCGAGCGACCTCGATGCATCCGGGCCCCCGTCTCCTGACATCCCGGACCCTCGAGGCGCTCCAGCAGAGGAGAGACGCCTTGAACGACTTCATGCTCTACCGCGTGCGCCGCGAGCACGAGCGGCTTTCGGCCCTGATCGACCAGGAGCAGCGCCGTCCCTATCCCGATCCCTGGCGGCTGGCGGTGCTCAAGCGCCGCAAGCTGGCCGTGAAGGACCGGCTGTCCGCACTCCAGGCCAGGACCGAACGCCAGTTCCAGACGGCCTGACGGCTGTGACAGCCCCGCGCCCGTCCGCCGCGCCCCGGCGGGCGGGCGCACACCTGTGATTCAACAACGCTCCAAGGGATGGCCGATGAAGCGCCTGATTGAAGGCTACCAGCGGTTCCGCGCCGACACCTGGCCGACGGAACGCCGACGTTACGAAACCCTGGCTCAGCGCGGCCAGAAGCCCGACACCCTGGTGATCGGTTGCGTCGACTCCCGGGTCGACCCGCAGACGGTGTTCGGCGCGGGGCCCGGCGAACTGCTGGTGGTCCGCAACGTGGCCAATCTGGTGCCGCCCTACCAGCCGGACGCCGGCTACCACGGCACCAGCGCCGCGCTGGAGTTCGCCGTGAAGGTGCTGGGGGTGCGGAATATCGTGGTCCTGGGACACGCCAACTGCGGCGGCGTGGGCGCGCTGCTTGAGGGCGCGCCGCGGCATGCCGCCGACTTCATCAACCCCTGGATGGCGATCGCGGAACCGGCGCTCTGGCCCATCCCGCCGAGCTTCGGGGAGGGCGGTCTGCATGCTCACTTCGAGCGGGAGGTCGTACGGCTGTCGGTGAAGAACCTGATGACCTTCCCCTGGATCGCCAGTCGCGTGGCGTCCGGGTCGCTGTCGCTGCACGGCTGCCGGTTCGACATCGCGACCGGCCAGCTGGCGGTCATGACCGAAGACGCCTTCGTGCCGGTGGCCGCCTAGTCCTTGCCCGCCTTCTTCGCCCGCTCGATGCCTTCCAGCACCATGTTGCGGGCGTAGGCCGCGTCCCGCCAACCCTGGACCTTCACCCACTTGCCGGGCTCGAGGTCCTTGTAGTGGGCGAAGAAGTGCTCGATCTGCTTGATCGTGATCTCGGGCAGGTCGGTGTAGTTCTGGACGTGGCCGTAGCGGGCCGAGATGCGCTCGACCGGCACGCCCAGCAGCTTCTCGTCGATCCCCGCCTGGTCTTCCATCAGGAGGACGCCGACGATGCGGACCGGCATGACCGCGCCCGGCACGATGGCGCGGGTGTTGGCCACGATCACGTCGCAGGGATCGCCGTCGCCAGACAGGGTGTGGGGGATGAAGCCGTAGTTGCCCGGGTAACGCATCGCCGTGTGCAGGAAGCGGTCGACGAACATGGCGCCGGACGCCTTGTCCATCTCGTACTTGATCGGCTCGCCGCCGATCGGCACCTCGATGATGACGTTGACCTCTTCAGGCACGTTGCGCCCGACAGGGATGGCCTCGATACGCATTTTCAGTCCTCAGATCGGCTCGGCTTCGATGCGCTTGTCCAGGTAGCCGCCGACGTGGCGTTCGACCTCGCCGATCTTGTCCTGCCAGAAGTGGTTGGCGTCGGGCACGACCTCATAGTCGATGACGATGCCCTTCTGGGTGCGCAGCTTGGCGACCACACGCTCCACCTCGTTGGGCGGCACGATGGTGTCGTTGGCGCCGTGCAGGATCAGGCCGGAAGCCGGGCAGGGGGCCAGGAACGAGAAGTCGTACATGTTGGTTGGCGGCGACACCGAGATGAAGCCGTCGGTCTCGGGCCGGCGCATCAGAAGCTGCATGCCGATGTAGGCGCCGAACTGGTAGCCGGCGACCCAGGTCTGGGAGGCGGCCGGGTTGTTGGCCTGCAGCCAGTCCAGCGCCGAGGCGGCGTCCGCCAGCTCGCCGATGCCGGAATCGAATTCGCCCTGGGAACGGCCCACGCCGCGGAAGTTGAACCGCAGGGTCGCGAAACCGCGCTTCATGAACAGGTGGAAGAGCTGCACCGCCACCGGGTTGTTCATATGGCCCTGGGCCTTGGGGTGCGGGTGCAGGATCAGCGCGATCGGCGCGTTTTCCTTCTTGCCCGGCGAATAGCGGCCTTCGATGCGGCCAGACGCGCCGGTCAGGATCACTTCAGGCATTTCGTTTTCCCAAGCCCCGGGCTTTTCAGCCCTGAATAGTTGACTAATGAGGTTGGTTTTTCTATTCCAACCTTCGCCGCGACGAACGCAGCCCCGCGAGGGCCGCCGTTTATCACAGGCGATCCGAAATGCGCGCGCTTTCTGAAGGCAAATCGCTATGCGCCTGAGCACCAAGGGCCGGTACGCCGTCATGGCGATGGCCGATCTGGCGAGGAACGGAGCCGAGCGCGCCGTCTCCCTGGCCGAGATCGCCACGCGCCAGGAAATCTCGCTGTCCTATCTCGAACAGCTGTTCGCGCGGCTGCGCCGGGGCGGACTGGTCAAGAGTGTCCGCGGCCCCGGCGGCGGCTATCGCCTGGCGCGGGACGCGGACACGACGTGGGTTTCCGAGATCGTCATGGCCGTCGACGAGCCCCTGCGCGCCACCCGCTGCGCCGTGAAGGGCAGCCCTCGCGGCTGCATGCTCAGCGGCGAACGCTGCATCACCCACGACCTGTGGGACGGGCTCGGCCGCGAGATCCACCGCTACCTCGCCAGCGTGTCGCTGGATGACGTGGTCCATCGCCGCAACCTCGTGCGCGGCCCCACCGAGTCCATTGCGGCGGAATGAACGTCATGAAGCCCGTCTACCTCGACTATAATGCTTCCGCCCTTGTTCGCCCCGAGGTCCAGGCCATCATGGCCGAGGCCCTGGCTGACAACGGCAATCCGTCCGCCATCCACGGCGCCGGCCGCCGCGCCCGCGCGCGCATCGAGACCGCCCGCGCCGAGGTGGCCGCCCTGGTCGGGGGCGATCCCGCCGCTGTTGTCTTCTCCTCCGGCGGCACCGAGTCCAACGGCCAGGCCATCGCCAGCGCGCTCGCCGACGGCTGCGAGCGCCTGATCGTCGGCGCCACCGAACACCCCTGCGTGGCCGAGTCCGCGCGCGTCTCCGGCAAGCCCGTCGACATCCTGGCGGTGGATGAGCACGGCGTGGTGCGCCTGGCCGACCTCCAGCGCCTGTTGGCGGACGGCCCGCGCGCCGTCGTCGCCATCCACCAGGCCAATAACGAATCCGGCGTCATCCAGCCCATCGCCGAGGCCGCGAAGCTGGTCCGCGCCGCGGGCGGCTGGCTGCACGTCGACGTGGTCCAGGCGGCGGGCAAGATCGCCTGCGACATCGATGACCTCGGCGCCCACACGGTCGCGCTGTCGGCCCACAAGCTGGGCGGACCCCAGGGCGTCGGCGCGCTCATCCATGCGCGCGATGTGACCCTGACCAAGTGGATCCAGGGCGCGGCCCAGGAGCGGGGCCTGCGCGGCGGCACCGAGAACGTGCCCGGCATCGCCGGCTTCGGCGTGGCCGCGCGCCTGTCGAAGGCCGAGGTCGACGCCGGCCGAGACCATTCCGCCTGGCGCGACGCGGCGGCGGAAAAGGTCAAGGCCGCCGGGGCCCAGGTGATCGGCGAAGGCGTCGCCCGCCTGCCCAACACCCTGTTCATGGTCGCCCCCGACTGGCTCTCGACCCAGCAGCTGATCCTGCTGGACCTGAAGGGCGTCATGGTCTCGGCCGGTTCGGCTTGTTCCTCGGGCAAGGTCAAGCCGTCCCCGGCGCTCACCGCCATGGGCATGGGCGACCTCTCCCAGGGGATGCTGCGCGTCTCCGGCGGCTGGGGCACGGTGGAAGACGACTGGATCGCCTTCGCCGACGCCTGGACCTCGGAATATGAGCGCCGCAAGGCGAAAGCCGACCTGGTGAGCGTCGCCTGATGGCCGCTGTCCGCGAGACGGTCGACACCGTCCAGTCCCTCGAAAAGTACAAGCACGGCTTCGTCACCGAGGTCGAACAGGACTTCGCGCCGCTCGGCCTGGACGAGAGCACCGTCCGCTTCATCTCCGAGAAGAAGGGCGAGCCGCAGTGGATGCTGGACTGGCGTCTGGCCGCCTACCGGCGCTGGCTGGCCATGGAAGAGCCGACCTGGGCCAAGGTGAAGTACACGCCGGTCGACTACCAGGCGCTCTACTACTACGCCGCCCCGCGCCAGAAGCCGGGCGTCAACAGCCTCGACGACGTCGATCCCGAGATCCTCGAGACCTACCGCAAGCTGGGCATCCCGCTGCGTGAGCAGGAAGTCCTGGCCGGCGTCATCGGCTCGCCGCGCGTGGCGGTCGACGCAGTGTTCGACAGCGTCTCGGTGGTCACCACCTTCCGCGCCGAGCTGGCCAAGGCGGGGGTGATCTTCATGCCACTGTCAGAGGCGGTGCGGGAATATCCCGACCTGGTGCGCGAGTACCTGGGCACCGTGGTGCCGGTCAGCGACAACTACTTCGCGGCGCTGAACTCAGCCGTCTTTTCCGACGGCTCATTCGTCTACATCCCGCCGGGCGTCAGCTGCCCGAT
>CAZRKY010000060.1:0-14352 GCA_964600375.1 uncultured Caulobacteraceae bacterium | reverse complement strand
TGGACGATCAGGTCGGCGTAGCGGCGGATCGGCGAGGTGAAGTGGGCGTAGCGGTCGAGGTTCAGCCCGAAGTGGCCAATGTTTTCGGGCGAATAGATGGCCTGCATCTGGGTGCGCAGCACCACCTCGTTGACGATGTCGGCGTGGGGGCCGTCGCGGGTCTCGGCCAGCAGCTTGTTGAACCGCTTGGTCGTCGGCGGCTCGCCCTTGTTCCAGGGAATGCCGATGGTCGACAGGAAGTCGGCCAGGTTGAAGACCTTCTCCTGGCTGGAGGTGTCGTGGACCCGGTAGATCAGCGGCACTCGGCGCTTTTCCAGCTCCTCGGCGGCGGCCACGTTCGCCTGGATCATCATCTCTTCGATGAGCTTGTGGGCCTCGAGCGCGGCGCGAGGCGTGATGGAGACGATCTCGCCGGCGGGATTGATCGAGATCTTCCGCTCCATCGATTCAATCGACAGCGGCTGGCGGGCCTCGCGGCCACGCTTCATGCAGGCGTAGGCCTCCCACAGGGGCTTCAGGATGGTGGGGAGCAGGGGGCCGGTCTGGTCGTCGGGCCGTCCGTCGATGGCGTTCTGGGCCTGCTCGTAGCTGAGCTTGGCTTGCGAGCGCATGAGGCCGCGCACGAACTTGTGGCCGGTCTTCTTGCCCTGCTGGTTGAAGACCATGCGCACGGCCAGGCAGGCTCGGTTCTCGCCCTGCACGAGGCTGCACAGGCCGCTGGAGAGGCGGTGGGGCAGCATGGGTTCGACCCGGTCGGGGAAGTAGGTCGAGTTGCCCTTCTCTCGCCCCTCGCGGTCCAGCGCCGAGCCGACGCGGACGTAGGCGGCCACATCGGCGATCGCGACCCAGACCACCCAGCCGCCCTTGTTGCGGGCGTCGTCGTCGGGGTGGGCGTAGACGGCGTCATCGTGGTCGCGTGCGTCCGGCGGATCGATGGTGATCAGCGGCAGGTCGCGCAGGTCGGTGCGGGCCTTCAGCTCCGGCGGCGTCGACTCGCCCGCTTCGGCTTCGGCCTGTTCGGAGAAGCCGGTCGGGATGCCGTGGGCGTGGATGGCGATCAGGGAGGCGGCGCGGGGCTGGTCCTCGCGGCCGACCACTTCCAGGATCTTGCCGGGCTTGGGGCCGTAGCGTTGCTTGGAGGGTTGCACCGCAGCCAGCACCAGGTCCCCGTCCTTCAGGTCCCCGACCTCCGCGGAGGGGATGAACAAGGTTTCCTTGGACTTGCGGTCCACCGGCTCGACGCGGGTTTCGCGGTTGCTCTTGCGGATCACCCCCAGCACCCGGTGGGCGCTCTGGCCCAGGTGCTTGATCAGCCGGGCCTCCCACCCGTCGGCGGTGCGGTTGAAGCGCACCAGCAGCTTGTCGCCCAGACCCGGCGCGCCGCCTGCCTTTTCGGCCTTGTCGGGCGCGAGCACGGCCAGGGGCGCGTCCTCGGCATCGGCGAGGCGCACGAACAGGTCGCCGTCAGCATCGCGCTCGACCACGTGAGCGACGCCTACTGGCGGCATGTTTCCGCGCTCGGCGAAGCCCTTGCGGCCGCGCTTGCCCAGCTTGCCCTCGTTATCGAGCTCCTTGAGCATCTCGCGCAGGGCCCGGCGTTCAGCGCCCTTCAGGCCGAAGGCGCGCGCGATATCGGACTTCTCCGCCTCGCCCGCCTCGCGCAGGAAGCGCAGCAGGGTTTCCTTGTCGGGCAGGCCGACGGGCCGCTTGGGTGTCTTCGCCACGAATCCTCCGTCGCCTAGATATAGCGACGGTGGAACGCGCTCGCCCGGAATTCGGCGCGGCTACTTCAGGATGGGGTCGAGGAATTCGACGACGGCGCGCGCCCGGGCGACCTGGGTTTCCAACTTCGTCCAGTCCGCGTCGCCGGCTTCTCCGATCGCGATGGCGTCGGCGAGACCGCCTGCGTTGCTGTGCTTCAGCGCATCGGCCATGCGCCTGTCGCTGATCCTGGCGCTGCGCGCGTCCTGCCAGTTGCGTATGACCAACATCCGGCGGCCGCCGCCATTAGCCTGGACCGCAAGGTCGCTGCGGTTTGTGATCTCCGCGCCGCCCAGCAGATCGACCTCGGCTTCAGGGCTATCGAACGCTATTGCGCCACCGAACCGTGATCCCAATGCCAGGGCGGCGCGCCCGGCGGACCGTTCGCCCAGCACCGCCATCCGGGCCGAATCGAGAGCCGCGGTTTGCACAGCCGCGGAGATCACGGCGTCGACCTCGGCGCCGGGGCCTTCCGATAGCCGAAGCGTCCACCAGCCTCGAGCCGCGAACGCCTGTGCCATGGGGTCAAAGTTGTAGAGCGACTCCGTGTCGCCGGCCGGCTGCAGGATCACAACCAGGGGGCCCGGCTTTCCATCGAGGGAGCCGGTGAGAACGCCGGACAACGACTCGCTGCCGGGCCGTGGGACGCTGACGGCTTCGGCGTCAGCCAGCCGTTCGGGAAGCAAGCGGGCGCCGCCGCCAATGTCCGCCAGGCGCCGCCGGACGCTGTCGAACAGATAGAACGCCCGCGGCTGCTGCGGGCCCGAGACCTCGACCAGCACCTTGGTTCGGTCGGGCGCGACATGCATCACCCTGACCGCGGCGCCGGGGCCGAACTGAATCGCCAACGCCGCCAGGATCGCCTTCAGGCCGGGGTCCGGCGTGTCGTGGCTCAATCCCTGTGCGCTACGATATGATGAGAGCGTGAACCGGCCCTCGGCATCGAACAGGGCGCCAGCCGGTTCGCGGTCCGGCCGCGACGACACCGGAGCAGCCAAGGTGTCGTCATCAATATTCCAGAGCCGGACGGATCTGATCGTTTCACCAGCGGCGCGCGCCAAAACCCAGAACGACCTCGGCGTGTCGCTCGGCGACAGGATGACGATGTCGGGCGCGGCCCGATTGACCGTCCGAATCGGCTTCCACGCAGCCTGTCCCGGCGGGCGGATGCGCCAGACTTCGCTGATCCCGTCCGGCCCCATGTCGCGCCGCAGGATCGCTTCCCCGTGCTGGGCCTCCCAGCGAATGGTGCGATCGGAACCCTCCATCACCAGCTCAGGCTCGCCGGTGGCCAGGTTGAGCCGGTACAGGCTGGTATTGGAAAGCGGTGTCCCGCTGTCGACCGCCACCCAGCGGGACGCACCCTGATTGGGGTCGACGGCGTTGGGAATGTAGACACCGGTGATCGGGGGGCTTTCGAACGGGCCGAGCCAGTAGCGAACCAGGTCTTCCTTGTCGAAGGCGGCCATCAGCGCGTGGTCCCCGTCCGTCACCGCCACTACTTCCGCCAGGTTCAGGACCTTGCGGAATTTCTCGGGTGGGATCCGGAATCGCGCGCCGGCAGCAGGCTGAAACAACTGCACCGACGGCCCGCCGGTCAGCGGCACCGCCATCACTCGCCGGTACGGCAGGTCGCGGCGCCGGTCGGTGAAGCGCTGAACATTGCCGGCTCGACGAACGAAATTTGTCTCACTGGCGCCTGAGATTCCCAGCAACACGCGCTCCGAACCGGCCCACAACAGCCAACGTACGTTGGTGTCGCCAAGCCGGAAGCGCGCCTCGCCCACCGTCGGGTCGTCGGCCGAGAAGATCAGCAGTTGGGTCTTGCGGGCCTCGTCTTCGCCGGTGTCCATGAGCAAGGCAACGTGCTTCCCATCGGCTGACAGGTCCGCGTCCAGCGCCGGGGCCGGACGGAACAGCTCCTCGATCGTGTAAGGCGTGATCTGCGGGGCTTCGCGCGGAACCGTCACGTCGATGCCGGAAAGCGGCGTGGGGTCCTGCGCCTGGGCCGCCGCGGGGGCGAGCAGGGGTGCAGCCGCCAACCCGGCCATCAAACTGCGTCGGTCGATCATGGCTGTTGTTCCTGTCTGCCCAGACGCTTAATCGCTGCAAACCTGCAATCGGGTTCACGGCCAACGGCGGGGCTGTGCACTGCGCTGGTGCTGTCGCGCGTGCGCAGGTCGCGCAAAAGCAGCAACGGTGGAACGCGCTCGCCCGGAATTCGGCGCGGCTATTTCAGGATGGGATCGAGGAATTCCACGACGGCGCGCGCCCGGGCGACCTGGGTCTCCAGCTTCGTCCAGTCCGCGTCGCCGGCTTCTCCGATCGCGATGGCGTCGGCGAGGGTGCCGACGTCATTTTGCTGCAAGGCCAGACCGAGGCGGCTGTCATCGATGCGGCCGCCGCGAGCGTCGCGCCAGTTGCGCACCACCAGCACCGGCTTGTCGCCGGCCGTGGCCCGCACGCTGTATCGATCGCGGGGCCCCACCGTCATGCCGGCCAGCAGCCGGTCCTCCGCTTCGGGACCGTCGAAGGCGATGGCGGCCTTGAAGCTTCCGATCCGCTGCAGCGCCGCGGACGCCGCCAGCCCCTGGCCGAAGATCACGGTCCTGGAACCGTCCAGCCCGGCCTTGCGGATGGCCTCCGCGACGAGGGCCTGGACATCGGCGGGGCCGGAGTCGGCGACGCGCAGGGTCCACCAGCCATGACCGGCGAAGACCTGGGCCATGGGGTCGAATCCATAAAGCTGTTCGGTATCGGCCGAAGCCTGGAGGATCACCACCAGCGGGCCGGGCTTGCCGTCCAGTGACCCTGTCAGGATACCCGTCAGTGGCGCGCCGCCCGGCCCGGCGATGACGACCGGTTCGGCATCTGCCAGCCGCTCGGGCAGCAAGCGCGGTACGCCGCCGATGTCGGCAAGGCGTCGACGGGCGCCGTCGAACAGGAAGAAGGCGCGCGGTTGTTGCGGGCCGGATACCTCGACGAGGACCTTGGTGCGCTCGGGCGCCACATGCATCACGCGCACGGCGGCGTCGGGACCGAATTGCACCGCCAGCGCCGCCAGCATGGTCGTCAGACCCTGATCGGGCGTGTCGTGCTCAAGTCCGCGCTGACCGCGATAGGAGGCCAGAAGGAAACGGCCTTCCGAGTCGATAAGCACCGAAACCGGATCGCGATCGGCGCGCATGGAAACCGGGGGATCAAAGGTGTTGGCGTCGATGTCCCACAGGCGAACCGAGCGAGCGCGCTCGCCGGCCTGGCGGCCCAGGACCCAGACCATTCGCGGCCGGTCGCTGGCGGCCAGGAAGATCAGGTCCGGATCGGCGCGGGATACCGTGCGGACCGGCTTCCAGGTCGCGCTACCGCCTTCCTGGGTCCGCCAGGTCTCGGACTGGCCCTCCGGGTCGATGTCCCGGCGAAGGATCGCGACGCCGTTTTGGGCCTCCCACCGCATGGTGCGGTTGGATCCCTCCATGACCAGTTCCGGCTCTCCCGTGGCGAGGTCCAGGCGGAACAGGCTGACCACGGACAGGGGCGGGCCGCGCTCCAGTTGGCGCGAGGCGTGAAACTGACGAAGGCCCTCGGACATGCCGCTGCCAAGGGCCGGCGGATGGGACAGCCAGCGAGCGTCGATCTCTTCCTTCGAGAAGGCCGCCATCAGGGCATGGTCGCCATCGGGAATCGCGACCACCTCGGCGAGGTTCAGGACCTTGCGGAACTTTTCAGGCGGGATTCGGACGCGCGGGCCCGCGGCCGGCTGGAACAACTGGACTGGCGGCGCCCCATCGAGCGCCACCGCCATCACCCGCCGGTAGGGTAATTCGCGCTCCTGGTCGGTGAAGCGCTGGAAGTACCGTGCGCGGCGGAAGCTGGTTGGGCTTGAGCCCGAGACGCCTATGAGAAGCCGGCCGGAACCGGCCCAGCGCACCCAGCCGGCGTTGGTGTCGCCGAGCCGGAAGCGCGCCTCGCCCACTGTCGGATCGTCAGCCGAGAAGACCAGAAGTTGGGTCTCACGCGCGTCCCCCTCGGCGGCGTCGAGCAAGAGGCCCACGTGCTTGCCGTCGGCCGACAGGTCCGCGTCCAGCGCCGGCGCCGGCCGGAACAGCTCTTCGATTGTGTAGGGCGTGATCTGCGGGGCTTCGCGCGGAACCGTCACGTCGATGCCGGAGAGCGGTGTGGGGTCCTGCGCCACCGCTGACGTGGCCGCGAATAGCGGGGCCACTGCAAGCCCGGTCATCACACTGCGTCGGTCGATCCTGGTCATTGTCCCCACCCTGTTCGAGACGCTTAATCGCTGCAAGACTGCCTTTGGGTTCACCCCGAATGGTAGCGTCGAGCGATAACAGGCTTGAGGCAGGGGAGCCGGATATGCCGCAAACGGCGGTCGCCAATGGAAGCGGGAAACGGGGCGCAGCTCTGCGCACCGCGCTGGTGCTGTCCCTGATCGCGCACGTCGCCCTGCTGGTATGGATTTACAAGGCGACGCCGCCGCTTGTCCGGCAGGCCGCGATCGAACGGATCATTCCGGTCTTTGTCACCCCAAGGCACGTCGTTCGGCCTCCGCCTCCGCCGGTCGTCGATCCCCCGCAACGCGCCGCCGACAAGCCCCGGCTCGATCCCGGCGGCCGGTCCGGCCAGGGCTCGGACACGCCGGCCGTTCCGGTGCGCCAGCCTGAGCGCATCTTCGAGCCGGAAAGGGTGATCAACGTTCCGCCCGTTCGCAATCCGGATCCCGCGGCGCCGACCATCGTGGCCAGCACCGGAAACGGGGTGGTTCAGGGGCAGGGGGCAGGCAATCAGCCCGGGTCCGGGCAGGGGGTCGGGACCGGCTCAGGCCCAGGGACGGGTACAGGCACAGGTCCGGGCAGTGCGCCGGGCGGCGTGCCGCGCGCGCCCGCCGGCTGGGTTCCCGAATGGCGTCAGCTGCCGACCCGGGAGCAGGCGAACGGGGTCTATCCGAAAGCGGCATGGGACAAGGGGATATCCGGGGGGGCGACCCTGCTCTGCACCCTCGGCGTCAATGGTCGCGTGCGGGATTGCGAGGTGATCCGCGAGGCTCCGCCGGGGCAGGGGTTCGGAAGGGCCGTCCTGATGTTGTCGCGGCACTTCCGCATCACGCCGCGTCGCGAGAACGGCCGGGCGGTGGAAACGCGGCTGGCGATCCCGTACATGCTGCTCATGGACCCCAACCAGACGCCGAGGCGGCGCAACGACGGCTCCCTGTCGACGACGGGCGTGCAACCGGGACCGATCGAGGCGCCGGTTATCCGCAAGTAGCGCTTGGCGCTTGCCTTGGGCCCCGGACTTTGGCATAGACCCCGACCTTCGCGGCGGCCTACCCGGCCGCCGCTCCCGTTTTCGCGCGTCGCTTGCGCCCTTAGCCTTACGAGAGACGGACATGGCCGTTCCCAAGAGAAAAGTTTCGCCGTCTCGGCGCAACATGCGTCGTTCGCACCACGCGCTCGGCGCCAATTCCTATGTCGAAGACAAGGACACGGGCGAGCTGAAGCGTCCGCACCACGTCGACCTGAAGACCGGCATGTACAAGGGCCGCCAGGTCCTGACGCCCAAGGAAGACTGAGCCTAACTTTCAGGCTGACCTGAATTTGAAGACGGCGCGCGGGTATCTGCGCGCCGTTTTTCGTTATGGTGGCGCCCTCGACAGGGGGAGCCACGCCGATGCCCAAGCCTATTGTCGTCCGCACAGCCTTCGCCGCCGGCCTGATGGCTTTGGCGGCGTGTGGCCAACCCGCGGCCAAGACCGACACGCCGGCTGCGGCGCCCGCCGCCCAGACGGCCGCGCCCGCCCCGGCCGTCGCCGCGCCTGTCCTGACCCCCGCAGGCCTTGGTCCCTTGCGGATCGGCATGACCGACGCCGAGGCGCGCGCGACCGTGGGGGCCGCCAACATCGAGGCCGACACCGGGACCGAGATTTCCGACAGCTGCACCGAGATCAAGCTGAAGGGCGACTATCCGGGCGTCTATCTGATGATCAACGACGGCAGGCTCAGTCGCATCACCCTCTACGAGAACCCCACCTTCAAGACGGATCGGGGCATCGCCACCGGCGCGCGACCCGCCGACGTGATGGCGGCCTATCCCGAGGCGATCTCCACGCCGCACGAGTATGAAAACCCGCCGGCCGTCTACCTGACCTTCTGGACCAAGCCCGAGAAGGAAGGAACGCGGTTCGAGATCAATCACGAGGGCGTGGTGGGCTCGATCCACGCCGGCGACGAAACCATCCAGTATGTCGAAGGCTGCGCCTGAGGCTCCAATTCCGGACTTGGACGTTATGGTGTCCAACCTGAAGGGGAACCCAGACATGATCGCCCGCGTCGCCGCCATATCCACCCTGATCCTGGGCCTCGCAGCCTGTAACCAGCCCGCGCCTGCGGCGGGAGCGGAGCCCTCTGCGCCGGGCGCAACCGCGCCGGCCGCGCCGTCCGGCCCTGTGCTGACGCCGAAGGGGCTGGGGCCGGTGCTGATCGGCATGACGGACGCCGAGGTCAGGGCGGCGGCCGGCGCGGCGAACATCGAGCCAAACGACGGTCCGGATGTCACCGAAGGCTGCAGCCAGATCCGTCTGCAGGGTCCCTACGCCGGCGCGATCCTGATGGTCGAGGAGGGCAAGCTGACCCGCATCACCCTCGGCGAAGGCGCCACCCTGACGACCGACAAGGGCATCGGCGTCGGCGCGACGCCGGCCGAAGTGCTGGCCGCCTATCCCGGCGCCAAGGCTGAACCCCACAAGTATGAAGACGCGCCGGCGCAATACCTGACCGTCTGGACCGTGCCGGACAAGGAGGGGACGGTGTTCGAGGTGTCCGGCTCGGGGCGGGTCGCCAACATCCACGCGGGCGGGCCCAGCATCCAGTACGTCGAGGGCTGCGCCTGACGGATCGACCCCGGCGGGTTTGCATCCCGGGCGAGGGGGCCTTAAGGCAGGCCGGAATTCTCCCTCCCCAAAGGACCGACCCGCCATGGCCGACATCGTCGACATCACCGCCCGCGAAATCCTCGACAGCCGGGGCAACCCGACGGTGGAGGTCGATGTGGTGCTGGAAGACGGCGGCTTTGGCCGCGCCGCGGTGCCGTCGGGCGCCTCCACCGGCGCCCACGAGGCGGTCGAGCTGCGCGACAACGACAAGACCCGTTACGGCGGCAAGGGCGTGCGCCAGGCGGTCGACGCGGTAAACGGCGAGATCTTCGACGCCCTGTCCGGCTTCGACGCCGCTGACCAGCGCCGCATTGACGCGGCCCTGATCGACCTGGACGGCACGGACAACAAGAGCCGCCTCGGCGCCAACGCCATCCTCGGCGTCTCGCTGGCCGCGGCCAAGGCCAGCGCCATCTCGGCCGGCCAGCCGCTCTACAAGTACGTCGGCGGCGTCTCCGCCCGCGTGCTGCCGGTGCCGCAGATGAACATCATCAACGGCGGCGCCCACGCCGATAACCCCATCGACATCCAGGAGTTCATGGTCTGCCCGACGGGCGCGGAGACCTTCTCCGAAGCCCTGCGCATGGGCGCGGAAATCTTCCACGCCCTGAAGGCGGCGCTGAAGGCGGCTGGCCACAACACCAACGTGGGCGACGAGGGCGGCTTCGCGCCGAACCTGAAGGGCGCCGAGGAAGCTCTGGCCTTCATCGTCAAGGCCGGCAAGGCGGCGGGCTACGAGGCCGGCAAGGATTTCTGGCTGGCCATGGACGTGGCTTCCAGCGAGTTCTTCAAAGACGGCAAGTATGTCATGGAAGGCGAAGGTAAAACCTTCGACCAGGGCGGCATGGTCGACTATCTGGCCAACCTGGCCGGCAAGTTCCCCATCCTGTCGATCGAGGACGGCTGCGCCGAGGATGATTTCGACAGCTGGAAGCTGCTGACCGACCGCCTGTCCGACACCGTCCAGCTGGTCGGCGACGACCTGTTCGTGACCAACCCTGCTCGTCTCGCCGCCGGGATCGGCGAGGGCCTGGCCAACTCGATCCTGGTCAAGGTCAACCAGATCGGCACCCTGTCGGAGACGCTGGACGCCGTCGATATGGCCCACCGGTCGGGCTACACCGCCGTAATGAGCCACCGCTCGGGCGAGACCGAGGACGCGACCATCGCCGACCTCGCCGTCGCCACCAACTGCGGACAGATCAAGACCGGTTCCCTGGCCCGCTCGGACCGCACCGCCAAGTACAACCAGCTGCTGCGTATCGAGGAAATGCTGGGCGACATGGCGATCTACGCCGGCGAATCGATCCTGCGGCAGTAGGAGGGAGCGGGGCGCCGGGACAATGCGATTCCGGCGCCAGCATTAACGGTTAAGCTACGCTTCCTTAAGCCTTTTCCCTTCATCCTTAAGAGGAAGTTTCCACCCGCTCAGAAGGGCGACAGTTCAGTGTTCACGCGCGCAAGGCCTTATATTCCAACGGCCGTCTTCGCTCTCCTGATCGTCTATTTCTCGTTCCACGCGCTGACCGGCGACCGTGGGATGTTGACGGGTGCGGTGCGCGACAAGGTTCTGGTCGAACGCACGGCCAAGCTTGAACAATTGCGAGCCGAGACCCGCGAGCTGCAGAGCCGGGTGCGCCTGCTCAAGACCTCCAACCTGTCGCGCGACCTCCTGGAGGAGCGCGCCCGGGTGCTGCTGGGTTACGCCGATCCGCGCGACTATGTGATCCGCGTTCAGGACCTGAAACCCGTACGTTCCTGAATTCCCTTTTCCGTTGAGCCTTGCTAAGCCCGCCGCTTACCCGACGGAGGCACCATGGCGCGCGCGGCCAAGGCGATCAACACCGCCAAGAAGAGCGAAAAATCAAAGCCCAACGGCGGCCAGCTGACCAACGGCCCGACCGACAAGGCCCAGCTGCTCGAATACTACCGCCAGATGCTGCTCATCCGCCGCTTCGAGGAGCGCGCCGGACAGCTCTACGGCATGGGCCTGATCGGCGGCTTCTGCCACCTCTACATCGGCCAGGAAGCCATCGCCGTCGGCATGCAGTCGGTGAACAGAAAGGGCGATGAGGTCATCACCGCCTATCGCGACCACGGTCACATGCTGGCCTGCGGCATGGACCCGCGCGAGGTCATGGCCGAACTGACCGGACGCTCGGGCGGTTCGTCCAAGGGCAAGGGCGGTTCGATGCACATGTTCTCGATCGAGGAGGGCTTCTTCGGCGGCCACGGCATCGTCGGCGCCCAGGTCAGCCTCGGCACCGGCCTGGCGCTCGCCAACAAGTACCGCCAGAACGATTCCGTCAGCTTCACCTATTTCGGCGACGGCGCCGCCAACCAGGGCCAGGTCTACGAGAGCTTCAACATGGCGGCGGTCTGGAAGCTCCCGGTCATCTACGTGATCGAGAACAACCAGTACGCCATGGGCACCTCGATCGAGCGCTCGACGTCGGAGACGCACCTCTACAAGCGCGGCATCTCGTTCAACATTCCGGGCGAAGAGGTTGACGGCATGGACGTTTTCGCCGTGCGAGAGGCGGCTGAACGCGCCGTGGCCCGCGCCCGCCGCGGCGACGGCCCGACCATCCTGGAGATGAAGACCTACCGCTATCGCGGCCACTCGATGTCGGACCCGGCCAAGTACCGCACCAAGGAAGAGGTCGACGAGGTCAAGAAGACCCGCGATCCGATTGATCACCTCAAGCAGCTGATGGCCAAGGCGGGGGTCGATGACCTCGAGATCAAGGCGATCGACGAGGACGTGAAGGCCATCGTGCTGGACGCCGTCGAGTTCGCCCAGACCAGCCCGGAGCCGGATCCCGCCGAGCTGCTGACCGAAGTCTATCTGGAGGCGTGAGCATGCCGATGCCCGTCCACGAGGCCGCCTGATGTCCCAGACCGAACGCCTCCACGCCAACTGGCGCTACTTCGCCCTGACCTATTTCCTGGTCGTGGCGGCCTGCGCCTTCGCCGTGATCGGCCTGACCTACGCCGAGATGACCATGGGGCTGAACGTCGTGCCGGTCGGCGCGGACGCGGCGCTGCCGGTCGTGGCCTTCCTGGTCTCCGTCATCCTGGCAGGGATGCGCTACGCCGCGTCGCACGCCGACTGGGGCGGGCGGGACCGTCATCACCTGGCCCTGATCTACTCCTTCACCTCGCTGGTCGTGTCCGGACTTGTGGGGGTCGCCCTGTTCAGTGTCCTGGCCTTGCTCATTGGCGGCTTCGAGCAGGTGGCGGCGGGCCTGACCGACATTCGCTTCATCGCCTTCCTGCTGTTCTTCCTGCTGATCTACATGGCCTTCTCCTACGCGCTCAGCCGGTTCGTGCTGTTCCTGATCTCGCGCCGTGGCCACGGCCGCGCGGAGCCTGCCGCATGACCCACCCCATCCGCCTCTCGAGCGAGTTCGCCCGATGACCGATATCCTGATGCCTGCCCTGTCTCCGACCATGGAGGAGGGCTCCCTGACCAAGTGGCACATCAAGCCGGGCGACGCCGTCGCCGCCGGGCAGGTGATCGCCGAGATCGAGACCGACAAGGCGACCATGGAGGTCGAGGCCGTCGACGAGGGCGAGGTCGAGGAAATCCTTGTCGCCGAGGGGACCGAGGGCGTGAAGGTCAACACCCCGATCGCGCGCCTGAAGGGCGGCAATGGCGCCGCCAAGGCCGCGCCAGCGAAGGCCGACGAGCCCGCCAAGGCTGAAGCGCCCGCCGAGGCGCCGGCGCCGGTCGTCGCCGCCGCGCCGGCCGCCGCAGTCAAGGAACTGCGCGATCCCGAGGTTCCCGCCGACGCCAAGATGGTCCGCACCACGGTGCGCGACGCGCTGCGCGACGCCATGGCCGAGGAGATGCGCCGCGACCCCGACGTCTTCCTGATGGGCGAGGAAGTCGCCCAGTACCAGGGCGCCTACAAGGTCAGCCGCGAGCTGCTGCAGGAGTTCGGCGACCGCCGCGTCATCGACACCCCGATCACCGAGCACGGCTTCGCCGGCATGGGCGTCGGCGCCGCCATGGCGGGGCTGAAGCCGATCGTGGAGTTCATGACCTGGAACTTCGCCATGCAGGCCATCGACCAGATCATCAACTCCGCCGCCAAGACGCTCTACATGTCGGGCGGCCAGATCAAGTCGTCGATCGTCTTCCGCGGCCCCAATGGCGCGGCCAGCCGCGTCGGCGCCCAGCACAGCCAGGACTACTCGGCCTGGTACGCCAATGTCCCGGGTCTGAAGGTCATCGCGCCCTATGACGCCGCCGACGCCAAGGGCCTGCTGAAGGCCGCCATCCGTGACCCCAACCCCATCGTCTTCCTCGAGCACGAGATGATGTACGGCATCGAGTTCGATGTGCCGGACGTCGAGGACTGGGTGCTGCCGATCGGCAAGTGCCGCATCCGCCGCGAGGGGGCCGACGTCACCATCACCGCCCACTCGCGCATGGTCGGCCTGGCGCTGAAGGCCGCCGAGCTGCTGGCCGCCGACGGCATCGAGGCCGAGGTCATCGACCTGCGCACCCTGCGGCCGCTGGACCACGAGACCATCGTCGAGAGCGTCAAGAAGACCAACCGTCTGGTCTGCGTCGAGGAAGGCTGGGGCCCGATGGGCGTCGGCGCCGAGGTCGCGGCTCGCGTGGTCGAACACGCCTTCGACTACCTGGATGCGCCGCCGCTGCGCGTGCACCAGGTCGACGCCCCCATGCCGTACGCGGCCAATCTTGAAGCCCTGTCCCTGCCCACGGTCGAAAAGGTCGTCGCGGCGGTGAAGAGCGTCACCTACAGGGACCAATGACATGTCCGAAAAGCAGCCGCCGCTGAAGAGCTTCCCTGTCCCTGATCCGGTCAGCGCCGACCCGGGGGCTACCGCAATCATGAGCGCGTGGGTCGGGAAGGGCGGGCTTCACATCGCCGCCCAACGCGCCTTCGAGAAGCCCGAGATGTGGGGGATGTTCCTCATCGATGTCGCGAAGCATGCGTCCAACATGTACGCCCAGCAGGGGGTGATGCCCCAGCGGGAGGCCATGACGCGGATCCTGGCCGTCCTCTCCAAGCACACCGGCGGTCAGATGGATTCCGGACACACGACGATCCTATGACCGCGGCCGGACTCACATGGCGAGCGGGCGGTTGCCACTGCGGCGCGGTGCGGTTCGAGGCGAACCTCCCGGACGTCGTGGAGGCGCAATCGTGCAACTGCTCCATGTGCGAAAAGCTGGGGTTCGTGCACGTCATCGTGCCGGAGAGCCGCTTCCGCCTGATCTCGGGCGCCGACGTGATCACGACCTACACCTTCAACACCGGCGTCGCGAAGCACACCTTCTGCAGCGTCTGTGGCGTGAAGAGCTTCTACCGCCCTCGGTCCAATCCCGACGGCTGGTCGGTGAACGCGCGCTGCCTCGACAACGCCGACGACCTCGATATCCGCATCGATGCTTTCGATGGGCGCAACTGGGAGGCCCACGCCGCCTCGCTCGCCCACCTCTCGCAGGACTGAGACCATGACCGACATCCTCATGCCCGCCCTGTCGCCGACCATGGAGGAAGGCGTGCTGGCCAAATGGCACGTCAAGCCGGGCGACGTCGTCGAGGCCGGCCAGGTCATCGCCGAGATCGAGACCGACAAGGCGACCATGGAGGTCGAGGCCGTCGACGAGG
>CAZRKY010000059.1:10388-14388 GCA_964600375.1 uncultured Caulobacteraceae bacterium | reverse complement strand
CCTCGGCCCGGACCTGCCGTCCGATCTCCAGGCCAAGGGCGCGCGCGGCGGCGAGGTTGTCGCCGTCTCCCAGGTCGATCGCCCCTTCCCTGCGCCAGCGTTCCCTGCCGTCCGAGGAAAGCGCTTCGGTGAACAGGCGAAGGTGGGCGCCGTCGAGGATGGCGTGGGCGCCGACGGCGGTGCGACAGGACGCCTCCAGCGCCGTCAGGGCCCCGCGCTCGGCGGCGACGCAAAGCGCCGTGGGCCCGTCGTTCAGGGTCTGTAGCCAGACGGCGTTCGCGTCCGCCTCGCGGGTCTGCAGCGCCAGCGCGCCCTGGCCAGGGGCTGGGGGCGCGACGATGGGGTCGATGCAGCTTCGGATCACGTCGCTACGTCCCAGCCGGTTCAGTCCGGATGCGGCCAGCAGGATGGCGTCGAAATCGCCGTCTTCCAAGCGGCGCAAGCGGGTGTCGACGTTGCCGCGCAGCATTTCGATCTTCAGGTCCGGCCGCCGCGCCAGGGTCTGGGCCTGGCGGCGCAGGCTGGCGGTGCCCAGGCGCGCGCCCTGCGGCAGGTCTTCGATCGAGGCCCAGTGCTTGCTGACGAAGGCGTCGCGCGGATCCTCGCGCTCGGGAATGGCGGCGATGGCGAGGCCCGGCGGAATGTCGGCCGGGACGTCCTTCATGGAGTGGATGGCGATGTCGATCCGGCCGTCCAGAAGGGCCTCCTCGATCTCCTTGGTGAACAGGGCCTTGCCGCCCGCCTCGATCAGGCGCCGGTCCTGAATGCGGTCGCCGGTGGTGGTGATCAGCACCATCGGGCAGGCCTCGTCGACCTCGTGCGGTCGCGCGCCCAGGGCTTCGGCGATGGCTCGCTGCATCATGCCGCTCTGCGCCCTGGCGAGGGCCGAGCCGCGTGTGCCGATCTTTACGGGCGGTTGCACAGGAATGGGGCCGGGGCTACCTCGGTCGGGAGATCAAGCGGTTACAGGAGCGCGGCGCCCGCCGCAACGCATGGCCACCACCACCGTCCTCGGAATCGAGACCAGCTGCGACGAGACCGCCGCCGCCGTCGTGCGGCGGCATGCGGACGGCCGCGCCGAGGTGCTGTCCTCCGTGGTCGCCAGCCAGACCGAGGCGCACAAGCCCTTCGGCGGCGTGGTCCCCGAGATCGCCGCCCGCGCCCACGTCGATATCGTCGATACCATCACCCGCGAAGCCATGGCCGAGGCCGGCGTCGGCTTCGACGGCCTGGATGGGGTGGCCGCGACCGCCGGGCCCGGCCTGATCGGCGGGGTGATGGTGGGCCTGAGCTTCGGCAAGGCGGTGGCGCTCGCGCGCGGGCTGCCGCTGGTGGCGGTCAATCACTTGGAGGGCCACGCGCTTTCGGCCCGGCTGGCAGGGGACGCGGCCTATCCCTTCCTGCTGCTGCTGGTCTCCGGCGGCCACTGCCAGCTGCTGGTGGTCGAGGGCGTGGGCGCCTGCCGCCGGCTGGGCACCACCATCGACGACGCCGCCGGCGAGGCCTTCGACAAGGTGGCCAAGGTGCTGGGGCTCGGCTACCCCGGCGGCCCGGCGCTGGAGGCCCTGGCGATGAAGGGCGATCCGGACCGTTTCACGCTTCCGCGCGCCCTGCTGGGCCGCAAGGACTGCGACTTCTCCTTCTCGGGCCTGAAGACCGCCGCGGCGCGCCTGGCCGAGGCCGAGGTGACGACCGACCAGGACCGGGCCGACCTGGCCTGCGCGGTCCAGAACGCCATCGCGCGCCAGCTTTCGGAGCGCGCTGAACGGGCCATGGCGCTTTACGTCCAGGAGCACGCCCACCGCCTCTTTGTCGTGGCCGGCGGAGTGGCGGCCAACCGCACGGTGCGCCGGGTGCTGGAGGAGACCGCGGCCGCGCGCGGCTTCGCCTTCCTGGCCGCGCCGCTGGAATACTGCACCGACAACGCCGCCATGATCGCCTACGCCGGCGCCGAACGGCTGGCGGCCGGCCTGACCTCGCCGCTCAGCGTCGCGGCGCGTCCGCGCTGGCCCCTGGACGAGGCCTCGGCGCTGGCCGACCCCACCCACAAGAAGACCGGCCGCAAGGGAGCGAAGGCGTGAGGACAGCAGGGGTCATCGGCGCCGGCGCCTGGGGCACCGCCCTGGCGCAGATCTGCGTGCGCGGCGGGCTTGAGACCCGTCTGTGGGCGCGCGAGCCGGAGGTGGTGGAGAGCATCACCGTGCGACGCGAGAACACCCTGTTCCTGCCCGGCGTCGAACTGGACCCGGCGCTGGCGGTCACCGGCGACCTGGCGGACCTGGCGGGCTGCGACCTGATCCTGGCCGTGGCGCCGGCCCAGCACACGCGCTCGGCGCTGGCGGCCTATGCGCCGCATGCGCGGGCCGGCGTGCCCATCGTGCTGTGCTCCAAGGGGGTGGAGCGCGGCTCGCTGAAGCTGATGACCACGGTGCTGGCCGAGACCGCGCCCCAGGCTGTTCCCGCCGTGCTGTCGGGCCCCAGTTTCGCGGGCGAGGCGGCGCGCGGGCTTCCGGTGGCGGTCACCCTGGCCTGCCCCGACGCGGACATCGGCCAGCGGCTGCTGACCGCGCTCGCCGGCCCCAACTTCCGGCCCTACCTGTCGGACGACCTGATCGGGGCCGAGGTCGGCGGGGCGCTGAAGAACGTGCTGGCCATCGCCTGCGGGATTTCCGAGGGCCGCGAGCTGGGCCGCTCGGCCCACGCGGCGCTGATCACCCGGGGCTTCGCCGAGATCGTGCGGGTGGCCGAGGCCATGGGCGGCCGGGCCGAGACGGCGGCAGGGCTGTGCGGCCTGGGCGACCTGGTCCTGACCTGCTCCAGCCCCCAGTCGCGCAACATGAGCGTGGGCCTGGCGCTCGGCCGCGGCATGACCCTGGCCGAAGCGCTGTCGGGCAAGCTTTCGGTGGCCGAGGGCGTGGAGAGCGCGCCGGCGGTCAAGGAGCTGGCCGCCAGGCTGGGCGTCGACGCGCCCATCTGCCAGGCGGTCGCCGCCATCCTCGCCGGCGAGCTGGGGGTGGACGAGGCGCTCGCGCGCCTGCTGTCGCGCCCGCTCAAGAGCGAGTGGTGAGCCTTGCCCGACATCGACCCGCCGGCTGACCTCATCGCGGCCCAGCGCGAACGCGTCTGGAAGACCCCGCCGGGCGTTCCGCTCTGCAGCCTCGAGGCCATCACTGATCCCGGCGCGCGCAACTTCGTGCTGCAGATCGGCGAGGCCTTCTTCCACGGCTTCGTGGTGCGCAGGGATGGCGAGGTGCGCGGTTATGTCGATCGCTGCCCGCACATGGGCGTGCCCCTGGCCCATGAGCTGGACCGCTACCTGACCTCAGCTGGCGACCTGATCATGTGCGGCTGGCACGGGGCCCTGTTCAGGATCGAGGACGGCCAATGCGTCGGCGGGCCCTGCGTCGGTCAGAGCCTGCGGCCCTGGCCGGTCGAGGTGCGCGAGGGGATGATCCGTACCGCGTGATCGAAATTAACTAATTGATTTTACGGACATACCCTAAGAACCGCCCCTGACAACCCGCGATTCTGTCCCTGCGAGGTCAGGGGACGATCCTGATTTCCTCGGCGAAGTCCGGCACGGGCGGCGGCGGAGCGGTCAGGTTGGCGAAGCGTTCGGCCATGCACTGGGACGCGGCTGAGCGGCGGTCGGCGAAGACGCCGTCGACCTGGCCCGAGGCCGCGAAACTCACCACCACGGTGAAGGTCGGCGGCAGCTGGCCGGCCACGGGGATCACGCAGGCGTGGTAGATGTCCTCGAGCTGGGCGTTCATCGCCGGGGCGAAGGTCTGCTCGCGGTAGGCGCCCAGGCGGCCGTCCCCCTCGTAGCGCTGGGCGCGGTCCCAGGCGGCCTGATAGCCGGCCCCGCCGTAGACGATCGGCGCGGCCGTGACGATGCCGGGCTCGGCTTCCTCTTCTTCTTGCAGCGGCGCGGCGGCGACGAGGGCGGCGGCGATCACGATGGGCAGCATGGCGAAGCCTCTTTCCGGGTCTCTTAGGG
>CAZRKY010000059.1:0-10378 GCA_964600375.1 uncultured Caulobacteraceae bacterium | reverse complement strand
CAAAAGCGCCGGCACGGCGGCGTCGATCAGCTGGCGGCCCAGCTCCGGCGTGGCCAGCAGCGGGTCCGAGCCGATACGGCCGTCGGGGAACCGGGCGCGGTAGTCCAGGGCGTCGCGGATGGGGCCGGTCGGCGCGATCTTCGGCTCCAGCGGCTGGGAATGCTTGATGTGGTCGGGATAGGCCGCCTGGGTGATGGCGATCTCCGACGGGGTGGCGTGGCTGCCGTGGCCCTGCGGGAACAGCTTGAAGGCCAGCCGGTTGACCCCCGGCAGGTCCCACCAGTTCATCAGCTTCAGCGCATAGGGCGCGCGATCCTCGGCGAAGGAGTGTTCGGCGTAGATCTCAGAGAATGCCGCCTCGATGGAGGCGACGTTGCCGCCGTGGCCATTGAGGAAATACAGCCGCTCGAAGCCGTGCCGGGTGAGCGACGACACCCAGTCCCCGATCGCCGCCTGGAAGGTCGAAGGGCGCAAGGAGATGGTGCCGGGGAAGCCCAGATGGTGTTGCGCCATGCCGATGTTGAAGGTCGGGGCCACGATGATGTCGCCCTTGGCGGAGGCCTCGTGGGCGATGATCTCCGGGCACAGCCAGTCGGTCCCAAGCAGGCCGGTGGGGCCGTGTTGTTCGTTCGAACCGATCGGAATGACCACGGTCTTCGACCGGGTCAGGAAGGATTCAATCTCGGGCCAGGTCGAAAGGGCGAGCAGCATGGGCGGGGCCTTGGGGTTGGGGGCGGAGGTTTAGTCGCGCGCGGCGCGTTCGCCTATCCCCTTGACCTTGATCGGCCCGGCGCAGCGGCCGGTTCCAGCCTTTTGTCTCTTGCAGGCGAGGGTGCGCTCGGGGCCAGGTCTGTCAAGGGCGCGAAGCGCGGCTTCGCCGTTGAAACCCTTGACAGACCTGGCCCCGAGCGCGGCAATCCACCAAGAGAAACAAGGTGAGCTCCGCGCGTTGCGCGGGCCTGACGTCGCGAGCTGCACCCATGACGATTGCCGCGGCCCGGTCGCGTCGCGTAGGAGGTCAGGCGCGTTAATCGGAGGCCTCGTCCATGCACGAAACCCTGATCCCGGTCCCGGCGGAATGGCGCGACCGCGCCCTGATGAACGCCGAGGGCTATGCCGCGGCGATGGATCGGGTCGAGCGAGACCCCGACGGCTTCTGGCGCGACGTCGCCGCGCGGCTGGACTGGATCAAGCCCTTCTCGGTGGTGAAGGACGTCTCTTTCGCCAAGGATGATTTCCGCATCCGATGGTTCGCCGACGGGGTGCTGAACGTCTCGGCCAACTGCATCGATCGCCAGCTGCCGGCCCGCGCCAACGACGTCGCGATCATCTGGGAGCCGGACGATCCCAGCCACGAGGCCCGCCGCATCACCTACGCCGAGCTGCACCGCGAGGTCTGCCGCATGGCCAATGTGTTCAAGGCCAACGGCGTCGCCAAGGGCGACCGGGTGACCATCTACCTGCCGATGATCCCCGAGGCCGCCTACGCCATGCTGGCCTGCTCGCGCATCGGGGCGATCCATTCGGTGGTCTTCGGCGGCTTCTCGCCCGACAGCCTGGCGGGCCGCATCCAGGACTGCGATTCCGAATTGGTGATCACCGCCGACGAGGGCCTGCGCGGCGGCAAGCCGGTGCCGCTGAAGAAGAACGTCGATCTCGCGCTGCTGCAGTGCCCGGGGGTCAAGAAGGTGCTGGTGGTCGAGCACACCGGCGCCAAGTGGCTGAAGCACGACGGCCGCGATGTGTCCTACGCCGCCGAAGCGGCCAGGGTCTCCGACGACTGCCCGCCCGAACCCATGGGCGCCGAGGACCCGCTGTTCATCCTCTACACCTCGGGCTCCACGGGTAAGCCCAAGGGCGTGCTGCACACCACTGGCGGCTACCTGACCTGGGCGGCCTGGACCCACGAGATCGTTTTCAACTACAGCCCAGGCCAGACCTACTGGTGCACGGCCGACGTGGGCTGGGTCACCGGCCACAGCTACATCGTCTACGGCCCGCTCGCGAACGGGGCGACGACCCTGATGTTCGAGGGCGTGCCCAACTGGCCGACCTCGTCGCGGTGCTGGGAAGTGATCGACCGCCACCAGGTCGAGATCTTCTACACCGCGCCGACCGCCATCCGGGCGCTGATGCGGGAGGGCGATGCGCCGGTGACCAGGACCTCGCGCAAGTCGCTGAAGCTGCTGGGCTCGGTCGGCGAACCGATCAATCCGGAAGCCTGGCTCTGGTACTGGCGTGTGGTGGGCGAGGAGCGCTGCCCGATCGTCGACACCTGGTGGCAGACCGAAACCGGCGCCTGCCTGATCAGCCCGCTGCCCGGCGCGACGGACCTGAAGCCCGGGTCGGCGACCAAACCGCTGCCGGGCGTGAAGCCCCAGTTGGTCGACTCCGAGGGCGGGGTGCTGGAGGGCGCGATCAGCGGCAACCTGTGCCTGACCGACTCCTGGCCGGGCCAGGCGCGCACCCTTTGGGGCGATCATGGCCGCTTCATCGAGACTTACTTCTCGACCTACGCCGGCAAGTACTTCACCGGCGACGGCTGCCGCCGCGACGAGGACGGCTACTACTGGATCACCGGCCGGGTGGACGACGTGCTCAACGTCTCGGGCCACCGCATTGGCACGGCGGAGGTGGAATCCGCCCTGGTCGGCCACTCCGGCGTCTCGGAAGCGGCCGTGGTCGGCTACCCCCACGACCTCAAGGGCCAGGGCGTCTGGTGCTACGTCACCCTGCAGACCGGGGTCGAGCCCTCCGACGCGCTGAAGAAGGAGCTGCGCGACTGGGTGCGCGCGGAGATCGGGCCGATCGCCTCGCCCGACGTGATCCAGTGGGCGCCGGGCCTGCCGAAGACCCGCTCGGGCAAGATCATGCGCCGCATCCTGCGCAAGATCGCCGAGGGCGACGTCTCCAACCTCGGCGACACCTCGACCCTGGCCGATCCGGCGGTGGTCGACGACCTGGTGAAGAACAGGGCGGGGTAGGCGGCGTCCTCAACGCGAAATTTACCGTCTGCGGGCTAAGCACGCCGGGCCATTCGCCGCGCCCGGGACCGACGCCATGCAGATCGCCATGCTTCTGATGCTCAGCATCTTCCCGGCCCTGGTCATCGTCGGCGCCCTGTCCGACGTCACCACCATGAAGATCCCCAACTGGATCTCGCTGGCCCTGCTGGCCGCCTTCTTCCCCGCCGCCCTGATCGCGGGCCTGCCGTTCTCGACGGTAGCGATGAATGTCGGCGTCGGCGTCGGCGCTCTGGTCATCGGCATGGTCATGTTCGCCTTGCGCTGGATCGGCGGGGGCGACGCCAAGATGATGGCGGCGGCAGCCCTGTGGCTGGGCCTGGACGGCGGCTCGCAGTTCCTGCTGTGGACAGGGATCACCGGCGGCCTGTTCGCGGTCGCTCTGCTGCAGGCGCGCAACTTCGGCCAGGCCTACGTCGGCCGCGCCCCGGCCTGGGTCGGCCGCCTGCTCGAGCCCAAGGGCGACATCCCCTACGGCGTCGCCATCTGCGCCGGCGCCCTCGCCGCCTTCCCGGCCAGCGCCCTGGCCGCTGGATTCATCGGGAACTTCTGAGATTTCCACCGCCTGCGTTTAGGCAGGCGTTAACACCCTCCGGTCAATCTCGGGGATCGGCGCACTCTGTCTGAAAACCGGCCAAAGGCCGGCGGAGGCGCGAGGGGGAGACCCGGGAATGAAGCCCGTTCGGATCATAGTGCTGGCTGTGGCGGCCGTGGCCGCCATTGGTCTGGCCCTTCTGGTGCGCGGGATGTTGGCCGGAAAGCCGACGTCCCAGGAGAACGCCGCCGCGCCCATTTCACAGCCGGCCGCCAAGCCCATGGCCCGCGTGCTGGTCGCCAAGCGCGACCTGAAGATCGGCGACCGCCTGACCGCCGCCGACATGGACTGGCAGGAATGGCCCGTTGATGCGGTGAACGCCGCCTATGTCACCGACGGTTCCGTGCCCGCCGCCCGCGTCACGCCCGCCGTCAACACCCATGCGTCCGCCAAGGGCGCGCCCGCTCCCCGTCCGGGTTCGCCCGAAGCCAAGGCCGCGGCCGCCGCCGCCCAGGCCGGCCGCGCCATGGAAGAGCTGAGCGGCGCCGGACCCAAGGGCAATTTCGTCGGCGCCGTGGTGCGCGAACCCTTCCTGGCCGGCGAACCGATCGTTGAAGGCAAGCTCGTCCGCGCCGGCGAGAGCGGCTACATGGCCGTCGTCCTGCAGCCGGGCATGCGCGCCATGGCCGTGGCCGTCACGGTCGAGACCGGCGCCGGCGGCTTCATCCTGCCGGGCGACCGCGTGGACGTGATCCTCGCCGCCCAGGTCAACACCGACAACGACACCGAAGGCACGCCGCGCAAGGCCTATTCCTCAGCGACCGTGCTGCGCAACATCAAGGTCCTGGCCATCGACCAGGCCACCAAGCCGGAAAACGGCGCCACCACCGTGGTCGGCGCCACCGCCACCCTCGAAGTCGGCCCCCGCGAGGCCGAGGCCCTGGCGCTCGCCAAAACGCTCGGCGACCTCAGCCTGACGCTGCGCTCCTACGCCGACGCCCAGGGCCCCTCGGGCCTCGGCGAAGACGTGTTGGCCGCCCAGCGCCGGGGCGCATCGGGCAATGCCGGCGGCGGCGTGCGGGTCTTCCGCAACGGCCAGGCTTCCAGCGGGACGGGGAACTGAAATGAGCCAGCTCGCAAACCTCCGCCGCGCCGCGGCCTGCGTCTTCGCCGCGGGCCTCGCCCTGCTGGCCGCGCCGACCCTCGCCCAGGCCCAGAACGCCGTGCGCGTCGAGCTCGGCGGCACGGGCCCGGCCTCCCAGAACCTGAACCTGCCGCGCGGCCAGTCGGCCATCGTCGAGCTCCCGGTGGACGCCCGCGACGTGTTGGTCTCCAACCCCGGCGTCGCCGACGCCGTGCTGCGCACCCCGCGGCGCATCTATGTGCTGGGCGTCGCGCCCGGCACCACCGATGCGGTGTTCTTCGACGCCTCGGGCCGCCAGATCCTCAGCCTCAACATCCGCGTCGACCAGTCGACCCGCGCGCTTGAGGACACCATCCGCCGCATCGCGCCGACCAGCCAGGTTGTGGTCGAGGCCGTGAACGACGGCCTGGTCCTGACTGGGTCGGTCGCCAGCGCCTCGGAATCGAGCGCCATCGAGAAGGTCGCCCAGCGCTTCGTCGAGAAGCCCGAGCAGGTCGTCAACATGATGTCGATCCGCGGCGGCGAGCAGGTGATGATCCGCGTCCAGATCGTCGAGATGCAGCGCAACATCATCAAGCAGCTCGGCGTCGACACCAACCTGGTGATAAACCGCCTGGGCGAGAACCAGTGGCTGCTGGGCGGCGCCCCGACCTTCGGCGTCAACGGCAGCTTCCTGGGCGGCCTCACCGGCGGCCTGAACCTCGACACCACCAACCAGGTCGTGATCCCAGGCTCGGGGAGCTGCGGCGACCTCACCACCATCCCCGACGCCTCGGGCAGCCCGACGGGCTGTGTGGCCACCGGCCGCGTGGGCGAGGACGGCGTCAACCAGGCGCGCGCGATGATCAAGGCCTTCGAGCGCGTCGGCCTGGTCCGCACCCTGGCCGAACCGAACCTGACGGCGATCTCCGGCGAAAGCGGCAAGTTCCTGGCCGGGGGCGAGTTCCCGGTCCCGACCGGCCGCGACCAGAACGGCCAGATCACCATTGAATTCAAGCCCTACGGCGTGGGCCTCGGCTATCTGCCGGTGGTCCTGTCCGAGGGCCGCATCTCGATCAAGATCTCCACCGAGGTGTCCGAACTGACCTCCGACGGCGCGCTGCAGATCGCGGGCCTCAACATCCCGGGTCTGTCGGTGCGCCGCGCCGAAACCACCGTGGAGATGGCCTCGGGCCAGACCCTGATGATCGCCGGCCTGCTCAAGGAGCAGACCAAGGAGACCATCGACGGCCTGCCCGGCATGACCGGCCTGCCGGTGTTGGGCGCGCTGTTCCGCTCGCGCGACTACCTCTCGGGCGAGACCGAGCTGGTGATCCTGGTGACCCCGTACATCGTCAACGGGACGGCGCCGGCGCGCATGCAGACCCCGGTCGACGGCCTGCAGATCGCCTCGGACGTCGAGACCTCCATCCTGGGCCGTCTCAACCGCGCCACCAACGGCGCCGCCGCCGCCACCCCCCGCCAGCCCTACCAGGGCCCGGTCGGCTACGTGATCGAGTAGGAGCCCGTTCGATGAACCGTACCTTCTCCGCCCTCGCCCTGGCTCCCGTCGGAGCGGCGCTTGTCGCCCTTGCCGGCTGCGCCACGGCCGCCGGCGACATGCCGATCGCCGCCACGCCCACTTCGCAGTACCGCCTGGAGGCCCGCCCGGCCCAGCAGGAGGTGGCGCTGTCCCCGCGCGCGGACGGCCTCTCCGCCGCCCAGCGCGCGGCCCTGACCGACATCTCCATGCGTTCGAACGGCCAGCCGATCGTGGTTCGCGCCCCGGCGGGCGGCGATCCGGTCTCGACCCGTTCGGCCTTCAACGCCAAGGAGGCGCTGGTGGAAATGGGCGCCGCCGACGTTCGCATGGCCGCCTACGACGGCGCGCCGGGCGCGCCCATCCTGGTCGGCTTCACCGGCTTCGAGGCCGTGGTGCCCCAGTGCGGCGCCTTCGGGAACCTGATGGCCACCCGCGACAACCGGGTGCAGTCGAACTTCGGCTGCGCCATCACCGCCAACATGGCGGCGCAGATCGCCAATCCGTCCGACATCGTCACGCCGCAACCGATGGATCCGGCCGACGCGTCGCGCCGCTCCACCGTGATGGCCAAATACCGCGCCGGGGAGGTCACCTCCGCGGCGCGCGACAATAACTCGTCCGGGGCTGTTTCCCGCGTCGTGCCTTAACTCGAGTTCAGGGCCGAGATTGATGAACAGGGTTGCCAGAATGCCGGATGCATCGTTTGACGATGAAGGCTTCCAGGCCGACGACGCCTTCGCGGTGGACGACGACCTGGACTTCCCTGCGCCCGGTGGATTCAACCGGCCCTTCGAGGACGACCCTGTGGTCGCCCCGCCGCCGGCCGCGCCTGCCCACGGGTCTGCTCCGGCCCCGGTCGAACGTCTGCCGGTGGTCCAGGACGCGTCCTCGGGGCCCCTGAACTTCACGCCCGCGGGCGGTTTCAATCCGGTCGGCGACCTGGTCGCCGGCGCCGAGGCGGCGCTGGGCGAAGTGTCCGTGCCGCGCATCGGCATCCACGTCTTCGGCGAACGTCCCGACACCCTTGGCGCGGCCCAGCAGGCCTCGGCGGACCGCCGGCTGTCGCGCGCCTCCACGGTGGTGCGCCAGGGCGGCCTGGCGGCCGCCATCATGGCCTACCAGTCCGAACCGACGCCCGCCCTGGTGATCGTCGAGTCCGCCGCGCCCGCCGCCCACCTGATCCACGACCTGGACCAGCTGGCCCAGGTCTGCGACCCGGGCACCAAGGTGGTCGTCATCGGCGCCGCCAACGACATCATGCTCTACCGCGAACTGATGCGGCGGGGCGTTTCGGAATACCTGGTCGCGCCCGTCCAGCCGCTGCAGCTGATCGGCGCCATCGGCGGCCTGTTCAACGACCCGGCGGCCCCCTTCGTCGGCCGTTCGATCGCCTTCGTCGGCGCCCGGGGCGGGGTCGGCTCCTCGACCGTGGCCCACAACACCGCCTTCTCCATCTCCGACCGCATGTCGTCCGAGACGGTGATCGTCGACCTCGACCTGCCCTTCGGCACCGCGGGCCTGGACTTCAACCAGGATCCCCTGACCGGCATCGCTGACGCCCTGACCCAGCCCGAGCGCCTCGACTCGGTCCTGATGGACCGCATGATGGTGCGCTGCTCGGACAAGCTCTCGCTGTTCGCCGCGCCGGCGTCGCTGGACGCCGACTGGGACGTGACCGCCGAGGCCTTTGAAGAGGTGGTGCAGAAGATCCGCACCACCGCGCCCTTCATGGTTCTGGACCTGCCCCACAGCTGGAACGCCTGGATGCGCTCGATGCTCATCTCGGCCGACGAGGTGGTGGTGGTCGCCACGCCGGACCTGGCGAGCCTGCGCAACGCCAAGAACATGATCGACCTGGCCCGCGCCGCCCGGCCCAACGATGCGCCGCCGCGTCTGGTGCTGAACCAGGTGGGCGTGCCGGGCCGCCCCGAGATCCCGCTCAAGGACTTCGCCAACGCCATGGGCGTGGCGCCCACCTTGGTGCTGCCCTTCGATCCCAAGCTGTTCGGCCAGGCCTCGAACAACGGCCAGATGGTCGGCGAGGTCGGGGCCAAGTCCAAGGCGGCCGAGGGGTTCAACTACCTGGCCTCGATCCTGGCCAAGCGCGACCTTCCGGCCCTGCCCGCGCCCTCGGCCAAGCCCGCCCAGGCCGGCGGCAAGACGTCGTTCCTCTCGAAACTGTTCAAGCGGTAAGGCGAAACTCGGGTGTTTGGCAAACGCGGATCGGGCGACACGCAGGGACCGGCGGGCTTTGGCCAGGCTGGGGTCAACCGCACCGCGCGTCCCGCTCCGCCGCCCCAGCCGGGGCCGTCCCTGGACTCGACCTTCGACGCGCGGGAAGACACGGCGCCGGATGGCTCGCGCCTCGATGCGCTGGCGCCCAAGCCGCAGGCCCAGACCACCGAACAGCAGCGCGCCGATCGCGCGCCGTCGCCCGCCTCCGAGCGCATCAGCGCCGCCAACGGCGAGGCGCCCAAGCCGCGCGCCAACAGCGCCAAGCCTGGCAAGTCGGGCTTCGACCAGATCCGCCAGGCCCAGGCGCCCGTCACCGAGATTGTCCGCGAGCAGTCGGACTACTATCACGCCACCAAGACCACGATCTTCAACGCCCTGCTCAACACCATCGACCTGGCCCAGCTGGCCCAGCTCGATCCCAAGGCGGCGGCGGAGGAGATCCGGGACATCGTCGCCGAGCTGGTGGCGATCAAGAACGTCTCCATGTCGGTCGCCGAACAGGAGAACCTGGTCCAGGACATCATCAACGATGTGCTGGGCTACGGCCCGCTCGAGCCCCTCCTGGCCCGCGACGACATCGCCGACATCATGGTCAACGGCGCCGGCCGGGTGTTCATCGAAGTCTCGGGCAAGGTCCAGCTGACCAACGTCCGCTTCCGCGACAACGCCCAGCTGATGAACATCTGTCAGCGGATCGTCTCCCAGGTCGGACGCCGGGTCGACGAAAGCTCGCCCATCTGTGACGCCCGCCTGCCCGACGGGTCGCGCGTCAACGTCATCGGCCCGCCGCTGGCGCTGGACGGCCCTACGCTGACCATCCGCAAGTTCAAGCGCGACAAGCTGACCATGCGCAACCTGGTGGAATGGGCCTCCATTTCACCGGAGGGCGCGCGGGTCCTGGGCGTCATCGGCGCCAGCCGCTGCAACGTTCTCATCTCGGGCGGCACGGGCTCGGGCAAGACGACGCTGCTGAACTGCATGACCGCGTTCATCGACCCGACCGAGCGCGTCATCACCTGCGAAGACGCCGCCGAGCTGCAGCTGCAGCAGCCGCACGTGGTGCGCCTGGAAACCCGGCCGCCGAACCTGGAGGGCCAGGGCGCCATCCTGATGCGCGATCTGGTCAAGAACTGCCTGCGTATGCGTCCCGAGCGGATCATCGTCGGCGAAGTCCGCGGTCCCGAGGCGTTCGACCTGCTGCAGGCGATGAACACCGGCCACGACGGCTCCATGGGCACGCTGCACGCGAACTCGCCGCGCGAGGCCATCAGCCGCCTGGAATCGATGATCACCATGGGCGGCTACGGCCTGCCCTCGAAAACCATCCGCGAGATGATCGTCGGCTCGATCGACGTCATCATCCAGGCTGCGCGCCTGCGCGACGGCTCGCGCCGTATTACGCACGTGACCGAAGTCGTGGGTCTGGAGGGCGATGTGATCATCACCCAGGACCTGTTCGTCTACGAGATCACGGGCGAGGACAAGGACGGCCGCGTCGTGGGCCGTCACCGCTCGACCGGCATCGCCCGTCCCCGCTTCTGGGACCGCGCCCGCTACTACGGGCTCGAGCGCGAGTTGGCCGAAGCGCTCGACGCGGCGGAGTAGGCGCCATGCTGACCACCATCCTGATCGGTTTCCTCGGCTTCGTGACCATCGCCGGTCTCGGCTTCGCCTTCGTGGGCGGCGGGGACTCGGCCGATACGGCGGTCAAGCGCGCCCGCGCCTTCGCCGATCCGGAGACCAAGCGAAAGGCGTCAAAGCCCAGCCGTGAATCCACCGCCGAGAGCCGGCGCAAGGAAATCGTCAACAAACTCAAGGATGTTGAGCGTCAGGAGCGGAAGGCCCGGGTCACCCTTCGCAACCGCCTGCAGCAGGCGGGGCTGTCGGGCGCGACGGGCAAGTTCTGGATCGCCAGCGCC
>CAZRKY010000058.1:0-14415 GCA_964600375.1 uncultured Caulobacteraceae bacterium | reverse complement strand
TGGCCTCCTTTCCGGGGCGTTTGGGTTCGTCAGGCGAAGAGGCTGAGCAGGGCGACGGCGGTCACGGGCACGACGGCGCCCAGGAAGATGACCTTGGCGAAGTCGGCGCCGGCGTTGGCGGCCTTGCGGGCGAGGATGTCGAGGGCCATGGGCCTGTCCTTTCGTTTGCGGTGAGAGCGACGATCAGGTCCGGCCTAGAAGGCCTTGATGATGATCGCGACGAAGGCCAGCGGCAGGCCGGCCAGCAGGATGGCATTGACCAGGCTCATGCCCACGTCGCCCATCCAGTTCGATTTGTTCAGCAGGTTCATAGTTGCGTATCCAGTGTTCGTTCCGTGGTCGTGATTGGCCTCGGTGTGCGAGCAACATCGGATTTTCGGAGCTTGACCGCAAAGCGGTTCTCCTGCTGTATTCATAAGTGCAGCTTATGTCAGACCCGCTCTCCACCCTGCCGCTTTCGGCCATTCGTGTCTTCGAGGCGGCCGCGCGCCTGCGCTCCTTCACCCGCGCCGCCGAGGAACTGGGCATGACCCAGGCGGCGGTCAGCTGGCAGGTGAAGGCGCTGGAGCGCCGGCTGGGCCAGACCCTGTTCAAGCGCCTGCCCCGAGAGGTCGTGCCCACCGCCGCGGGCGAACGGATGGCGCGCGCGGCCACCGAGGCCATGACCATCCTGCGGGGCGCCGTCGCCGACTTGTCGGAGACCGCCTCCGGCGTCGTCGCCATCACCACCATCCAGACCCTGGCCGGCCAGTGGCTGGCGCCCCGGCTCGGCAAGTTCCAGCTGGCCCACCCTGAGATTGCGCTCCGCCTCGACACCTGGCCCGCCCTGCGCGACCTGGTGCGCGACAACCTCGACCTCGCCATACGTTCGGGGGCCGGCAAGTGGGAGGGCATGGAGGCCGTGTGGATGATGCCGTCGGTCTACACCCCGCTCTGCTCGCCGGCCTTCCTGCTCAACCACAACATCCGCGAGCCGGCCGACCTGCTGAACGCGCCGCGCATCGGCGAGCCGGAGTGGTGGGGCCGCTGGTTCGACCTGGCGGGCGTGGAGTCGACGCGCGAGGAGGAGAACGACCTGGTCTTCACCGCCGACGTCCAGGTCTACGAGGTCGCCTCGGCCATGAGCGGCCAGGGCGTGGCCATGGGCTCGCCGATCTTCTTCCAGCGCGAGATGGACGCCGGCCTGCTGGTCCAGCCCTTCGACATCGTCGCCGAGAACACCTCGGGCCACTACGTCGTCTATCCCGAGGAACGCCGCCGCTCGCCCAAGATCATCCTGTTCCGCGACTGGCTGCTGGCGGAGGCGAAGGCGGACCCGGCGGTGCAGAAGCTGATCGAATTGCGCGCACACACGCTCCGGCCGCCGCGTGAGTTCCTATAGTGCCGCTGATGACCCTGGCGCCCTCACATCATCTGGCTCGGCAGCACCGCAGCAACAGGCCCGGTGTCGAGGCGATGTCGGCAACGTCGGACCGGCAGTTTCCGCGCCACGCACACGACAGCTACGGCCTGGGGCTGCTGGACCGGGGCGCGCACCGCACCTGGAGCCCCATTGGCCGGGTTGAGGCGGTGGCGGGCGACGTCATCACCGTCAATCCCGAGGAGATCCACGACGGCGGGCCGGTGGCGCGCGGGACCCGGCAGTGGCGAATGATGCATTTTGACCCGGCGCTGGTCGCCGAGGTGGTGGGAGAGGACGCCGCCAGGCCGTTGGAGATTGCGCGGCCCGTGTTGCGCGACGCCGGCCTCACGACCCTGCTCGACCGCCTGTTCTCGCTGGTCACCTCCACCGTCCATGACCTGTTGGCCGTCGATGAAGCGCTTGCCCGCACCTTCATGCTCGTACGCGGCCGCCACAGCTCGGAAAATCCGCAGCCATCCGCCGCCGATCCCGGCATAGCCCGCGCCCGCCAGCGCCTTGACGACGAACCCGGCGCGTCCATCTCGCTGGCCGATCTCGCCGCCACCGCCGGCGTCAGCCGGTTTCAACTCATTCGCGGTTTTGCCCGTGAGGTGGGCGTGACCCCCTATGCCTATCTTGTGCAACGCCGGGTGCGGACCGCGAGGGGGCTCATCGCTCGGGGCCATTCGCTGGCCGAGACCGCAACGGAAGTGGGATTCTCCGACCAGAGCCACATGACGCGCGCCTTCGTGCGGCAATTGGGCGTGACGCCCGCGCGCTATCGCGACGCCCTGGGGCTGGCGGGGGCGCGGGACCGCAACATTGTTCAAGACGGCTGAGGGCGGGGCCCTCAACGTGCAGGGACCAGGAACATCGAGGGCGAAATGCCGCGAACCTTCAGCCGGCGAACGATGCTGGTCTCGTCCCTCGGCGGGCTGGCGGGCGCTTGCGCCCACCTCCCGACCGCGAACGCCCGACCCTCTGACGGCAGCGAAGCGTTTGACCGCCTCGTGCGCGACCGGATTTTGCGGCAGCACGCGGCCTATGCCGCAGTCGCCGGGACCCTGACGTCCTCGCGACGCCGCATCGTCACGGTGCGGGATCCCGGTTCGCCGAGCCATTACCCGCTGGGCGGCGAGACGATTTTCGAGGTTGCCTCGCTGACGAAGATTTTCACCGCCCTGTTGCTGGCGGTCGAGGTCGTGCAGGGGCGCGCGCAGCTCGACGATCCGTTACAGGCGTACGTGCCCGACGGTGTGACGGCCCCGAGTTTTGAGGGACGGCAGATCACCCTCGCCGACCTCGCCACGCACGGCGCGTCACTCCCGCTCAGGCCGAACAACCTGGCTGCCTCGGCGCCTGACGCCCCGAACAAATATGCGGGATACAGCCTGGACCAGCTGTACGGGGGATTGCCGAACTACCAACTGACGCGGTCTCCGGGTTCGCAGTTCGAATACTCCAACCTGGCTTTTGCGCTGCTTGGTCAAGGGCTGGCGTTACGAGCTGGCCGGCCCTTCACGGACCTGCTGCGCGAGCGGGTGACCAATCCCCTGGGCCTGCGCGACACCGCCTTGTCGGACGACCCGGCCGGGGCCGTCCGGCGCGCACAGGGCCACGACTTCTACCTCGTCCCGATCGGTCCGTCGGGCGACGGCGCGCTCTCCCCCGCCGGCGGCCTACGGTCTACGGCCAACGATCTCCTCACCCTTCTGGACTTGTTTATCAACGGCCACGGTCCCCGTGATCTCGTGGCGGCCTCACGCCTGATGCTGACGGTCGACAGGCCGGGAGACATCGACGTGACCCGCATGGCCCTCGGTTGGCGCAGGACAATCGTGCACGGGGAAAACTACTACTGGTCGAACGGCAGCGGCGACGGCTCGCGCACATTCATGGGGTTCAATCCGGCCCGGAAGCTCGGCGTCGTCTGCCTCGCGGACGCCGCGAGCGGCGGGGGGCTTGATGATATCGGCCGGCGATTCCTGGACCCGGCGCAGGAGGTGGACACCGCGATCGTTCCGGCGCCCGTCTTCGTGACCTTGCCCGAGGACGTGATGCTGAGGGCGGTCGGCCGCTACGAGTATGAGCCGGGCGACGCGTTCGAGATCAGCCGTGGCGCCACGGGCCTGGTTGTCACGTCAGGCTTGGGTCAATTCATCATCCGGCCCCAGTCACCGACGCTGTACGCCTCGAAGATGGTTCCGGGAATCACCCTCGAATTCGAAGGCGCCGATACAGGCCTCGCCCGCTCGGTCGTGCTCCGTCAGGACGGGAAAACCTACGTTTACAAACGGACCCCGTAGGTCGCCGCCTACGCCGCCCGCAGCTCCTGCTTCACCCGCTCGGCGAGGGTCTTGATGTCCACCGGCTTGGGCAGGAAGGAGACGCCGGTTTCGCCTTCAAGCAGGTCGGAGAACTCGGCCTCCGCGTAGCCCGAGATGAACATCACGGGGGCGCCGGCCAGGTAGCCGCGCGCCTTCTTCAGCAGGGTCGGACCGTCCATGCCCGGCATGATGACGTCGGAGATCAGCATGTCGATGGTGCCGGTGTGCTCCTCGGCCAGCAACAGGGCGGCCTCGCCGTCGGCGGCTTCGATGACCTCGTAGCCGCGGGCGCGCAGCAGGCGGGCGGCGACGGTGCGGACCTCGGGCTCGTCCTCGACGAAGAGGATCTTGCCGGCGCCCGACAGGTCGCGCGGCGCGGGTCTGGGTGCGGCGGCGACCGGCGCGGCCGGCGCGGCCGGCTCGGTCTCACTGACCGGCGGCGCGACGTATTCGGGGAGGAAGATGCGGAAGGTCGCGCCCTCGCCGGGCTTGCTTTCGACGTGGATGAAGCCGCCGGACTGCTCGACCATGCCGTAGACCATGGCCAGGCCCATGCCGGTCCCTTCGCCCACCGCCTTGGTGGTGAAGAAGGGCTCGAAGATCTTGGCGGTCAGTTCGGGCGGGATGCCGGGGCCGTTGTCGGAGACCTCGATCAGGGCCACGTCGCCTTCGGGCGCCCCGGGCCAGCCGAGCGCGCGGGCCTCCGCGCGGGTGACGCGCGAGGTCTTGATGCGGACCACGCCGCCTTCCTGGCCGCGCATGGCGTCGCGCGCGTTGACTGCCAGGTTCATCACCGCCGTTTCCAGCTGGCTGCGGTCGGCGTGAATGGTGGGCAGATCCCGGCCGTAGTCGGTCTCGAGCCTGACGTCCTCGCGCATCAGGCGGCGCAGCAGCACCTCGAAGGCCGAGATCAGCTCGCCCAGCTCCAGCCGCTCGCGCTTGACCGTCTGCTTGCGCGAGAAGGCCAGCAGCTGGCGCACCAGGTCGGCGGCGCGGTTGGAGGTCGACTTGATCTGGGCCAGGCCCTGGTAGGACGGATCGCCCGCCGGGTGGCGCACCAGCAGTTCGTCGAGCTGCAGCTGGATGGCGGTCAGGAGGTTGTTGAAGTCGTGGGCCACGCCGCCGGCCAGCTGGCCGATGGCCTGCATCTTCTGGGCCTGGCCAAGGTGCAATTCGAGCTGCTTCTGGTCGGTGATGTCGAAGACGTAGACCAGCGGCTTGCCGTCGTCGGTGGCGGTGATCAGGCGGGCCTGGCGCGGCTTGTCGCCCTTCAGCACCGCCTCGATCGCGCCGCCGGGATTGGTCTCGGCGCGGGCGCGGGCCTCCACCAGGCTGGCGGGCTCGAACAGGTCGGCGAACTTCACGCCGGGCGCGGCGCGTCCACCGGTCAGGGCGGAGAAGGCCGGATTGATCTCGACGATGGCGGCTTCGAACAGGTCGGGGCCGTCCAGCGCCGCGGCGCCGAAGGGTGCGGCGGCGGCGAAGGCGTCGCGGCCGCCGGAGCCATCGGTGGCGGTCTGGGCCACGGCGCGGCCGGGGCGGCTGTCGGCGAGCAGCAAGGGCTGTAACAGCACGCCCTCGGAGGCCGCGCGGACCAGGAAGTTTGTGTGTTCAAAGCGCGAGACCACCGCCTCGAAGTCCTGGTCGCCCAGGCGCACCAGGGCGCGGCCCACGGTCCCGCCCCGGGCTTCGGCAAGGGCGGCATAGAGGGCCGGTGCGTCACCACCCCGGGGAAGGCGTTTGGCGCCGCCCGAAGCCAGCTTCCAGGCGGCGTTGGAGGCCAGCAGGCGGCCATCGGGCGCAGCCACGGCGGCCGGCTCTTCCAGCGCGTCGACCAGCACCTCGCGGTCGGTCACCGTGGGTCGACGCCCCTCGGCGGCGCCGAAGGCGAACAGGGCCAGGAAGGCCACGCACGCGAGGCCCGCCAGCAGCAGCAGGGCGGAGGCGCTTTCGGGATCGGACTGGAACACAAGCCAGGCGGCCGCCCCGACTGCGGCGATGAACATCAGGCTGGCCGCGGCCGACCAGGGGTCGAACCGGCGCCGGGGCTCGGACGCTTTACTGGACTGGCTCATGGATGGGGTTTCGCCCCTGCCTTTTGCGAATCAGACATGAGGTTAGCCTCTGGCGTGAACATCAAGAAATTCCTGCGATTGACCGCCCGGAGCGCGAAAGACGTCACGGCATCTTCTGCTTGCCGCGGTTCTTCGGATTCATCACGAAGCCGATGACCTTGGCGACGGCCTCGAAGTGCTCGCGCGGGATGGTCTCGTCGACGTCGACGGCGGCGTAGAGGGCGCGGGCCAGCGGCGGATCCTCCAGGATCGGCACGTCGTGCTCGGCGCCGACCTCGCGGATCTTCAGGGCCAGGGTGTCGACCCCCTTGGCCACACACAGCGGCGCGGCGGTCTCGCCCTGCACGTAGCGCAGCGCCACGGCGTAGTGGGTCGGGTTGGTGATGATCACGGTCGCCTTGGGCACATTCTGCATCATGCGCCTGCGCGAGCGTTCGACCCGCAACTGGCGCAGACGGGCCTTCACGTGCGGATCGCCTTCGGACTGTTTGAAATCCTCCTTCAGCTCCTCGCGGCTCATCTTCATCTTCTCGGCGAAGCGCAGGCGCTGCCAAAGCCAGTCCGCCCCGGCCGTGACTCCCAGGAAGGCCAGCACGCCCACCATCAACGACCAGACGAGCTTCTGCACGAATGGCAGTATGGCGGCCGGACCCATGGCGGCCAGGTTCTCGAACTCCCGCGCGTGCGGCTTCATCACCAGCCACGCGATGAACCCAACGGCCGCAACCTTCAGGATGGTCTTCAGGAAGGCCACCAGGCCGTCGACGCCGAACAGGCGTTCGAAGCCCTTCATGGGCGACAGGCGGCTCATGTCCGGCGCCAGCTTGTCCGGAGTCCACAGGAAGCCGTGCTGGATGAAGTTGCCAGCCGCCCCGGCCGCGCCGGCGGCGAACAGCACGGCGCCCAGCACGGGCGCCGCCGCCCACAAGGCGCGGGCCATCAGCGACGCGCCGTCGCCGCTGTCCAGCACCCCGATCATCGTCTCGGGCTGGGCGATGAAGGGCAAAAGGTCGCCGGCCATCTGGGTGGAGAACATCCCGCCCCCGGCCAGCAGCACCGCGCAGGCCGCCGCCAGCGACATCCACTGTGGAACGTCGGGCGACTTGGCGACGTCACCCTTGCGGCGAGCCTCCTCCAGTTTCCTGGGTGTCGCCTCTTCTGTTCTGGAAGACTGGTCAGTCTCTTCGGCCACCTCACGCCCCCTTGGCGAAGATGGCGACCAGGTCCGAGTACTGGGTCAGCCAGACGAGCCCAACCGTGCCCAGGCTGAGCGCGAACACCGAAAGACCCAGCAGCACGGTCAGCGGCGTGGCGGCGAAGAAGATCTGGAACTGCGGCATGACGCGTCCGACCAGGCCGGTAGCGATGTTGAAGACCAGGGCGAAGACCATCACCGGCGCCGCCAGCTGCACCCCGACGGCGAAGGCCTGACCCACGGTGCGCACCGCCAGTTCGCCGGCGTCCTCGACCAGCAGCCGCTTGGCCGGGGCGAAGAGGTCGTAGGACTGCACGATGGCGCCGATGAACATCTGATGCAGGCCGGTGGCGAAGACCAGGGTCACGCCGACCAGGCCGAGGAACGATGCGAGGGTCGAACCCGGTTGGGCCTGGAGCGGGGCGGCGGTCTGGGCGAAGCTGAGGGTAGTCTGCAGCGAGACGATCTCGCCGGCCACGGAAAGCGCCGCCATCATGCTGCGCAGGATCGCCCCGATCAGCAAACCGACGATCACTTCGCGGAGCACCCAGGCGCCCATGCCGCCGACCGTGTCAGGCAGGCCCGGCAGCACCCTGGCCACCAGCGGCGTCATGGCCATGGAAAGCAGGAAGGCGAAGGCCAACCGCACGCGCGGCGGCACCACGGTCTCGCCGATCCCAGGCAGGAGCATGACGATCGCCCCGACCCGCACAAAGACCAGTGAGCCCGCCCACAGTTGATCGGGGGCGGAGAAGGCCTCCACCTCACATGCCCGCGATGCGGCCGGCGATCTGCTGCATGAATCCGCCCAGGAGCGCGCCCATGACCGGCAGGAACAGAAGCAAGGCCACGAAGATCGCGATGATCTTGGGGGCGTAGATGAGGGTGGCTTCCTGGATCTGGGTGAGCGCCTGCATCAGGCCGATGACCACGCCGACCACGAGGCCAACGAGCAGGACCGGCAGGCTGAGCTGGATGGTCAGCCAGATGGCGTCGCGCCCGACATCGAGGACTTCTGCGCCGTTCATACCCGTTAACTCCCGCCGGTCCGCGACTCGGCCGAACTTGCCGGGCGCCGCTGGGAGATTTCTGCCGGGTCATGGTTAATGCCGCCTTATCTTTCCGCCTTCGAGGGGCTGAAAGACCGCCGCCGTTGATCCGGGGGTTCTAGCCGGACGTAACCGGCGCTATGGACTTTGACATGACACCCGCAGACGACTCCTTCGACCAGAGAGCCGCCCTCGCCCGCCAGGCCGGAACCCCCATTCCGGCCGAGGATGAGGACTATCCCGCCAAGACCTGCGACCGACCCACCTCGGACGAAGCAGAGGCCGCGGTGCGCACCCTGATCCGCTGGGCGGGAGAGGATCCCGACCGCGAAGGCCTGGTGGACACCCCGGCCCGCGTCACCCGTTCCTATCGCGAGCTTTTCGCCGGCTACGAGACCGATCCGCGCAAGTACCTGGAACGGACGTTCGAGGAGGTCGGCGGCTACGACGAACTGATCGTCCTGCGCGACATCCGCTTCGTGTCCTTCTGCGAGCACCACATGCTGCCGGTCGTTGGCAAGGCCCACGTCGGCTACCTGCCGACCGACCGGGTGGTGGGAATTTCAAAGCTGGCGCGGGTGGTGCGCGGCTATGCCCGGCGCCTGCAGATTCAGGAGAAGATGACCGCCGAGATCGCGCGCGCCATTCAGGAAGTGCTCAATCCGTTGGGCGTGGGCGTGGTGGTCGAGGCGGTGCACAGCTGCATGACCCTGCGCGGCGTCCAGGCCGAGGGCGCGTCCCTGACCACCAGCCATCTGATCGGCGTGGTGCGTGACGACCAGCGCACGCGCGAGGAGTTCCTGAAGCTGGCGCGAACCGGCGGCTAGAACCGACCTAGATCGGCATCCGCATGATCTCCTGGTAGGCCTGGATGACCTGGTCGCGCACCGCCATGACGGTCTCCAGCGAGGCCTCGGCGGAGGCCACCGAGGTCACCACATCGACCAGCTCGGCGCGACCCTGGCTGTGCGCCGCGATTTGGGTCTCCGCGGCCTTGGTCGACTGGCTCAGGTCGCCCATGGCGTTGCTGAGCAGCGACTGGAAACTGGTGGCGTCGGCGCCCGACGCGACGCCTGTCGATGCGGACGCGCCCTGGGCCTGGGCGTAGGCTTGGGCGGCGGCGATTGGGGAGATCATGGCTCAGCCCTCACTTCTTCAAGAGGTCGAGGATGCGGCTGTCCATCGACCGCGCCGTCTCGATGACATTCAGATTCGCTTCGTAGGCGCGCTGGGCCTCGCGCATGTCCATCGACTCCAGCAGGGTGTCGACGTTGGGTCGCTTCACATAGCCCTGGGCGTTGGCAGCCGGATGCTGCGGGTCGTACTCCAGCTTGAATTCCGACTGGTCGGGCCGGACCTCGGCCAGGCGAACGCCAGAGGCTCCGTCGACGCGGCTGGTCTCGAAGATCGGCTGGCGACGGCGGTAAGGATCGCCGCCGGGCGTCCGCGCCGTCGAATCGGCGTTGGCGATGTTCTCGGCGATCACCCGCATGCGCGCCTGTTGCGCCCGCAACGCGGAGGCGGCGACGGCCATGGCGGAATTGGCGGGGGGCTTAACCTCGGGCATGGGTCAGTTCCGATCAGCGGCCGGGCGCACGGGCGGCCATCCGCAGGAGGTTCAGGGACTTCTGGTAGAAGCTGATCGCCGCGTCGTAGTTCATGCGGCTCTCGGCCATCTTCAGCATCTCTTCTTCCAGCACGACCGAATTGCCGTCCTGGCGGGTCTCGGAATCCGGCGAGCGCTCCGGCGCGAAGGGCGTCGCCGCCGCGTTGGCGGGGCCAGCGATGTGAGCCGGATTGGTCCGCGCAAGGCCGCCCGCCCCCGCAGCGCCGGCGGCGCCGGTCCGGGCGGCGCGCATGGCCTGCTCGAAACTGGGTGCGGCGATGTCACGCGGCGTGAAGCCGGGCGTGTCGGCATTGGCCACGTTCTCGGCGATCACCCTCTGGCGCGCCGAGAAGTAGTTCATGCGCCCCTTGAGCATGGCGAAGAGCGGAATGTCGTCGAGCCGCACGGGGCCCTCGCGATTCTGTGGGTCTGTAGGAAGAACTTGCCGCCCTCATGGTTAACGGGGCCTTTCGGAAACGTGGCGTTAACCACGGTCGGTAACCTTTGCCCCCTGAGTTGGGGGCCCGAAGGGCCGGCGGGAGCGTCATGGATTTTATGGTTTTCCTGCGGGCGGTGCTGGCGCTGGCCGTCACGCTTGGCCTGATCGGCCTGGCCGCCTACGCCATCCGCCGCTACGCGCCCGAGCTGCTGGCCAAGTTCCAGGCGCGGGCGGGCAAGGAGCGCCGCCTCAAGATTCTCGAGACCCTGGTGGTCGGCCCGACTCACCGAATCCTGCTCATCCAGGTCGACGACGATGAGCGCCTGATCCTGATCGGCGACGGCAAGGAGCTGATCGAGCCGCGTCAACCCGCGAAGAAGGCGGCCGCCCAATGACCGCCTCGGCCGCGAAATCCCGCCGGGTCGTACGCGCCCTGCCCCCGCTGTTCGCCCTACCGACCCGCGCCGAGGTGATGCAGGCGCTGAAACTGTCGGCGATCGCCACCGCCCTTGCGCTTATTTTCCCGGCCGTGGCGCTGGCCCAGGCGATCAATGTCGATCTCGGCACCGGCGCGGGACTCACCGAGCGTGTGGTGCAGCTGGTCGGCCTGCTGACCGTCCTGTCGCTGGCGCCGTCGATCGTCATCATGACCACCAGCTTCGTGCGCATCGTGGTGGTGTTGTCGCTGCTGCGCACGGCGCTCGGCCTGCAGCAGAGCCCACCCAACGCCGTTCTGGTGTCGCTGGCGCTGTTCCTGACCGCCATCGTCATGGCCCCGACGTTCCAGCAGTCCTATGACGAGGGCGTGCGGCCCCTGCTGGACCAGCAGGCGGAACTGCCGCAGGCATTCGACGCCGCCGCCGGGCCAGTGAAGACCTTCATGCTGGGTCAGGTGGACCAGGGCGACCTGGCCCTGTTCGTGCGCCTGTCCAAGGTCGAACGCGGCACAGCCCGCGCCGATCTACCCCTGCGCGTCGTCACCCCGGCCTTCATGATCTCGGAACTGAAGAAGGCCTTCGAGATCGGCTTCCTGCTGTTCGTGCCCTTCCTGGTCATCGACCTGGTGGTGGCCAGCGTGCTGATGAGCATGGGCATGATGATGCTCCCGCCGGTGGTGGTGTCCCTGCCCTTCAAGCTGATCTTCTTCGTCCTGGTGGACGGCTGGCGACTGGTGGCGGGCTCTCTCGTGGAGAGCTTCCAGCACGCCCCGCCGGGGAGCTAGCCCGGTTTAGGCCGCTCGAGGCGCCGCGGCAGTCGGAGCGGCAGCGGCCTGTCTCGCCGGCGGCGCAGCGGCCCGTTGCGGGCCTTTTTCACGGAAGCGCTTCTTGGCGGCGGCGACCCAGCCGGCGAAGGAGTCCGCCTGGGCCGAGGCCTCGGCGAACTGTTGCGGCGAAATCGTCTCGACGTTGCGGGCAAGCGCCACGCGCAGCGCGTCGGGAGAGCGAGCGGCGGGGATGAATCGGTTGAAGCGCTCGCCCAGCCGCGCCAGGGCCGCGTCGTCGCCGGCCAGCGAGAAGGCGATGCCGGCGCGGATCAGGCGGGTCTCCTCCTCGCCGGTCAGGGCCGTGGCGTCGCGCCAGCGCTCACCCAGGCGGCGTTCCAGCAGGGCGGCGGCCTGGGCCCAGTTCTTCTGCTTCCAGAAGATCTCGGCGCGCACGTCCTGGGCCTCGGGCGCGGCGTCGGTCCCGACGACTTCGAGCGCATTGTCGTAACGGCCCAGCCCGGCCAGGGCGCGCGCCTCGATCACCCGACGCTCGGCGTTCAGCTGGTTCGGCAGCAGGGTCGTGCGCGAGCCCCAGATGGCCTGCAACGCCTGCTCTGGCTTGCGGTCCATCAGGTAGATCGAGGCCAGGTCGGTGGCGACCTGAGCCTTGGCGACGCCGTCGAGGCGGTTGTCGACCTGGTACTTAAGCAGCTCCGCCGCCTGGCTGAGCAGGTCGACGTCGACCAGCCTGCGCGCGAGGCGCCGAACCATGTCGTCGCCCTCGGCGCCCACCGGGGTCAGCTCACGGAAATCGTAGAACAGGGCCAGCGCCTGCACCGGTTCCAGACCGTCGGCGTGCCCCTCGAGGAACAAGGCCCGGAAGGCGTTGGCGAGATCGGCCTGCAGTTCGATCGCCGCCGGGAGGTTGGGCAGGCGCGTCCCGGCCGATCGCAGCGCCTCCAGCGCCTCGCGGTAGCGGCCCTGGGACAGGTAGATGTCGCCCAGCGTGCGGATCAGCTCCAGTTCGGTGGCGTCGCCCCGCCAGCGGAAACGCAGGCCGTCGAGCTTCTTGACTGCATCGACCGGCTTCAACTTGCCCTGGTCGAGCCGGATCTTGGTGGCGCGCAACTGGGCCGGCACCGACAGGCCGTCCAGCGGGGCGCGGGCGACCGCGTCATAGACGGCGAGCGCGCGGTTGGTCTGACCCGACACCTCAAACACCCTTGCCTGCACCAGGCGGGCGGCAAGCTGCTGTTCAGCGCCCTGCCCTTCCTGGCCGAGCGCGAAGGTGATCAGGCTGCTGGCCGAAGTCTGGTCGCCGAGTTCGAGCGCCGTGCGGGCGTTTTCGGTGGCGAAACGGGCGCGCCAGCGGGGCGTGAACTGGTCCACCGCGCGGGCGCCGCCGGCGAAGCTCTTGCGGGCCTCTTCCCAGTGGCTCTGGCGCGCCTCGATATAGCCGCGCCAGAGGCTCGCGGCGGGATCGTCGGCGAGCTGGGGGACGGAGAAGTCGGTCTGGGCCTCGACGAAACGGCCGACCATGGCGCGGGCCGCGCCCCGCAGTCCCCGGAACTCCGGGTCCGACAGCATCGCTTCCTTCTTGCGCGCCACCAGGTCGAGCACGCCGATGGCCTCGTAGGAGAGCTCGGAGCCGACCAGGAAGCGGGCCAGCGCCATGCGCGCAGCCACCGGCGCGTCGGCCCCCTGGGCGCTCTCGGCCGCGGCCAGGTCCTGCAGCTGGTTGTAGCGGGCGCGGAAACCGCCCGGACCGGTCTTCGACCAGCCGTCGAAATCCACCAGCCCCGGCATCAGAGCCGGCTTGGGCAGCTCCGACGACAGGGTCGCCTGGTCCTCGGAGCCCGGAGGCGAAAGGCTGAGCCCGCCGGGGCGGCTGATGCGGACGAGGTCGCCTTCGATGGCGACGCTGAGGTCTTGGGCCGGCGCCTCGACGGCCAGGCCCTGCTGGGTCTGGAGCAGGGCGGTCTGGACGAAGGCGCGGGCGCGGCCGAGGCCCTTGGCCGGAGCCAGGGCGGTGACGGCGGCGAAGCGGTCGCCGACCAGCGGGTCCTGGATCCAGACCACGCGCGTGGCGCCGGCCAATGCCACGGCGAGCGCGGCCGGACCGGTCTGGTCGTCGCGGCCGATACGGACGTCGCCGCGGGCGGGTTGCGCAGCGCCGCCGAGGGTGACGGTCCACAGCGGGCCTTCGACCGCGGTTCCCACCGCCACGCCCTCAGGCGCGGCGACGCGAACGACGGTGTAGTCGGGGCCCGCGGTCCAGCGAATGTCCGTGGCGGGGCCAAGATTCTGCTGGGCCTGTGCGATATCCATCTTCGCCTTGGCGTCGAAGACGATCCAGACCGCTCCGCCGCGGCGGAACACGGCGGCGCCCAGGGGGTTGGCCCAGGGGAAGCGGAGCGCCAGGCGGCCGTTGGCTGCCGAGGCCTCGACCTTGACCACGCCTGAAGCCGGGACCGGGCTGGCGCGCGTGGCGTCCTGCGGCGCCGCGGAGGCCGTGACTTCCGCCGGCTTCATCAGGTTCAGATAGACGGCGCCGTCGGCACGACCGGTCCGGATGTCGCCGCCCTCAGGCAGGGTGAAGATCAGCTGGACGCCACCGGGACCGGGGCGAACCTCAAGGCTCTTCAGGCCTGGAGGCGGATCGGCGCGAAGCTGGGCGACGTCCGGACGCACGGCGCCGGGGATGGTGACGGTGACGACGGCCCCGTCCCGGCGCACCGTGGCGCGGGCGCCGTTGGCGCCGGCGAACTCGACGCGGGTGAAGTCCGGGTTGCGGCCTACCCGCACGGTGGCCGGACTGGCCGCCGCGGCGGGCGCTTCGGGCGCGGCGGCGACCGGCGCCACGGTGGCTGCGGAGATCGAGCCAGCGCAAGCAACAGCAGCCGTCGTCATCAGGACGGCGCGTGCGCGCGACTCGGGCCGATCAGGCTTCATGGGCGCACACTGGGGGACCGGGGTTAGGCCGTGGTTAACAGGCCCTTGCCGCGCTTAGGTCGGGCCATCGCCCTGCGGACGCGGACGGGCCGGGCGCGCAGGGCCGGCTGGCGGGGTCGCCACGCTGGCGGCAGGCGGGGTGGCCGCCGGCGCCGCGGCGGCGGGA
>CAZRKY010000057.1:0-14452 GCA_964600375.1 uncultured Caulobacteraceae bacterium | reverse complement strand
GACTCGTTCTCGGACGGCCGTCCAGACGGGTCGCCGGGGGGGTCGGAGGGTTGTTCGACGAAATCATTGGTCCCGGTCTGGGCCGCGGGCGTCGGGGCCGGCTGGTCGCCCTTCGCCGGCGGAGTCGCCCCGGTCTCCGCGGGCTTGAAGTGGAAACCGCGCAGCTTCCATGGACCAGGCTGGCCGGATGCCGGGATGTCGCGCTGCATCACCGTCTCGACGATCAGGACGTTCGTCCCGAAGGTGTATTCGTGGGTGGTGTCCATGTTCTCCGACCGGGCGCCGGACAGCGCGCTCCAGTTGGTTTTCCAGCTCAGCAACCGGACCTTGGTCGGCTCCCCCTTGGGAATCATCGCGAAGATCTGGGGCATGGCGGCCTGGGCCTCGGGCGTCGACATCTCGGCCCCCAGCGGGATGCCCGCCAGATCGCCCTTCTGCATCGCCTTGAAGACGTTGCGAGCCGCCTGGTCCTTGTCCGCGGCCAGGCCCGGCGCCTGGAGATTCTGAAGATTGCAGGCCGCAAGGGCCATGAGGCCAAGCGCGGCTGCGATGCCGATGAGGCGGCGGGAAACAGTGGTCATGGGCGCCCTCCGAATTTTCGCAGAACAGTGTTGCGCCGGTCCGCTCGCCTGTCCACCGTCGGAGCCCGCGGGCGGGGAGAATCGCCGCCGGGAAAGGTTACAAATAGTTAGTATTGAAAAAGGACGGACTATCCGTTATAGACGTCGCACACCGTTTCAAGTGGCGCCCGAAAGCCACGGTCACGCTAGACCGTGGGAGGGGGTGTCTAAAAAGGGGCGCAACCGTCCCCTATTTGATCGGTTGAGGGGCCAGGACGCCGTGCATCTCGGTGGCGGAGTCCGGAGCGCCTGCTCGTTGGAGTTAAGGGGACCTTATGGCCGTACAATCGCTTTCAGTGCTTTCGCCGGACGGCGGGCTTTCGCGCTACCTGACCGAAATCCGCAAGTTTCCAATGCTGGCGAAGGACGAGGAGTTCATGCTCGCCAAACGCTGGCAGGAGCATGAAGACACCCAGGCCGCTCACAAGATGGTCACGTCGCACCTGCGTCTCGTGGCCAAGATCGCCATGGGCTACCGCGGCTACGGCCTGCCGATCGGGGAAGTGATCTCCGAAGGCAACGTGGGCCTGATGCAGGCCGTCAAGAAATTCGATCCTGACAAGGGCTTCCGCCTGGCGACCTACGCCATGTGGTGGATCCGCGCCTCGATCCAGGAGTACATCCTGCGCAGCTGGTCGCTCGTGAAGATGGGCACCACGGCGGCGCAGAAGAAGCTGTTCTTCAACCTGCGCAAGGCCAAGAGCCAGATTTCCGCTTTCCAGGAAGGCGATCTGCGGCCCGAACAGGTCGACACCATCGCCACCAAGCTGGGCGTCACCAACGCCGAGGTCATCTCCATGAACCGGCGCCTGTCCGGCCCAGACGCCTCGCTGAACGCGCCGCTGCGCGCCGAGGGCGAGTCGGAGTGGCAGGACTGGCTGGAGGACGACAACGCCGTCAACGCCGAGACCCAGGTCGCGGAGTCCGAAGAGTATGGCCTGCGCATGGGCCTGCTGGGCGAGGCGATGCAGGAACTGACCGAGCGTGAGCGCCACATCCTCACCGAGCGGCGCCTGAAGGACAATCCGACCACGCTCGAGGACCTCGCCTCGCAGTACGGCGTCAGCCGCGAGCGGGTGCGCCAGATCGAGGTCCGCGCGTTCGAAAAGCTGCAAAAGCAGATGAAGGCCGCAGCCGTGGACCGGAACCTGGCCGACGCCTAGGTCAACCTTCGTCGAAATCACAAGCGTTCAACGGGCTCGGTCCATTGAGGACCGGGCCCGTTCCGTATTAGCCTAACGGCGGCGCATGGCCCAGAAGCCGGCGATCAGGCCGACGGCGACCACGCCCACCACCCCGGCGAAGACGATGGTCTCGATCTCGCGGTCCGTGAGACCCTCGAGGTTGCGCTGGGCGACGGTCGGCACGTCGTCCCAGGCCTCCTCTTCGAAGGATTCAACCTGCCAGGCCTTCGAGGGCTGGGTGCCGGGCATGGCGTTCACGCTGCGTCCTGAATGCCGCCGAAGGCGTCGATGACCTCGGCAGCGGCGTTGGCCAGCAATTGCTTGGAGGGCGTGCCGGACGACAGGGCCAGCTCGAGACCCGCCACGGCGACCGCCACCTTGGCCTCGCCCTTGGCCGCCGCCAGCTTCTTCAGCTGCTGGGATTGTTCGGCGATGGCGCGCAGGGCCTGGTTGGGATCGGAATCGTAGTGGCCGATGGCCGAGCGCAGGATGCGCAGGCAACGGTCCATGGCGTCGGCCTGGGCCGCAGTCTTGGTGTCGCCGGCGCCGCCGTCGACGCGGCGCTTGCGCGGGCCCTGGTATTCACCCGAGTTGAAGCGGCGGCGGTCGGGACCGACGTACTGGACGGCTTCGATCCAGTCGCGCTGCTTCAGCACGCAGACCTCGATGCGCTTGACCAGGTCACCGACCGTGAACGGCTTGCGCAGGAATTCGTGGACCCCGGAATCGCGCGCGCCCTTGATCGAGCTGGCGGTGGCGTCGGAGGTCACCATGATGATCGGGGCGCGTCGGCAGGCGAAGGACGAGCGCCGGATGCGCTTGGTGAAGGACTCCCCGTCCAGCCGCGGCCCGCCGCGCTCGACAAAGATCGCCCCTGGATCAAGGCTGTTGGCCATTTCGAGCGCCCGGCGCTCTTCCGGCTCAAAGGCCAGTTGCCGGGCGCCCAGTCCCTTCAGCAACTCGCCCAGCAGGCGCGCGGAACCCGGGTTGGGATCGACCACCAGAACGCGCCGGATGAACGGCTCGAGGCGCTGGATCTGCTTGGTGTCGGATGCGAACACGCGTGGGCTCCGGAGGGTCGACCGCCTACCTTAGCCCAACAGGGTAAAGATCGCCTTGACGATGTCGTGCTTTTAGCCGGCGAAGGGGTCGCGCATCAGGATGGTGTCATTGCGCTCCGGCGAGGTCGAAACGAGCGCCGCCGGCGCGCCGGTGAGTTCCTCCAGCCGCTTGACGTACTTCACCGCGGCCGCCGGGAGGTCCTTCCATGAGCGGGCCCCGGCGGTGGAGACCGACCAGCCTTCCATGGTCTCGTAGACCGGCACGATGGCGGCCTGGTCGTTCATGCCCGCGGGCAGGTAGTCCAGAACCCGGTCGCCGATGCGGTAGCCGGTGCAGATCTTCAGCTGCTCAAGCCCGTCCAGCACGTCCAGCTTGGTCAGGGCCATGCCGTCGATGCCGTTGATGGCCACCGACTGGCGCACCAGCACCGCGTCGAACCAGCCGCAGCGACGCTTGCGCCCGGTCACCACCCCGAATTCCTTGCCCTTTTCGCCCAGGTGCTGGCCGATGGCGTCGTCCAGTTCGGTGGGGAACGGCCCCGATCCCACCCGCGTGGTGTAGGCCTTCACGATCCCGAGCACGAAGCCGACCGAGCGCGGGCCCATGCCCGATCCGGCCGCCGCCTGCCCCGCCACGGTGTTGGAGGAGGTCACGAAGGGATAGGTGCCGTGGTCGATGTCCAGCAGCGCGCCTTGCGCCCCTTCGAACAGGATGCGCTTGCCGGCCTTCTGGGCGATGTCCAGGTCACGCCAAACGGGCCGGGATAAGGGCAGGATCTTCGGCGCGATCTCGGTGAGTTGCCGGGTCAGGTCGGCGACGTCGATCTCCGGCAGGCCAAGCCCGGTGCGCAGGGCGCCGTGGTGAGCCAGCAGGCGCTCGATCTTGGCTCCGAGGGCCTCGGGCTCGGCCAGGTCGGCCACCCGGATGGCGCGGCGTCCCACCTTGTCCTCATAGGCCGGGCCGATACCCCGCCCGGTGGTGCCGATCTTGCCGGCGCCCAGGGCGTCCTCGCGCGCGGAATCGATGTCGCGGTGCAGCGGCAGGATCAGGCAGGCGTTGTCGGCCAGCTTCAGGAGGTCGGGGGTGACGTGGACCCCTTGCGCCTCGACGCGCGCGATTTCGTCCAGCAGCGCCCAGGGATCGACCACCACGCCGTTGCCGATGACGCTGGGTTTTCCCTGGACCACGCCGGACGGCAGCAGGCTCAGCTTGTAGACCTTGCCGTCGACCACCAGGGTGTGGCCCGCGTTGTGGCCGCCCTGGAAGCGTACGACCACGTCCGCGCGGTCGCACAGCCAGTCGACAATCTTGCCCTTGCCCTCGTCGCCCCACTGGGCGCCGACCACCGCGACGTTCGCCAAAGTCTTTGATCCTTGCTGGAAGCCGCGCGGCCTATAGCCCGGAATCGGGGGCCTTGTCGTCAGCCCACGCGTTTTTTAGGCCGCGGCCAGTTCCTGCGTGGATTGCGCGAAGGCCCATTCGAGCCACGGCGTCAGGGCCTGGACGTCCTCGGCCTCGACCGTGCAACCGCACCAGATGCGCAGGCCCGGCGGCGCGGAACGGTGAGCGTTGATGTCGAAGGCCACCCCCTCCTGCTCCAGCATCGAGAACATGCGGTGCAGCACCGCCCACTGGTCGGCCTCCAGCGACGCCGTGAAGGCCGGGTCGGTGATCTTCAGGCACACCGCGGTCTCGGAACGGGTCGCGCGGTCCTCGGCCACGAAGCCGATCCAGGGCGTGCGCGCGACCCAGTCCTCCAGCACCTGGTAGTTGGCCAGGGTGCGCCGCTTCAATTCGGCCAGGCCGCCGATGCGGGCGGCCCACCGCAGGGCGTCCATCCAGTCTTCCAGCGTCAGCAGCGAGAAGGTGTTTATCAACCCGCCGTCGAACAGACTCTCGTCGGCCTTGCCGTCCAGCTGCATGCGAATGATCTTCGGCAACGGCCGGGGGGGCGTGTAGCTGTTCAGCCGCTCGACCGCGCGCGGCCCCAGGATCGCCATCCCCACGCCCGCTTCGCCGCCCAGCGCCTTCTGGAAGGAGAAGGTGGTGACGTCGAGCTTGTCCCAGTCGAGATCCATCGCAAACGCCGCGGAGGTGGCGTCACAGATGGTCAGGCCCCGCCGCGCCTCGGAGATGAAATCGCCGTTGGGCACGCGCACGCCCGAGGTCGTCCCGTTCCAGACGAACACCAGGTCGGCGTCCGGATCGACCTCGCCCAGGTCCGGCAGTTTGCCGAACGGCGCCGCCAGCAATTCGGCGCCGACCCCCAGGTGCTTGAGGTCCTCGGCCCAGACTCGTCCGAAGTTCTCATAGGCCATGACCTGGACCGGCCGCGGTCCCAGCAATCCCCACATGGCCGCCTCCATGGCGCCGGTGTCCGAGCCGGGGATCAGCACGATGCGGTGGCTGTCGGGCACCTCGAGCACCTCGCGGGTCATCTGCACCCCTTGACGGAAGCGGGCCAGGACGGCGGGCGCCCTGATCAGACGGCCCAGCAGGGCGCCGTTCAGATCCTCGGCTTTCCAGCCCGGCCGCTTGGCGGTGGGTCCGGAGGAGAACCATGGGCGTTCAGGGCGGCGTGACGGCTTCTCGGGGAGGGGCATGGGTGATGACAGCTCGGTAAGGGATTCGGCGAACGGCGTTTTACGGAGTAGCCGGACCAGCCTAGCAGGGATAGCATTGCGCCGTCGCCGGAGCCGACAGGGTCTGGCGGTCAAATTTGAAGTCCTGCCGTAACGGCGGGGCGTGCCTCACGGGAGCGACCATGAAGAAGTTCATCCTCACCTTGCTGGCCGCAACGGCGATCGGCGCCGTCGCGGCGCCCGCCATGGCCCAGCCGGGCTGGCGTGGAATCAACGAGCGCCAGCGCGAACTTGATGATCGCATCGACGACGGGGTGCGCCGCGGCTGCCTTACGCGCATCGAAGCCGTCCGGCTGCGGACTGAATTCCAGCGTATTGTCTTCCTGGAGAGGGACTATCGCCGCAGCGGCAGCGGCCTGACAGCCTGGGAACGCCGCGACCTGGACCAGCGCCTGGACCGGCTGCAGCAGGATATCCGCCGCCAGTGCCGCGATGGCGACGACCGCTGGGATGGCAGCCTGCCCTGGGAGAACATCAACCAGCGCCAGCGTCGCCTGGATGACCGCATCGACCGGGGGGTGCGCCGCGGCTGTCTGTCCAGCCGTGAAGCTGACCGTCTCCGCGCGGAGTTCCGCAACATCGCGCGCATCGAGAACGATTATCGCCGTACCGGCGGCGGGCTCAACGCCTGGGAGCGCCAGGATCTTGATCGGCGCTTCGATCGTCTGGGCGCCGACATCAAACGTCAGTGCAACGACGGCGACTGGCGGTAGTTCCGCATACACACGTAATACTATCGGCGCGGTTCCTCACGGGGCCGCGCCTTTTTCTTTTGGCATTAATAGCGTGCAACCTTTGCCGTGGGGCGTCGTTATTGGCGGATGCTGTCGATCTTCCGGGTCGTCGGTTCATGTCCGCGTCATGTCGGATGTGTTTCTTCCGCACATCGCCGCTTGGTGCGGCCTACCTCACGGAGCGTCTCTAATGAAGAAGTTCACCCTCGCCCTACTCGCCGCCACCGCCATGGCCGGGGCCGCTGTGCCCGCCACGATGGCTGTCGCCCAGCCCGCCTTCCAGAGCATCAACCAGCGCCAGGCCAACCTGGACGCGCGCATCGACGCCGGCGTCCGCAACGGTTCGCTGACCCGCGCCGAGGCCGCCAACCTGCGCGCCGAATTCCAGGCGCTGGTGCGCATGGAAGCCGACTACCGCCGTTCGGGCGGCGTATTCACCCAGTTCGAGCGCCAGGATCTGGACCGCCGGTTCGACATCCTGAGCCGCAAGATCAACGTCGAGCGCAACGACAATGACGAGCGCGGCTGGCAGAACATCAACCAGCGTCAGGCCAACCTCGACCGCCGCATCGACCAGGGGGTCCGCAACGGTTCGCTGACGCGCGCCGAGGCCGCCCGCCTGCGTGCGGAGTTCCAGGCCATCGTCCGTCTCGAGGCGCAGTACCGCCGTAGCGGCAATGGCCTGAACCAGGTCGAGCGTCGGGAGCTGGATCGTCGTTTCGACGCCCTCAGCCGTCAGATCCGCGACGAGCGGAATGACAACAACGGCTGGTACGGCGAAAGCGGCCGCCTCCAGGAACTGGGCCGTCGCATCGAAGCCGGCGCCCGTTCGGGTCAACTGAGCCGCGCCGAGGCCTCGCGCCTGCGCAGCGAGCACACCTTCCTGGTGCAGCTGGAGCAGAACTACCGTCGCAACGGGCTGACCAACCAGGAGCGGATGGATCTGAACCGTCGCTTCGAACTGCTGGCTTCCAAGATCCGTTGGGAGCGTCGCGACTGGGAAAACCGTCGTTTCTAGACCAAAAAATTCCGGCAATTCCCGGTCTGGCGGCGCGGCTCGAAAGGGCCGCGCCGCTTGCGTTTCAGCGGCAAGGCTTGGGCGGCAAACCCCTTGTTCATCTGGCGTTCATGCATCCCGGACGGGGCGTGAGCGTTTACCCCGGCATCGCCATTTCGACCCATGAACCGAACCTAACGAAGCCCTCAGGTCCGGGTCATGCGCCAGGTGGTCAGATGCAGACAGTCGCCGATCCCGGCGGCGCGAACCAAGGAGCAGAGTCATGAAACGCATTATCGCTTCGGTGCTCGCGGTTTCGGCCATCGCCGCCGCCGCGCCGGCCTTCGCCCAACCCCGTCCCTACGGCGACCGGGACCGGGACGGCGTGCCGAACGCCTACGACGGCTACAACAACCGCGGCGGCTACCGCGGCTACGGCCAGTGGCAGGGCGTCGGCGGCCGCGTCAACGCCATCGAACGCCGGATCGACGTGGGCATCCGCAACGGCCAGATCACCCGCAACGAGGCCTATCGTCTCCGCGGCGAACTGCGCAACGTCTCCTACCTCGAGACCCGCTATCGCCGTTCGGGCGGGCTGAGCGCCTGGGAGCGTCGTGACCTCGACCAGCGTCTCGACCGCCTCGCCTACCGCGTCCGCATGGAGCGACGCGACATGGACCGCTACGGCTTCGGCCGTCATTACTAGGGCCTGAAACGAGGTTCGAAACGGGCGCGGCGCCTTCGGGCGCCGCGCCTTTTTCGTGCGTCAGACGCGCAGCCGGCTCTCGACCGTGGTCACCGCCCGGCCCAGCAACAACACGCGGTCGCCGCGCATCACGGTTACGAAATCCCCGCCCCGGCCCGGATAGGCCTGCAGGAAGCTCACCCGGTCGCGCCCCAGCTTGTCGGCGTAGAGGGGCGCCAGGATGCAGTGGGCGGATCCCGTCGCGGGGTCTTCCGGCACGCCGGAGCCGGGGGCGAAGAAGCGGTCGACCACATCCACCGCAGAGCCGGGATCGGCGAAGGCCGAGACGATCAGGTTGCCCCGACCGTCCACCGCCTCGCCGGCGATCTTGTGAATGGCGCTGATGTCGGGCGCGAGGTTGCGCACCTGCGCCTCGTTCTCCAGCACCGCCATCAGGTAGGCGCCGGCCCAGACCTCGACGGGCTCGACGCCCAGGGCCTCCGCCAGGCCGTCCGGAACGCCCGTGCGCCGGGGCGGATCAGCCGGAAAGTCCATCTCGTAGCCCTCGCCGTCACGGCGAACGGTCAGGGGACCTGAGAGGGTATCGAACACCACCGGCCCGTCGGTCAGCTTCAGCTCCTCGATCAGCACATGGGCGGACGCGAGGGTGGCGTGGCCGCACAGCTTCACCTCCATCCCCGGCGTGAACCAGCGCAGGCCATAGCGCGACGGGCTTTCCGTCCTGAGCAGGAAGGCCGTTTCCGCCTGGTTGTTCTCCACCGCCAGCGCCTGCATCCAGGCCGGATCAGGCCAGGCGTCGAAGGGCTCGACCACGCAGGCCGGGTTGCCCTTGAAGGGCGCGGAGGCGAAGGCGTCGACGGTCCACTGGCGCATGGCGGGCAAGGTTCCTAACTGCAGGGCCTCAGTTAGGGGGAAACGGCATGGCTTTCGAGGTGCGGCGCGACGGATACGTCATCAGCGACGATGCGGCGCGGTTCGATCTGCCCCGCGCGCACCGTTGGATCGCCAAGGAATCCTACTGGGCCGAGGGCATCCCGCTCTCCACCTTTGAAAAGGCGATCCGCCACAGCCTGACCTTCGCCGCCTATGCCGACGATGGCGGGATGGCGGGCTTCGGCCGCGTGGTCACCGACCGGGCCACCTTCGGCTGGCTGTGCGACGTCTTCGTCGACGAGACGCACCGTGGGCACGGGCTGGGCAAGGCGCTGGTCGAGTACTTCAAGGCCCACCCCGACCTGCAGGGCTTCCGCCGCATGCACCTGGCCACCCGCGACGCCCACAGCCTCTACGCACAGTACGGCTTCGTCCCCCTGACGGCGGCGGATCGCTGGATGGAGATCAGGGACCCGGATGTCTACAGCGCGTCTGAGCGGGTCTAGGGCTGAACGATCACCGCTTCCGGCCAGCGCCCCCTGGCCGAAGTCGTGACCCGCTCCCAGCCCGTCGCGAGCGGCCGGTTCGGGTTGGGGCGCAGGCGCATCTCGAAGATGTCGTCGAGTCCAAAGGGCGCGGCGAAGCTCATGCGGTCGTCGGCCTCCAACCGCACCCCCACCGAAAACGCCGGACAGACGAACCGCTCCAGGCATTCCGCCGCCGAGTGTAGCTCTGCATAAGGCTCGCCGAACTTGCCTTCGAACCACAGGTGCACGCGGGCCTGGTTGCGCACCTCCACCGTCTCGTTCAGGGGCGGTGCGAAATGGGCCGCGACGCGCCTGATCCAGACGTCCTCGGCGTCCCAGCTGGGGTCCGGGTCGTAGTAGACGGCGTCGTAGTCCTTGATGCCATAGTCAGGATCGCGGCCGGTGAGCGCATTCCAGACCGTCTGGTAGACCCCGCCGGAGGCCAGCCAGTGGTCAGGCAAGCCAACCTCGCGCAGGCCCTCCAGCACGGTCATGACCCGCGGGCTGGCGCGCACGATCGCCTCCAGCTCGGCGGCGCGGCTAGTCGTCATTGTCGGACACCGCAAACAGGGAGGGATCGAACCAGGCGTCTTCCCGGTCCGCCGTCACCACGAACCGCCAGCCCGGCGGCAGGGCCAGGAACTTCACCACCCGCGGATCGATCGCTGCGGCGTCCTCGACGGGCACGTCGCGGAACTCGCCGTCCGCCAGGTCTCCGGCGCCGGTCCAGAGATACCAGCCGCTGGTCCCTGGTTCGGGCGGAAAACGCTGGCCATGCACCGGCGCGCCGAGCGCCAGCGGCAGGGCCGCCCCAAGGGTAGCGCCCGGGGCCGGCGGGGTGAACGGCGCCTTGTGCCGCCGGCACAGGTCCTGTTGCTCGCTCGAGGCCGTCATCACGCGTCCCGCATCGGCCAGGCGTGGTCCAGCGGGCCGTGCCCCTTGCCGAAGCCCGGCGCGCGCCGGATGGCCTCGGCGACATAGGCCCAGGCGCGCGCGACGGCGTCCTCCAGCCGCATCCCCTGGGCCAGGCCCGCGGCGCAGGCGCTGGCGAGCGTGCAGCCGGTGCCGTGGGTATTGCGGGTCTCGATACGGGGCCCTTCGAAGCTGGTCTCACCGTGGGGCGTCAGCAGCAGGTCCACCACCGTGGCGCCGGGCACATGGCCGCCCTTCATCAGCACCGCCTTCGCGCCCATCCGCAACAGCCGCTCGCCCGCCAGGCGCTGGCCGTCGAGATCGGCGACCGCGATGCCAGTCAGGGCCTCGGCCTCGGGCGCATTTGGGGTCAGCAGGGTCGCGCGCGGGATCAGTTCGCGCGCCACCGCCAGCACCGCGACGTCCTGCAGCAGTGACGCCCCGCCCTTGGCCACCATCACCGGGTCGATCACCGCCGGAATGCCCGCCGCCGGCCCGTCGAGCAGCCGCCCGACCAGCTCAACCACCGCCACGCTGGCCAGCATGCCGGTCTTGATCGCATCGGCGCCAATGTCGGCCAGCACCACGCGCGCCTGGGCTTCGATCGTATCGATCGGAATGGAATGCACCCCGTGGACTCCCAGGGTGTCTTGCACCGTGACGGCCGTGATCGCCGTGGCGGCATAGCCGCCAAGCGCCGTCACCGTCTTGATGTCGGCCTGGATTCCCGCGCCCCCGCCGGAGTCCGAACCCGCAATTATCAACACCCGGCCGCGCGCGAGGCTCTTGTTCTCGTCCATGATCCGACGCATAGCCGCCCTCGTGAACCTGGGCTAGGTTTCCCGGGCCAGCGGAGAGACCCGATGACGACGCAAACGACAGCGACCCCGCCTCCCGGCCTGCCGGTCGAACTCCCCGCCATTCCCCTGAACTGGGACAACGCCGCCGAGCGGCTGGTGGGAACCATCACCGTCGTCGAAATCCAGCACCATGACGCCATGGGCCAGTTCCTGCGCCACGAGCACGTCTGGGGCCAGGTCACCTCGGCCGACCAGAAGAACGGCATCCGCATTCTCGTCGGCGGCCGCACCTTCGCCGGCAAGCTGATGGTGCTGCCCGCCCAGCTCGACAGCTTCACCAAGCCGGCCCCGGGCCGCTATCGCCTGCGCTCGACCGGCGAAGAGATCGACGATCCGCACTGGTTCACCACCTGGACCGTCACCAACGCCGACCAGGTCAAGGCCAAGGAGCCCAAGGGGCCCAAGTCCAGCAAGCCGGCCAAGGTCGTGGACGTGAAGCGCAAGAAGTAGGCGGCGGAGGCCCCTAGCGGTCTGCGGGCTTCGCGGCCTTCGGAAAACCCAGCACGGTGAAGGCGCTGGCCGCGGCCAGCGCGCCCCAGGCCAGCAACGGCCCTGTGCCCGGGTGCTGCTGGCGGGTCCAGAAGAAGGCCGCGACCGGCAGGGCGATCATCACCCAGTACAACGGCCACATGCGCCAGCGGTCCTTTCCGGCCAGCCAGTCGATGATCTGGAAGGTGTGGTTGACGCTGGGCAGGACGCTGATGAACAGGCCGACACCCAGGTCCAGCGCCTGGACGTGGCCGCCGCGGAACCAGCCGCCGGGGTCCTGGCTCATCCAAACGGGGTTGCGCATTCCGGAGAAGACGATCGACAGCACCGCCGTCCCGGCCGCCATCAGCAGCAGGTAACAGACCGGCGCCAGCACCGCGCCGCCCGCAGGCGACAGGCCGACGCCGCCGGGCGGGCTTGGGATCTCGGCGCTCATTGTCCCGCCTCCAGCGCCGCGCGCACCTTCAGCGCCTGCACGGTCTCGCGCACGTCATGCACGCGCAGCATCGCCGCGCCCATGCGCGCGCCGTGGAGCGCCAGGGCCAGCGATCCGCCCAGCCGGTCGTCAGGGCTGACCGCGGTGGGGTCGATGGCCTGGATCATGCGCTTGCGGCTGACCCCCAGCACCACCGGAAAGCCCAGGGCCCTGATCCGGTCCAGGCCGCGCAGGAGCGCCAGGTTGTGCTCCAGCGCCTTGCCGAAGCCGATGCCAGGATCGAGGCTGATCTTCTCGCGCCGGATCCCGGCCGCCATCGCCTCGTCGGCGCGGCCCTTCAGCCAGGCGGTCACCTCGGCCACGACGTCGTCGTAGGCGGGGCTTTCCTGCATGGTGCGGGGCTCGCCCTTCATATGCATCAGGATGACGTCACAGTTCAGCTCCAGCGCGCTCTGCACCGCCATCTCGCCGCCGAGCGCCGAGACGTCATTCCAGATCGTGGCGCCGACGCTGATGGCCGAGCGCGCCACGGTGGGCTTGAGCGTATCGATGGAGATCGGCCCGTCCCAGGCCTGACGCAGGCCCATGATCACCGGGATGACGCGGGTCAGCTCCTCGCCCAGCTCGACCGGCTCGGCGCCCGGCCGGGTGCTCTCGCCGCCAACGTCGAGGATATCCGCGCCCTCGGCCACCAGCCGCAAACCATGCGCCACCGCCGCCTGCACGCCGCTGTAGCGACCGCCGTCGGAGAAGCTGTCGGGGGTGCATTTGACACCCCCCTGGACCTGGGGGGTTGTTGCCGCCATGGATGAGCCCGAGTGGATAACCGCTTCGCGCCGCTTTCTCGCCTTTCTGGAAAGCGATGGCGAGGGGTCGGCGACGGATCTGGCGGGGGAACTTGAACGCCTGCTTGCGGCAGGCGCTGACGTCGGCCTTCCTGATACCGATGAAGAAGTGCCCGAACGGGACGCGCTGGTCATCTACAAGCGCTGGTATGCCTTTGCCCAGCGTCGCTTTCCGGCTCTGGCTGACAGTGATTACGAGGCCGGTGGTCGCTGGGCCGGCGACGACCTCGCTGACATCGCGACCGACCTGGAACAGGTGATGGACCTCTGGGAAGCAGGCTTACGCCGCGCCGCACAGTGGGAGTTTCGCTTCGGCTGGCAAACCCATTGGGGACCGCATCACGCCCGGCCGCTGCTGGATTGGTTGCGCGGCCCTACGTGACTGCTTCGCCAGCCACGAAAAAGGGCGGCCCCTGCGGGCCGCCCTTCTGTTGTCCTAGGCCGGCTGGGGCATGGCGCCCGGCGGCATCTTGGGTTCGGGCTTGGCCACCGGGGTGACCGGCACCGAGACCGCGGGGCCGGTGGAGGGCGGTTCGACATCCTCCTCGCGGTTCGGCTTTATGTCGTTTTCCAGCAGGTTCTTGATCTCGTCGCCCGACAGGGTTTCGAACTCGAGCAGAGCCTGGGCGATCTTGTGCAGGTCGTCGATCTTCTCGGTCAGGATGCGCTTGGCTTCGTCCCAGCCTTCCTGGACGAGGCGCTTGACCTCCTCGTCGATGATCTGGGCCGTGGCTTCCGAGACATTCTGGGTGCGCGCCACCGAGTGACCCAGGAACACCTCTTCCTGGTTATCGCCGTAGGACACGTAGCCCAGCTTCTCGGAGAAGCCCCAGCGGGTGACCATGGCGCGGGCCAGCTTGGTGGCCTGGCCGATGTCGGAGCTGGCGCCGGAGGTGACGTTGTCGGACCCGAAGATCAGCTCTTCGGCGACGCGGCCGCCCATCATGATCACCAGGCTGGAGCGCATCTGCTGCAGCTTCATGGAGTAGCGGTCGCCCTCGGGCAGCTGCATCACCATGCCCAGCGCACGGCCGCGCGGGATGATGGTCGCCTTGTGCACCGGATCGGCCAGCGGCACCGTCATGGCCACCAGGGCGTGGCCCCCCTCGTGATAGGCCGTCAGGCGCTTTTCTTCCTCGTTCATGGCCATGGACTTGCGCTCCGCGCCCATCATGACCTTGTCCTTGGCGTCCTCGAAGTCGCGCATGGTGACCATGCGGCGGTTCTTGCGGGCGGCCATCAGGGCGGCTTCGTTGACCAGGTTGGCCAGGTCGGCGCCGGAGAAGCCGGGGGTGCCGCGGGCGATGGTCTTGACGTTGACGTCGGCGGCGAGCGGCACGTTCTTCATGTGCACGCGGATGATCTTCTCGCGGCCGTTCAGGTCGGGGTTGGGCACCACCACCTGACGGTCGAAGCGGCCCGGACGCAGCAGGGCGGGATCGAGAACGTCGGGACGGTTGGTCGCGGCGATCAGGATGATGCCCTCGTTGGCCTCGAAGCCGTCCATCTCAACCAGCAGCTGGTTCAGCGTCTGCTCGCGCTCGTCGTTGCCGCCGCCCAGGCCG